>JAOPUX010000054.1 GCA_025963285.1 Jatrophihabitans sp.
CGCTTCGTCGGCCAGGACGACCCGGCCTTCACCCTCACCTACAACGGCCAGGCAACCGCTGCCCCGGCCGAGGTCGCCGGATCGCCCCTGTTCGCCGTCTCGATAACGCTGACCCAGGACGGCGTCCCGGTGCACTACACCTCGAGCCCGACGAGCCCGGTCGGCAACTACGTCGTCCACGTCAGCGGCCTCACCAGCCCCGACTACACGATCACCTACGTGAGCGGAACGCTGCGGGTCAGCAAGTCCCCGGCGACGTGACGCGCGGGATCAGGCCCGCCGGGCGGCCCCGATCCCGCAGGGCCGGTCCTCGGTAGCATCAGCAGCCGTGGCTCCTCGTGCACTGAATCCCCGCTCCCTCGTCCGTCGCACGATCAGCCCCGCAAGACGGCTCCGGCTGCACCTCTTCCTGCTCGACACCCCGGTGATCTCGGAGCTCTTCTGCGCCATCGACCCAGCCATGCGCACCGGCCGGGTCACCAAGGACTGCGCGCTGGTGATGGACGGCTATCCCCGCTCCGGCAACTCCTACGCACGGGCCACCTTCCAGTACGCCAATGGCTACGACCTGCCGATCTCCACCCACGCGCACAGCCACCGGATGCCCGAGCTCGGGGCCAAGCGGGGGCTGCCGACGATCGTGCTGATCCGCCCCCCGCGTGACGCCATCGCCTCCGCCCGGCACTTCGAGCCCGACGTCGCCGTCGCCGCCTCGATCGCTGCCTACCGCCGCTACTACGAGCCGGTGCTGGCCTTCGTCGACAAGGTGCTGGTGGTGCCCTTCGCCGACGTCATCACGGACATGGGCGCGGTGATCAACCGCTGCAACGAACGGTTCGGCACACACTTCGCGCCGTGGGTGAGCACGCCCGAGGGCGAGGCCGCGGTGGCGAAGATGATCGACGACGCCACCGAGATCTTCGCGCCGCAGGGCCGGTTCGACGCGATGGTCTCGCGGCCGTCGGCAGTGCGTCAGGACAGGGCGAGGCTGCTCGCCGACCTCTCCCCCGCCGACGAGGCTGCACTCGTCGAACTCGACGCGCTGTACGCGAAGGTCATCGCCGCAGCAAACTAGAACTTGTTCTTGTTTGCTGCTCCCACCCGCGTTAGATTCCTCGTAGCCCGCGACCTGATCGCGGGCATCGACGCTGATCTGCCGAGGAGCCCCGTGGACGAGACTGCCGACTACATCGTCGTCGGATCAGGTAGTGCCGGCAGCATCATCGCCCGCCGCCTGGCCGACTCCGGTGCGAAGGTCACCCTGATCGAGGCCGGTCGCAGGGACAACATGCAACTCGTGCGCAAGCCCGGAATGATCGGCCCGATGCACGCCGAGCCGAAGCTCAAGGCGAAGGTCGACTGGGGCCATTACACCGTCGAGCAGAAGCACGCGCTGGGCCGCAAGATCCCGCAGACGCACGGCAAGGTGCTCGGCGGCTCGAGTTCGATCAACGGCATGGTCTTCGTGCGTGGCAACCACAAGAACTTCGACGACTGGGCCGCCGAGGGCAACACCGGGTGGTCGTTCCAGGACGTCCTGCCGAGCTTCAAGAAGTTCGAGTCCTTCGAGGGCGGCGGCGACGACTACCGCGGCACCTCCGGCCCGATCAAGGTGATCCGGGCTCGCGAGCTCACGCCCGCCTCCGAGGCCTTCATGGACGCGCTGGCCACCACCACCGGCACCGCGAGGAACCCGGACTACAACGGCGCCGATCAGGAGGGCGTCTCGCTCTTCCAGCAGAGCAACTCCAAGGGGCTGCGCTCGAGTACCGCCGTGGGCTACCTCGACGACCGTCCCGCCAACCTGACCGTGCTGCCGAACACGCAGGTGGCCCGCGTCGTGATCGAGAACGGCCGCGCCACCGGCGTCGAGATCCTCACCAAGGGCGGCCGCTCGATCCTGCGGGCCAGCCGCGAGGTGATCGTCAGCGGCGGCACGTTCGGCTCGCCCCAGCTGCTGATGCTCTCCGGCGTCGGCCCCGCCGACCACCTGCGCGCCTTCGGTATCGACGTGGCCGCCGACCTGCCGGTGGGTGACAACCTCCACGACCACCTCTTCGTCCCGCTGACCTTCGCGATGCCGACCGCGATCCGCAAGGCATCGCCGGCCTACTTCGCCCGGGCCTTCGTCAAGGAGAACCTCAAGAAGGACAGCACCTGGCTGGCGCGCAGCGTCTTCGAGGTGGTGGCCTTCGTGCGCACGCCGCACGCCACCGAGATCCCTGACCTGCAGCTGCACGTGCTGCCGTGGAGCTACCCCGGCCCCAACCAGGATGCCCCGATCCGGCACCGTCCCGACCCTCGCCAGGCCCTGACGATCATGTCGACCCTGATCTTCCCGAAGAGCCGCGGCACGGTGCGCCTCACCTCCGCCGACCCGCTCGCCGCCCCGGCGATCGACCCCAACTACCTCGACGAGCAGGCCGACATCGACGTGCTGGTAGCCGGCATGGAGACGATCCGCGAGACGATGGCGGCCCGAGGCATCTCCTCCGGCGTGCACGGTGAGATCGAGCCCGGCCCGAAGTACGCGACCCGCGCCGACCTCGCGAACGAGGTGCTCAACCGCGCCACGACGGTGTACCACCCGGTCGGCACCTGCCGGATGGGCGTCGACGAGCGTGCGGTGGTCGATCCGCAGCTGCGAGTACGCGGCATCGAGGGGCTCCGGGTGGCCGACGCCTCGATCATGCCGAGCATCGTCGGGGGCAACACCAACGCCGCCTCGATGATGATCGGCGAGCACGCTGCAGCGCTGATCCTGGCGGGTTAGTCTTCGCGCGTGACGCATCCTCGACCTCAGGTTCATGCCTATTTCGACGACGCCCTGGGCGAGCACGACGGTG
This sequence comes from Jatrophihabitans sp., assembly GCA_025963285.1. Taxonomy (GTDB): domain Bacteria; phylum Actinomycetota; class Actinomycetes; order Mycobacteriales; family Jatrophihabitantaceae; genus JAOPUX01. The sequence continues at coordinate 2,847 of JAOPUX010000054.1, forward strand.
TCGCGCTGGCCGCGCTCGTTCGCTCCGGTGAGCGCAGCCCCGCGGAGCTGATCGAGGCCGCCATCGCCCGGGTGGAGGCGGTCGACCCCGAGTTGCACGCCGTGCAGGTGCGCGCGTACGACCGGGCGCGAGCCACCCGCGTCGATACCGACACGCTGCTGGCCGGGGTGCCGACCTTCATCAAGGACAACACCGACGTGCTCGGGCTGCCCACCAACCACGGCACCGCCTGCTTCGTGGCCAAGCCGGCCAAGCATGACTCACCGGTGACCACCCAGTACCTGGCCAGCGGCATGGTGGTGCTGGGCAAGACCCGGCTGCCGGAGTTCGGCTTCAATGCCGCCACCGAGTACCGCTTCGACGAGCCGGTGCGCAATCCCTGGAACACCGACTACTCACCGGGGGCCTCCTCCGGCGGCAGCGGCGCCCTCGTCGCGGCCGGCGCCGTGCCGATCTCCCACGCCAACGACGGCGGCGGCTCGATCCGGATCCCGGCCGCCTGCAACGGCCTCGTCGGCCTCAAACCGAGCCGCGGCCGCTTCGCCGACGGCCCGCAGGCCAAGTCACTGCCGATCAACGTGGTGGCAGAGGGCGTGGTCACCCGCAGCGTCCGCGACACCGCCGCCTACGCCGCGGCCTGTGAGCAGTACGCGCCGGCGAAGGCGCTGCTCCCGATCGGGCACGTGCAGTCGGCCGGCTCGCAGCCGCTGCGGATCGGCCTCGTCATCGACTCCCCGTCCGGCGCCGTCACCGACTCCGAGACACGCGCGGCGGTCGAGCGCACCGCCAAGACGCTGGAGGCCATGGGCCACTACGTCGACGTCGCCGCGATCCCGATCGACACCCAGTTCGCCGACGACTTCGTCGCCTACTGGGCCATGCTCGCGTTCCTCTCCACCCGGACCGCCCGGTTGCTGATCGATCGGCATTTCAACGCGAAACGGGCCGACGGCCTCACCCTCGGCCTACGCAGCCAATTCCAGCGCCACCTCCTCTCCGCACCGGGCGCGCTGCGGCGGCTGAAAAAAGCTCAAGCCGATTATGAAGCCGCCTTCGCCGCGCACGACGCGATCCTTTCTCCGGTGCTTTCCCACGTACCTCCGAAGATCGGTTATCTGAGCCCGCAACAACCGTTTGAACAATTGATGGATCGGCTGCGTAACTACGTGGCCTTCACGCCGTTGAACAACGTGAGCGGCGGGCCCGCGATCGCAATCCCGGCTGGACGTAGCGCCGAAGGAGTTCCGATCGGGGCGCATCTCTCGGCGAAGTTGGGTGACGAAGCTGTTCTCCTCCGGCTGGCTTACGGTCTCGAGGACGCACAATGGGGTGTTTCCTAGGCAATTGGCACGTTGTCAATTGCCGGTAAAATTAGACTGCAGCCGCCGGGCTTTTCTTCGGTTTCGGCCTTCACCGCTGGAGAATGTATGCACAGGTCGACTCGGCGATTCCTTGCGGCCTTATTCACCGCACTGTGCGCACTTCCGGTGGGTGCCGTGACAGCCGCAGCCACCTCGGCCTCGGCCAGCGCGTCGCCGTCCTGCGGTGCGACGGTCTGGAAGAGCGCGGGCAAACCCTGGGTCTGCACCTTCGACGACGAGTTCACCGCGGCATCGATCGACAGGACCAAGTGGTCGGTGGTCACGACGGCCGACTCGGGCTACCACTCCGGCACCGAATGCTTCACGGCCGGCAACGTCTCCGAGGCCAACGGCTACCTCGCCCTCAGCAGCCGACGCCTCAACGCGAGCATTCGCTGCGCGAAGCCCGTCGGCGTCTACTACACGAGGTATACCAGCGGGTCGGTCACCAGCCTCGGGCACTTCGGCCAGACCTACGGCCTCTTCTCCGTGCGCGCGCTCTTCCCGGCCAGTGTGATCGGCGGGCTGCAGTCGAGCCTGTGGCTCTACCCGGTGAACGCCACCCGGTACGGCAACTGGCCGCGCTCCGGCGAGATCGACATCGCGGAGAACTACTCCGACTACGCCCACCTCGCGATCCCCGACATCCACTACCGGCCGAGGGGCAGCGACCCGGACGTCACCAACCGAAACTGCGTCATCAAGGTCGGCGCCTTCCACACCTACACCGCGCTCTGGACCCCGGCCGGCATCACGATCAGTGTCGACGGCACCGTCTGCGTGCATGACGCCCCGCACCCGTCCGGAGGGCTTGCCGCACCCGCGCCCTTCAACATGCCCTTCATGCTGAACCTGACCCAGGCCATCGGGGTCACCCGCAACGGGCCGAGCCAGCGAACCCAGCTACCGGCAACGACCTACGTCGACTACGTCCGGGTGTGGAAGTAGCACCGATCAGCGGAAAATTGCCTGAACGCGGGAATACTCCGCGATAGGTTTGCCTTCGTGACTGAGAGAGCTCGAAGTACGGCGAACCGGAGGCGAAGATGAGTGAGTCCACCGCCCCCGGTTCCGTAGCCTCCGAGGGTCTCGGAGTCTCCGAGCCGGTCACCGCGTTCGTCTTCCAAGGCGGCGGCAGCCTCAGCGCCCCGCAGGTGGGCATGCTGCGCGCGCTCACCGAGGCCGGTATCCGGCCGGATCTCGTGATCGGCTCCTCGGCAGGGGCCCTGAACGCGGTGGCCTACGCCACCGACCCCACGCCGCGCGGGCTGAACCGGCTCGAGGAGCTCTGGCTGACGCTGCGCTGGCGCAACGTGGCCCGCCTGTCGCTGCCGGTGCTGGCCCGCGCGCTCGTCGGCCGCCGTGACGGCCTGCTCGACGCCTCGCCGCTGATCGACCTGCTCAGTCGCGGCATGGTCGCGCCCCGGCTCGAAGAGACGGGCCTGCCCGCACATGTGGTGGCCACCGATCTGATGACCGCCGCGCCCGTCGTGCTCTCCCAGGGTGACAGCGTCACCGCCCTGCTGGCCTCCTCGGCCTTCCCCGGCATCTACGCGCCGGTGCCGTACGGCAGTCAGCAGCTCATCGATGGCGGCGTCTCCGCCGACATCCCGGTCCTGCAGGCCGAGGCACTCGGGGCGCAGCGCTGCTATGTGCTCCCGGCCGCCATCTCCGACGACACGGGGGCTCCCCCGCACGGCCCGCTCGCGATGGCCTACCACGCCCTCGGGCAGATCCTCGACGCCACAGCACGCCGCGATGCCAGTGCAGCGCAGGGCGAGGTGCATCTGCTGCCGGCCGCCACGAGCCCGGCCTCGAACCCACTCGACTTCCGCGAGAGCCGCCGGCTGATCAACGACGGCTACACGCTGGCCAGCCGCTGGCTCACCGGCGCGTCGGAAGCCGTCTACGCATGACGTCCCTCTGCCCGGCGCGCGACGATCCCGCACCTGACGACCTCGAGCCCGGCCGGTCCCGTCGCGACGACACCGACGAGGCCTTCGAGGTACTCGTCCAGGAGGCCGCCGAGGAGGCGCTCGAGGCCGCTGTCGAAGAGGCTGCGGAGATCGTCGAGGCCCTGGCTCCGGCGCGGCCGAAGCCGATCGCCCGGCGGATCTGGCGGGTGGCGCTCATTGTCGTTCTGGTGGCCATGCTCGTGGTCGAGGGCTTCGTCCTCGGGCCGTACCTGGCCAGGGCCGGCAGCGCGCTCACCAGCCCCGACCTGCGCTGGCTGGCGGTCGCGGTGCTCGCCGAGCTGGTCTCGATGGGCGCCTTCGCCCGGGTGCAGCGCCGGATGCTGCTCACCGGCGGGCCGCGGGTGTCGGTGCGGCAGATGGTGGCCCTCACCTATGCGGCCAACGCCGTCAGCGTCACGCTGCCCGGTGGTGCCGCCCTCTCGTCGGCCTACGTCTTCCGGCGGCTCCGCTCGTGGGGCGCCACGGTGCCTGCCGCCGGCTTCACGGTGATTGCCTCGGGAGTGCTCAGCACGGCGTCCTTCGCACTGCTGGCGATCACCTGCGCGGTGCTGGCCGGTAGCGGCGGTGTCAGCTCCGCGATCGTCATCGTGATGATCCTCGCCGTGGCCGCTGCCGTGGTGCTCACCCGCCGCCACCACGGCTCGGACATCATGCTGACGATGGCCAGCCGGGGGCTGCGGCGGGCCAACCTGCTCATGCACCGGCCGGCCGAGAGCGGTCTGGCCGCGCTGCAGCGCTTCATCGTCGAGCTCACCGCCATCAAGCCGCGCAGCCGGGACTGGCTGGCCGGCCTCGGCTTCGCCGGGCTGAACTGGGTGGCCGACCTGGTCTGCCTGCTGGCCTCGTGCCGGGCAGTCGGCGCCGGCAACTCCACGATCGTCCTGGTGATGGTCGCCTACATCGCCGGCATGAGCGCCTCCAGCATCTCGCTGCTGCCCGGTGGCCTCGGTGTGGTCGACGCCGCGATGATCTTCGCGCTGACCAGTGGTGGCGTCAGCACCGTCAGTGCCACGGCAGCGGTGATCCTGTACCGGCTCGTCAGCTACGCGCTCATCGTCGCGCTCGGCTGGATCGTCTGGTTTTCGATCTGGTTCTTCGACCGCCGCGTCGCCTAGAGTCACCGGTCGTGAACCTCGACCTCGTCGCCCTGGTGGTCGACGACTACGACACCGCGCTCGCCTTCTTCGTCGAGGTACTGGGTTTCGAGCTCGTCGAGGACACCCCCTCGCTGACCAACGACGGCCGCCCCAAGCGCTGGGTGGTCGTCGGCCCCCCGGGCGGCGCCACGCAGCTGCTGCTAGCCCAGGCCGACGGGCCGGAGCAGCGGGCCGTGGTCGGCAGGCAGCACGCCGGGCGCGTCGGTTTCTTCCTGCGGGTCGATGACTTCCAGGCCCAGTACGACCGGATGCTCACCGCCGGGGTCGAGTTCACCTCACCCCCGCGGCACGAGCCGTACGGTTCGGTGGCGGTGTTCAAGGACATCGCCGGCAACAAGTGGGACCTGCTCGGACCGCGGCCCTGAGATGGTGACCTTCGCCGACGTCGCCGAGGCCGCCGTGCGCTTGAGCGGGGTCGCGAACCGGACGCCGGTGGTGACCTCGCGTCGCATCGATGCCGCGCTGGGGCTGCACGTCGAGCTGAAGTGCGAGAACCTGCAGCGGGTCGGGGCCTTCAAGTTCCGCGGCGCCTACAACGCCCTCGCCCGGTTCGACGCCGAGCAGCGCTCACGCGGTGTGGTGGCCTTCTCCTCCGGTAACCACGCGCAGGCGGTGGCCCTGGCTGCTCGGCTGCTCGGCATCCCGGCCACCATCGTGATGCCGCACGACGCGCCGCGCAGCAAGGTGGCCGCCACCCGCGGCTACGGGGCCACGGTGCGCCCCTACGACCGCTACACCGAAGATCGCGCCGCCATCGCGGCCTCCCTCGCCGCCGAGCAGGGCCTCACCGTGATCCCGCCGTTCGACCATCCGGATGTGATCGCCGGCCAGGGCACCGCCGCGCTGGAGCTCTTCGCGGACGTCAGCGCACTCGACGCGCTGGTGGTGCCGCTCGGTGGAGGAGGGCTGCTCGCCGGCTCCCTGCTGGCCGCAGGGGCACTCGCGCCGCGCTGCCGCGTCTACGGGGTGGAGCCGGCCGCAGGCAACGACGGGCAGCAGTCGCTGCGCGCCGGGCGGATCGTGACGATCGAGCCACCGCAGACCATCGCCGACGGCGCCCAGACGACGCAGCTCGGCACGCTGACCTTCCCGATCATCGCCGAGCGCGTCACCGACATCGTCACGGTCGATGACGCGGCGCTGACTGCGGCGATGCGGACTCTGGCAGCCACGACCAAGCTCGTCGTCGAGCCGACCGGCTGCCTGGGCTTCGCCGGCCTCGAATCGCTGCGGGAGACCCTGGCGGGGACGCGGGTGGGCGTGATCCTCAGCGGCGGCAACGTCGACCTCGATGTCCTCGCCGGCGCCCTGAGGCCGTGACCGCGCCCGCGCCGCGCCCTCGCCCGGCGACTTTGTGCGCGCGCCCGGCGACTTTGTGCGCGCGCCTGGCGCCGCGCCCGCGCCTGGCGACTTTGTGCGCGCAGGCGGCGCCGAGGGGCCGCCACGGCCCCGCGCATGCGCACAAAGTCGCTCGACGAGGGGCGGCGTTAACGCAGTCAGACCCTCCAGCGAACTGGAGGGTCTGACTGTTTGTAGCCCCGACGGGATTCGAACCCGTGCTACCGCCGTGAGAGGGCGGCGTCCTGGGCCTCTAGACGACGGGGCCCCAGAAACTTCATCCTGCTGTCGTGCGCTGGGGTACCAGGACTCGAACCTAGACTAACTGAACCAGAATCAGTTGGGCTGCCAATTACCCCATACCCCATTGGTTCGGCGCCTAGGAACTGCACCGTGAACCGTTGTCGAACTCTACCGGAGTCGGCCGAGGCATCCAAACCGCCTTCCGGCGCTCGAGCCGCCTTGGCCTCGTCGAGCGGTCAGAGCTCAGCGATGCCGGGGGCCGACTCCACGGCCCGCGCCTCGTAGGCGGCGCGGGCCGGCGAGTGCGCGGCCGAGGCGAGCAGCTTGTCGGTGCCGCCGACCTTGGCGAAGGTGTCGCCCACCCGCCGCGGGAAGACCCGGACGATGCGGGCGACCGTGCCCAGGTACCCCGGCACGGTGACCTCCAGCTTCGGCCGCTGCAGCGATCGCACGATGGCGTTCGCGACGTCCTCGGGCTGTACCTGGCCACTGAGCGCCGACTTCTTCAGCCCCGCGGCGAGTTCGGTGGCCACGATCGTCGGCATGATGCAGGTGACGTCGACGTTGAACGGCTTGAGCTCGAAGTAGACGGCCTCGCTGAGCCCGACCACGCCATGCTTCGTGGCGCAGTAGGTGGCCGCGCCCGGCGTGCCGAGCTTGCCGGCCAGCGAGGCGACGTTGACGATGTGCCCGCTGCGGCGCGGCTTCATCCGCTTCACCGCCTCGCGGGTGCCGTGGATGACAGCCGCGAGGTTGATCGCGAGCTGCCGGTCCATGGTGGCCTCGGACTCGTCCTCGATCAGCGCCAGCGGCATGATCCCGGCGTTGTTGACGAGGGCGTAGACCGGACCGAGATCTGCCTCCACCTGGTCCAGGACCTTGGTGAAGCCGGCGTGGTCAGTGACGTCCAGGCGGTATCCGGTGGCCCGGATCTCTCCGGCGACCTTCTGGGTGAGCTCCTCGTCGAGGTCGCCGATGACGACCTTGGCGCCGACGGCCACCAGGGCTCGGGCAGTGGCTGCCCCGATCCCCCGCGCCCCACCGGTGATGACGATGACCTTGCCGGACAGATCACGAGGCTGCTTAGCCATGGGTCACCACTCTGCAATTCCTGCCTCGATGTCGTGGATGGTCCAGGGCTTGTCGGTCTCGATCCCCTGGCCCAGGTGCCAGTTCACCAGCTCGTTGATCGCACCACCCTGGACGGCGAAGACCTTACCCGTGATCCGGCACCGCGCCGAGGCCAAGAACGCTACGAGCGGCGAGATCTGGTCGGGGTTGAAGGCGTCGAAGCTGCCCTCCTCGACGGGCGCGGCGAAGATCGCCCCCATCCCGGGCGTGGCCAGCGTGAGCCGGGTGCGGGCGATCGGCGCGATGGCGTTGGCCCGTACGCCGTAGCGCTCGAGCTCCAGCGCCGCCACGAGCGCCATCGCCGAGATGCCGGCCTTGGCCGCACCGTAGTTGGCCTGGCCGGCATTGGGCATGAACGTCCCGGAGGCCGAGGCGGTGTTGATCACCGAGGCGTTGACCTCGTTGCCGGCCTTGCTCTGCGCCTTCCAGTAGACGGCCGCATGGTGCAGCGGGGCGAAGTGCCCCTTGAGGTGCACGTTGATCACCGAGTCCCACTGCGACTCCTCCATCGACGGGATGAAGGCGTCGCGCAGGATGCCGGCGTTGTTCACCAGGACGTCCAGGCGGCCGAACTCCTCGACGGCCTGGGCCACGAGCGCCTCAGCACCCTTCCAGTCCGAGACGCTGTCGGTGTTGGCGACGGCCTTGCCACCGAACGCCAGGATCTCGTTGACGACCTCCTGGGCCGGTCCCGCATCGGAGCCCGAGCCGTCGTTGGCACCGCCCAGGTCATTGACCACGACGCTCGCGCCCTCTGCGGCGAAGAGAAGCGCGTGCTCTCGGCCGATACCGCGGCCCGCTCCGGTGATGATCGCGACGCGACCGTCCAACGTACCCATCAGCCCGAGACCAGCTCGGCGAGCTGGGCCAGCGACTTCTCGAGTTCGAGACCCGCGTTCTTCTCCACCGCCGCTCCGATCGCGCCGACCATCATCTGGCCGGTGAAGGTGGCGTCGATGGTGACGGTTGCCTTGTCACCCTCGCCGCCGACCGACAGCGTGAAGGAGATCTGCGCGCCGGCGAGCCCCGTGCCGGAGATCTTCAGCGACGTCGGGGCGTCGAACTCCTCGACCGTCCACTCGATCTTGTTGGTCATGCCCATGATCGTGAGCTGTTCGGTGACCTTCGTTCCGACGGTGACGACGGCCGGGACCTCGGTGTTCCACTTGTCGTGGATGGTCATCCACTCGTCGAACCGGGACATGTCCGAGAGGATCGCCCAGGCCTCGGCCGGCGTGGTGGGCAGTTCGGTCGTGACGTGTGCTTCAGGCATTGCCGTTCTCCTTGTGAGGTCAGCGGTTGGCGGGGCGGTAGGCGGTGACGACCACGGCACCGCCGAGGCCGATGTTGTGCTGCAGCGCGACCCCGCTGGGTGTTGCGGCGTCGGCGACCTGACGGTTGTCGGCGGCGCCACGCAGCTGCCAGGTGAGCTCTGCGCACTGCGCCAGGCCGGTGGCGCCGAGCGGGTGCCCCTTGGAGATCAGGCCGCCGGAGGGGTTCACGACCCACTTGCCGCCGTAGGTCGTCTCGCCGTTGTCGATGAGCTTGCCGGCCTCGCCCTCGCCGCAGAGCTGCAGCGCCTCGTAGGTCAGCAGCTCGTTGGCGCTGAAGCAGTCGTGCAGCTCGATGACGTCGATGTCGTCGGGGCCGATGCCGGCCTGGTCGTAGACCTGCCTCGCCGCCGCTGCTGTCATGTGGGCACCGACCAGTGCCGCGGCCGTGCCGTCGAAGGTGTTGCGCATGTCGGTGACCATCGACTGGCCCACGATCTCCACCGCGGAGTCCCAGAGCCCATGCTCGTCGACGTAGCGCTCGCTGGCGATGATCGCCGCGGCGGAGCCGTCCGAGGTCGGGGAGCACTGCAGCTTGGTGAGCGGGGCGTAGATCGTCTTGGCGTCCAGGATCTCCTGGAGGCTGTACTCGGTCTGGAACTGGGCGTAGGGGTTGTTCACCGAGTGCTTGTGGTTCTTGTGGCCGATCTTGGCGAACTGCTCGGGCGTGCTGCCGTACTTCTCCATGTGCTCGCGACCCGCGGCACCGAACATGTACGGCGCGGCCGGCATGGCGAACTCGTGCAGCTCGGCCAGCGCCAGGAGGTGCTTCATCATCGGCTGCTCGCGGTCCTCGAAGCCGACGGTGAGCGAGCCCGGCTGCATCTTCTCGAAGCCGAGCGCCAGCGCCACGTCGTACTGCCCGAAACGGATCGCCTGGGTCGCCAGGAACAGGGCGGTGGAGCCCGTCGAACAGTTGTTGTTGACGTTCATGACGGGGATGCCGGTCATGCCCAGCTCGTAGACGGCGCGCTGACCACAGGTCGAGTCGCCGTAGACGTAGCCGACGTAGGCAGCCTGGATCTCGTCGTAGTCGATGCCCGCGTCGGCCAGCGCCCTGGTACCGGACTCCTTCGCCATGGCCGGGTAGTCCCAGCCCTCGACCCGTCCCGGCTTCTCGAACTTGGTCATGCCGACGCCGACCACGAACACTCGATTCGTCATGCTCTCACTCCGCAATCTCGGCGAGGCCGTCCTTGATCAGGAGGTCCCCTTCGTCATTGGCTGTCTCGAAGGCGACGCGCCCGGGAGCGGTGTCCCACAGCGAGGTCGTGATGGTCTGGCCAGGCCGGCCCGGCTTGCTGAAGCGGACGACGAGGCGGGTGAGGCGCTCCGGGTCGTCCGGGCAGGCGTGGCCGATGACGGCCCGCGAGGTGAAGGCCATCGTGCAGAGCCCGTGGATGATGATCCCCGGGAAGCCCATGGCCTTGGCGAACTCCTCGTCGGTGTGGATCGGCATCGGGTCACCGGAGACCTCGGCATAGCGCCAGGTCTGGTCGGCGTCGTAGCCCTGCACGACGGTGGCCGCCGGCGCCGTCTCGCGCAGCGCAGGGTCGAGGTCGTGATCGGAGAAGGCCACGCCGGCCTCGTGCGGCCACTTGCCACCCCGGAAGAAGGCCGCGAAGTACTGCTCGTTGACCAGGTGCTCGGCGGCGTCACGCGTCTCGACGAAGGTGTTCACGACGACACCGGAGGACTTGCCGTGGATGCCGACCACCTTGGCCCGGCTCGTCAGCAGGTCACCACCGACGATGGGGCGGTGGATGCGGATGTCCTGCTCACCGTGGACCACGCGCATCATCAGGTGCGGCGGCACGACCTCCAGGCTCGCAGCGGCCAGCATCTGAAAGGGTGGGACCACCGCGAAGACCGGAGGCGCGTAGACGCCCTCCACGTGCTGCTTCGCCTCGTCGTTGGTGGCCGAGGCGTAGGCGATAGTGCGCTCAGTGGTCACCTCGAACTCGCCGGGCGCGCCCCACACGCCGATCTTCGAGACGTCGAAGACATCCTCTTCATCCTCAGCCATGCCGTCGAGGCTAGGGTTTCGGAGCCGGGCGAAGATATGACTGCCGTGCGCGGCATCTGTGACCCAAACGCGGGGGCCAGCGGCGAAGGAGGAGTCGTGACGGACCGGACGATTCCCGTCACCTTCGTGCGCAGCGCCGTCGAGATAGGCAACTCGCGCGGCGTCGACATGGCCGGTGCACTGCGGTCGGCCGGCATCTCCCCCGCCCTGCTCGGCGATGACCGGGCGCGCTGCACGCCGGGGCAGGTGACCACACTGGTCCGCGAATTCTGGCGGCTCAGCGACGACGAGTTCTTCGGCCTCGGCGCGATGCCCGTGCCACGCGGGACGTTCCGGCTGATCTGCTACGCCCTGATCACCTCCCCGGATCTGCTGACCCTCTGCCGGCGCCTCACCGACTTCGCGCCCGCCCTGCCGATGCTGCCCCGCTTCACCCTCACCGTCGGTCCGTCGACCACCCGGCTCGAGGCGCACCTGGACGGCGTGCAGGATCCGCACCACCTGATGACGGACTTCATGCTGCTGCTCATCCACCGCTTCACCGGTTGGCTGATCGGCAAGCGGATCAAGCTCGAGGTGGTGGAGCTGCCCTACGAGCAGCCGGAGAACGCCGCGGAGTACGACCTGATCTTCGGCGCCCCGATCCAGTTCGGCCACCCGTCGGCAGCGCTGGTGCTCGACTCGAAGCTGCTACCGCTGCCGATCATCCGCGACGAGCGCGAGCTGGACGAGTACCTCAAGCACTCCCCGGCGGACCTGCTCGGCCGCCGCGACTACGGCACCACGATGGCCGATCAGGTGCGGCGCATCCTCGAGCGGGGGCTGCGCGGGCCGTGGCCGAGTTCGGAGGACGTCGCCGCGCGGCTGTCGCTGAGCCCCCAGCACGTCCGTCGGCTGCTGCGTGACGAGGGCACCTCGCTCGGCGCGATCAAGGAGGAGCTGCTGCGCGACGCCGCCATCAGCGCCCTGGCCCGCGGGGATGCGGTCGACGACATCTCCGCACGGCTGGGTTTCAGCGAGCCCAGTGCCTTCCGGCGCGCCTTCAAGCGCTGGACGGGTGCCACCCCCGCGGCCTACCAGGCAGCGCCGTGATCAACTAGGAGCAGTGGTTCCATACGACCGCAGCTCCTACTTGATCACGACGGGAGAGCCTCCACGGCGCGGTCCCTGCCCCGCCGGCAGCGGAACTCGGAGCTCCCGCGCCCGGCGGCGCAGCCAGTCCGCGACCTCCCACAGCCACGCATCGCTGGGTGCGTTGATCACCGCAGGTGGATAGTGCGTGACGGCGAAGCCGTGCCGAGCGAGGTAGTTGTGGCGGGCCATCGTCGCGTGCCACTGTGCCGCGTCGTCTCGGTGGTACGTGCGGCTATCGACCTCCAGCACCGCCCGCAACTCCCGCCAATAGATGTCCGGCGAGCGGAGCAGGACGCCGGAGGGGTCGACGAACTCGATGTTCAACTCGAACGGCGGAATGCCAGGACGAGTGAGCTTGCGGGCGGCGACGGCTTCGGCGATCGACCGTGCGCCATCCAGGACGTCATCGATCGCCAGTCGCAGGAACAGGCTCTCGGCCCGCGGACCGGCGCGGTACTCGTCACTCAGCTGGTCAGGGGTGCAGCGGCGCCGCTGTACCGCCGACGTCACGAGCGCCCGGACGGGATTGAACGTCTGGTACGCGAGCGCCGCATCGCAGACTGCTCTCGCGATATGGACGACCGGCGTCAACGAGTAGGGCTCGGTATCGGGCCCGGTGACCGACCGCGCGTACGCCCGGCCCGTGCGGCGCACGACGAGGCCCTCGACAGCCCGGTTGTCGCGGTCCGAGCTCAAGACGAGCACCGGACTAGCGGGAGGTTGCCGATCGCCAAGTGCCACCGTGCGCAGCGCATCCCAGCCGCTCAGGGCCGAAGTCGGGCCGCCGAGCCAGATCCCGACCGCAGCCAGATCGGCCCTGGTGATCCGCTCCGGACGGGTGAGCACCGCACCACGGCAGATCGGCCGCCAGTTGCCACGACGGATCTCCGAGCGCACCCGCCCTCGAGAGATGTCCAAGCGACGAGCGACCGGCACCGTCACTACTCGCGGTAGCTCGAACCTGTCATCCATCCGGCGAGCATCGAACGACCGGCGGGCGGCGTCAGCCTCGAACGCTGAGCTGTGGACATCGGCCGGCCCTGTGGACGAGGTTTTCCGGTGATCAACTAGGAACTGTGGTCACATTCGACCACTACTCGTAGTTGATCACGGCCAACCTACTTGACCCCGCGCCGCTTGGCGTAGCGGAACTTGATGAAGCCGGCGAGAGTCTTGTACTGGTCGGCCGGACGCGGGAACGTCGAGACCTCCTTGCCCAGCTGGAACTTCTTGCGCGTGGTGGCCTTGGGCGAGGTGAACTCGCGCAGGCCGTCGTCGCCGTGGAAGCGCCCGAAGCCGCTGTCCCCCACGCCGCCGAAGGGCACCGACGGCATTCCGACGAAGGTCAGCACCGAGTTGATCGTGGTGCCGCCGGCCCGCATCTTTGCCGCGATCTCGCGACCACGGTGCTTGGAGAAGACCGACGAGCCGAGGCCGAAGGACGTGCCGTTGGCCCGGCGCAGCGCCTCCTCGACATCCGGCACGGTGTTGATCACGATCACCGGGCCGAAGGTCTCCTCCTGCACGGCCGAGCAGTCCTCGGGCACGTCGACCAGCACGATCGGGTCGATATAGGGCTCGTGGATCGAGTCGAGGCCGCCGACCAGCGCCGTGGCACCGGCGGCCAGCGCGTCCGTGACGTGCCGCCGGACGATGTCGATCTGGGCGGGCAGCGTCATCGGGCCGTAGTCCTTGCCCGGCTCGAGCCCCACCGTCACTGCTTCGACCCGCGCCTTCACGCGCGCCAGGAAGTCGTCGCGTACCGAGGCCACGACGTAGACCCGCTCGACACAGACGCAGCCCTGGCCGGAGTGGAAGAGGCCGCCCCAGACGATGCCCTCCGCCGCAGCATCGAGGTCGGCGTCCTCGGCCACGATCGTCGCGTCCTTGCCGCCGAGCTCGAGCAGCACCGGGGTGAGGTTCTCCGCGCACGCCGCCATCACCCGCTTGCCGGTGGGCACCGAGCCGGTGAAGGCCAGCTTGTCGACGCCGGACTTGCACAGCGCCGCGCCCGTCTCGCCGAAGCCGGTGATCCAGCTGACCAGCCCCTCCGGGGCCTCCGGGATCGCCTTGTAGAACGACTCGACGGCGTAGACGCCGGTGGCCGAGGAGAACTCCGACGGCTTCACGATCACGGCGTTGCCCGCGGCCAAGGCGTAGGCCATGCCGCAGTAGGGCGTGTAGAGCGGAAAGTTCCAGGGAGCGATCACGCCGGCCACCCCGAGCGGGCGGTACCCGACCCGCGCCGAGTAGTTGGCCATCGCGACGCCCGGAGCCACGCGCCGCTCCTTGAGGACGCGCTCGGCGTGGGCGGCGGCCCAGCGGATGTCCTCCAGCGAGGCGATCAGCTCGAACTGCACGTCGCCTCGCGTCTTGCCGGTCTCCTCGTAGCCGAGGTCGCAGATCTCGTCGGCGTGCTGGCCGATCCAGGCAAGCCAGCGGTTCATCAGCTTCTTGCGCCCGGCAAAGCCCTGGTTCTCCCACCAGACCTGGGCGACCCGCGCCTTGGCCAGCCGCTCGGCGACGTCCGCGGCGGTGTGCACCGGAAAGGTGCCAACGTGCGCGCCGGTGGCGGGGTGCGTCAGGTCGAAGGTCTGGCTCGACCCGGCGGCCGTCTCGGAGCTCAGCTGAGCGGTCACGCGGATACCGTCCTCATTCGCAGGTGAAGCGACAGAATGAGAACACGTTACAGTTTTTCCGGCCGTGAGGCGAGACCTACGTCACGACCTCGTTGGCCACGAGCTTGGCCGCCTCGTCGGCACCGATCCCCCAGCCGACCAGCGCCGCCTCGAGGTCGCGCCCGCCGTGGTCGAGGGGCACCGGCGCAGCTGCCGGGGTCCGCGAGAACCGCGGCGCCGGAGCGGGCTGGATCAGCCCATCGACCTCGACGAAGCTGCCCCGCGCCGCATTGGCCGGGTGCTCGTGCGCCTCCCATGGCGAGAGAACCGGGGTCACGCAGGCGTCGGAGTCGAAGAAGAGCTCTGCCCATTCGTCGCGGGTCTTGGTGAGGAAGACCGAAGCCAGCCGCTCCTTGAGCGCGACCCACCCCGTCGGGTCGAGGTGGAACGGCAGCTCCTCGTCGGCCAGTCCCAGCCGCTGCAGCATCTCGGCGAAGAACTGCGGCTCGACCCCGCCCACGGCCATGAACTTGCCGTCGGAGGTCTCGTAGCACTCGTAGAACGGCGCGGAGCCGTCGAACATGTTGGAGGCGCGCTGGTCCTGCCAGAGCCCCTGGGCACGCAGGCCGTACATCATCGACATCAGCAGCCCGGCGCCGTCGACCATCGCAGCATCGACCACCTGGCCGCGGCCGGAGTTCGTCCGCTCGTGCAGCGCGGCGAGGATGCCCATCACCATCAGCAGCCCACCGCCGCCGAAGTCGCCGACCAGGTTCAGCGGCGGGGTCGGCGGCGCACTCGCGCGGCCGATCTGCTCCAGCACGCCGGCGATCGAGATGTAGTTGATGTCGTGGCCGGCCCGCTGCGCGAACGGTCCGTCCTGGCCCCAGCCCGTCATCCGAGCGTAGATCAGCCGCGGGTTCACCGCTTCGAGGTCAGCGGGCCCGAGCCCCAACCGCTCGGTGACGCCTGGCCGGAACCCCTCGACGAAGACGTCTGCCTCGGCGACGAGCTGCTTGAGCACCGCCACCCCGGCCGGGTCCTTGAGGTTCAGCGCGATCGACCGCCGCCCGCGGTCGAGGACCCCGGGCGGGGTCGACAAGCCGGCCGCTCCCCCGGCCCGGTTGACGAGCAGGACGTCGGCGCCGAGGTCGGCCAGGATCATGCAGCCGAACGGGGCGGGCGCCAGCGAGGCGACCTCGACGACCCTCAGCCCGGCCAGCGGCCCACCCATCAGATGAACCTCGCGATGATTTCCTTCATGATCTCGTTCGTGCCGCCGTAGATCTTCTGGATGCGGGCCGCGGTGTAGAGCTGCGAGATGGGGTACTCCTCCATGTAGCCGTAGCCACCGAAGAACTGCAGGCACTCGTTGGTGACCTTGTTCTGCTCCTCGGTCAGCCACCACTTGGCCATCGACGCGGTGGGGATGTCGAGCTCGCCGGCGATGTGCTTGGTGATGCAGTCGTCGAGGAAGACGCGGCCGATCTTCACCGTGGTGGCGGCCTCGGCGAGCTTGAACTTGGTGTTCTGGAAGTTGAAGATCGGCTTGCCGAAGGCGTGCCGCTCCTTGGTGTACTTCAGCGTCAGGTCGACCGCGAGTTCGGTGGCGGCCTGGGCGGAGACGGCGATGATCAGCCGTTCCTGCGGGAGCTGCTGCATGAGCTGGATGAAGCCCTGCCCCTCGACGCCACCGAGGAGGTTCTCCACCGGCACCCGGACCGCGTCGTAGAAGAGCTCCGCGGTGTCCTGGCTGTGCTGGCCGATCTTCTTCAGCACCCGGCCCCGCGCGAAGCCGTCGGCCTGCTCGGTCTCGACGACGAGCAGCGAGATCCCGGCCGCGGCGTTCTCCGGATCGGTCTTCACGACGGTGATCACCAGGTTGGCGTGGTACCCGTTGGTGATGAAGGTCTTCGAGCCGTCGACGACGTAGTGGTCGCCGTCCTTGATCGCCTTGCTCTTGATGCTCTGCAGGTCCGAGCCGGTGCCGGGCTCGGTCATGGCGATGGCGCCGACCAGCTCACCGGTTGCCAGCTTGTGGAGCCAGCGCTGCTTCTGCTCCTCGGTGCCGTAGCCGTTGATGTAGTGCGCCACGATCGTGCTGTGGACAAGTCCACCGAAGCCGGGGGCCATCGCCGCGACCTGCGCCTCGGCGAGCACGCACTCGTGGGCGAAGGTGCCCCCACCGCCGCCGTACTCGGTCGGGATCGACGGGCAGAGCAGCCCGATCTCGCCTGCCTTGTTCCAGATCTCGCGGTCGATGAAGTGCTGCTGTGCCCAGCGCTCCTCGTGCGGGGCGCACTCCTTGGCGAAGAAGTCGTAGGCGAGCTCGCGCAGCGACTCGGTCTCGTCGTCACTCCAGGCGGGGCGGGCAGCAGGCATGCGTGGTACCTCTCAGGGTCAGACGGGTGTAACCCAACCCTACGAGCGCAGCCGGACCCGCCCTATGACCGCACCGCGCGCATCTGACCACCGGCGCGCGCAGCGCCGCCCCGGATTGTGCAACTTTCGCCGCTCTGGCGACGGGGAAAGTTGCACAATCGCCGTCAGGTGAGGGCGGCTCGGAGCCGGACCAGGGTGCGCTCGCGGCCGAGCAGTTCGAGGGACTCGAAGAGCGGCGGCGAGATCGTGGAGCCGGTGACGGCCACCCGTACCGGGCCGAAGGCGTTGCGGGGCTTGAGGCCCAGCCCGTCGACCAGGGCCGTCCGCAGCGCTGCCTCGATGGCGGCCGAGTCCCAGGTCGCCAGCTGCTCGACGGCTGCCAGCGCCGCCGCGACGACGGGCTGCTGCTCGTCACCCAGCTGCTTGACCGCAGCGATCTCGTCCACCGCGAAGTCGGCGTCGTCGATGATCAGGAACTGCAGCATCTGGAGCCCGAGCGCGAGCGTCTCCATCCGCTCCTGCACCAGCGGGGTGGCGGCCCGGAGCGCCGCGGCAGCGTCGTCGTCGATCGGCTGGCTGAGCTGTGCGAAGGCCACCAGCCGCTCGGCCAGCTCCTCAGTGCTCAGCGCCCGGATGTAGTGGCCGTTGAGCCAGTCCAGCTTCTTGAGGTCGAAGACCGGGCCGACGGTGTTCACTCGCGACCAGTCGAAGCTAGCGCTGAACTGCTCGAAGCCGAAGATCTCCTCCTCGCCGGGCTGCCCGTAGCCGAGCAGCGCCAAGAAGTTGATCAACGCTTCGGGCAGGTAACCCTGCTCGACGAACCAGGTCAGCCGGGCCGCCGGGTTCTTGCGCTTGGAGATCTTGGACTTGTCGGTGTTGCGCAGCAGCGGCATGTGCGCGAACTGCGGCGCCTCGAAGCCCAGCCATTGGTAGAGCAGCACGTGCTTGGGGGTCGAGGAGATCCACTCCTCGCCGCGGACCACGTGCGTGATGCCCATCAGGTGGTCGTCCACCACCACGGCCAAGTGGTACGTCGGGAAGCCGTCGGCCTTCAGGATCACCTGGTCGTCCGGCCGGGGCGCGGAGACCTCCCCGCGGATGACGTCGAGGAAGGTGAGCGGCGCATCGTCGGGGATCAGCATGCGCACCACCGGCGTGTCGGTGGCACCGCCCAGTGCACGCCGCTCCTCCTCCGTCTTACCGAGGCAGAGGCGGTCGTAGCCGGTCGGCAGCTTCTTCATCCGCTGCTTGTCGCGCATCTCGGCCAGCCGCTCGGTGCTGCACCAGCAGTGGTAGGCGTGCCCGTCGGCGATCAGCCGCTCGACGAAGGGCTGGTAGGTGTCGAGCCGCTCGGACTGCCGGTACGGCTCGTACGGGCCACCGATGTCGGGCCCCTCGTCCCAGGTCAGCCCCAGCCAGCGCAGGGTGTCGTAGATCTGCTGCTCGCTGTCGGCCTGGAAGCGGGCCCGGTCGGTGTCCTCGATGCGCAGCACGAACGAGCCACCGTGCCGGCGCACGAAGCCGAGGTTGAACAGCGACATGTAAGCCGTGCCGACGTGCGGGTCACCGGTCGGGGACGGAGCGACGCGCAGCCGGGGCGGACGGGCGGCGGTCACTGCTTGCCACCCGCGGCCACCGGGTTCGAGAGCGTGCCGATGCCCTCGATCTCGACGGTGACGGTGTCGCCGGCCACGATCGGGCCGACGCCGGCCGGGGTGCCGGTGAGGATCACGTCACCGGGAAGCAGCGTCATGATCTCGGAGATGAAGGCGATCTGGGCGGGCAGGTCGTGGATCATCTGGCTGGTGCGGCCGTCCTGCTTCACCTCACCGTTCACCCGGGTGACGATCCGCAGGTCGGCCGGGTCGAGCACCGTCTCGATCCACGGGCCGAGCGGGCAGAACGAGTCGTAGCTCTTGGCGCGGGTGAACTGGACGTCGGCGCGCTGCTGGTCGCGGGCGGTCACGTCGTTGGCACAGGCGTAGCCGAGCACGAAGTCCAGCGCCGCCTCTCGGGTCACGTTGCGAGCCGGCCGGCCGATCACGGCTGCCAGCTCTCCTTCGAAGTGCACCATGGACGAGGACGGGGGCAGCCGGATCGCGTCCCCCTCCCCGATCACCGTGGTCGACGGCTTGATGAAGATCAGGGGCGACTCCGGAGCGTCGCCGCCCATCTCCTTGATGTGGTCGGCGTAGTTCTTGCCGATCGCCACCACCTTGCTGGGCAGGATCGGCGAGAGCATCCGCACGTCGGGCAGCGCCCAGCGATCCCCGGTAAAGCCGAACGGGCTGAACGGGTGGCCGTCGATCGCCGAGACGGTCAGGGAGTCGAGGCCCGCGCCGGAAGGACCCTCCACCACCCCCCAGGCGACGCCGGACGGAGCGGTGGCTGAACCAGGGTGAACGAAGCGGGCTATACGCACGATCACCAAGGCTACCGACGAACGGGCACCGGCTGCGCGCGAGCTAGTCTGGAGGCCATGACGTCCCCGTTGTCCGCGATCCCGATCGACAAGCGCCGCCAGGCCGCTGCGACGGTCGGGCTCTTCGCGGTACTCCTCATCGCAGTCGGGGCGGTGGCCGCCACCGGCCGCACTTCGGCCGCTGCGCCGGTCTTCGCGGTGATCGCGCTACTGCTCGCCGTGTTCCTCGGCCTGGTCTGCTGGGGCATCATGCGCAGCGTCCGGATGGACCTCGCCGACCAGCGTCTCGACGCGGCGATCGAGGCCACCCTGGCCGACCGTCCCGAGTACGCGACCCTGTGCAACTGCGGCCACGAGCACGACCCGAACGTCCTGCACGTCGTCGACGAGGAGGGCCCCGCCGAGGCCTGCGCCCACGATGGCGGCGGCGCGGCCTGTGCCCACGACTGCAGCACCTGCGTGCTGGCCAGCCTGCGCCCCTCGCCGGACCGCACCCGCGCCGACCGCCTCGCCTAGCCCCGCGCCGCCTCTGGCGGATGGGGCGGGCGCGGAGCGTGGACGGGCCTGGCGGGAGCCCGAGCGAGGAACGAGCGAGGGTTAGAGCAGGCCGTAGCGCACGGCGTCGTGCAGCGCCAGCCACGACGCCTCGATGACGCTGGCGTGTACGCCCACCGTGGTCCACTCACGCTCGCCGTTCGTGGTCTCGATCAGGACCCGGGTGACCGCCTCGGTGCCCTGCGCGCCCGGCATGATCCGCACCTTGTAGTCGGTCAGCTGCAGCCCGCGCAGCTGCGGGTAGTCCCGCCGCAGGGCCCTGCGCAGCGCGCGGTCGAGGGCATTGACGGGTCCGTTGCCCTCGCGGATCGCGATCACCTTCCGCTCGCCGACGGCCAGCTTCACCCGGGCCTCGGCCGACCCCTCGTCCTCGGAGATCACCCGGTAGGACTCGACGGTGAACGGAGCGACCGCGTCGGGGTCGAGCTGGTCGCGGATCAGCAGCTCGAAGGAGGCATCGGCCGACTCGTAGGACCAGCCGGCGGCCTCCCGCTCCTTGACGATCTCCACGACCGCGCTCACGACGTCCGGGCGGTCGGCCAGCTCGATGCCCAGCTCGCGGGCCTTGAGCTCCACCGACGCGCGGCCGGCCATCTCGGTGACGAGGATCCGCTGCCGGTTGCCGACCACCTCGGGGTCGAGGTGGTTGTACATCAGCGGCGCCACCTTGATCGCCGACGCGTGCAGCCCTGCCTTGTGCGCGAACGCCGCAGCTCCGACGTAGGGGGCGTGGGTGTCCTGGGCCAGGTTGGCGATCTCGGCGATCGCGTGGCTGATCCGCTGCATCTCGGCCAGGCAGCCGTCGGGGAGCACGTCGCGGCCCATCTTGAGCACGAGGCCGCCGATGACGGAGAAGATGTTGGCGTTGCCGGCGCGCTCGCCGTAGCCGTTGGCCGTGCCCTGGGCGTGGGTGGCGCCGGCGTCGACCGCAGCCAGGGTGTTGGCCACCGCGCAGCCGGTGTCGTCCTGGGTGTGGATACCCAGCCGGATCCCGGCCCGCGAGGCGACGTCGGTGACCACGTCGTGCACGCCCATGGGCAGCATGCCGCCGTTGGTGTCGCAGAGCACGCCGACGTCGGCACCGGCCGCGGCCGCAACGTCGAGCAGCCGCACGCCGTAGTCGCGGTCGAGGGCGTAGCCGTCGAAGAAGTGCTCGCAGTCGACGAAGACCCGCCGTCCCTCGGCGACCAGGAACGCGACCGTGTCGCGCACCATCGCCAGGTTCTCCTCGCGGGTCGTGCGCAGGGCCTGCTCCACGTGCCACACCGACGACTTCGCCACCAGCGTGATCACCGAGGCCCGCGAGTCGAGCAGCGCCTGCACCTGGGCGTCGTCCTCGACGCGCACGCCGGCCTTGCGGGTGGCGCCGAAGGCCACCAGCACCGCGTTCTTCAGCGCCAGCTCCCCGTCGGCCGCACGGGCGAAGAAGTCGGTGTCCTTCGGCATCGCGCCCGGCCAGCCACCCTCGATGAACCCCACGCCGAGCTGGTCGAGCAGCCGGGCAACCGCCAGCTTGTCGGCCACCGAATAGGTGATCCCCTCGCGCTGGGCACCGTCACGCAGCGTGGTGTCGAAGACGTGGAAGGCGTCGGTCTGCATCGCTTGCTTCTCTCGTAAGGCGGTCTGGGCAACAAAAAACCCCCCGCCAGTGGGCGGAGGGTCTAGCGCGTCGGCGTCTTGCTGGCTGCCGGCGCGCTACCTGATGATGATGGAGCTGAACTGCACACGGTCAGTCTGCCACAGCGCGGGGCCGCACGCCTAGCCGCGCGCTTCCTACCGCTCGTCGGTCATGGCAGCGCGGCCGAGCCAGCTCGCCGAATGCCGGGCGGGCGGGTGGCGCGTCTACCCTCCGCGCCGACCGCACTCCACCACGGCGGGGACCCGAGACTCCCCGCTCCCTCCGTCGTAGACTTTACGGTCGGCCATCGCCCCGCGACCGGCCAAGTAGGGAAATTGCGGATTCTTTGTCAATTCCCAGCGCGCGCGTGTGGTTTCGGTTTGACACGATGATCGCGATGTCCCCCGACGCCTTCACCCACCCGTTGCTGGCTGGCGACTCCGCAACGGTGCGGCGGCTGGCGAGCGGCTCCACCGACCCACGCTCGGTGGCGGCACTGGCGTTCGCGCACATCCTGGACTCCGACTTCGATGCGGCGATCGCGATCGCGACATCGGCCCCTCCGGTGGCTGAGGGGAGCATCGCCGCGCTCGAGATCAACGCCGTCCGGATCCTCGGCAACGCCATGGCCGGCACCAGTCAGGCCGATCTCGGCGAGCTCAGCGATCGGGTGGCCGCGTCCGGTCCACTGCGGCTGCAGGAGGGGGCCTGGGCCGTCTGCATGGTGGGTGAGGCCGGGATGTCCACCGGCCGCCTCGACGTCGCCGAGCGCGTGGCACTGCGGCTGGTGGAGGTGCTACCGCCGGAGGACCCGCACCGCGTCTTCGCCGGCCAGACGGCGGCCCGCGCGCTGCTCTTCCAGGGCCGCCTGCCCGCGGCGGCCGAACTGGCCACGCAGACCCTGCCGCTGGCCTCGCGCCACGACCTCGTCGCGCTCCGGCTGGTCCTCCGCGGCACGCTGGCCTACATCGCCGCCCTGCGCGAGGACCGCGACGCGCTGCGCGAGTGCGTCGACGAGGTGGAGTCCTTCGCCGGGGCCTGCCCACCGGGCTACCTGGTCAGCGGGGCGTTCGTACTCTCGGCCTACGCACTCGCCGCGGCAGGGCAGGGCGTGCGGGCGAGCGAGCTACTGCTAGCGGGTGCCGGCGGCCCGGAGCTGACTGCCCTGCAGAACCTCGACCGGGCCTACGGCTACGAACTGCTCGTCACCGCGGCGCTCACCACCAGCGACCTCGCCGCGGCCCGTGCGTGGGCCGACCGGGCTGCAACGGTGCCGACCGGCTCCTCGGAGATGACTGCCGCCGCCCTGCACCGGATCACCGCGCGCATCGCCGTGGCCGAGGGCGATCACCGCACCAGCGCTGCCCTGGCCGAGATCGCCGCGGAGCTGGCCCACGGCACCTCCGGCCACCTAGACGCCACCCGCGCTCGGCTGATGGCGGGCAGTGCGCTGCTGCACGACAGTGACCCGGCTGGTGCTCAGGCCAGGCTTCGCGACGCTGGCGTCGATGCCACGCAGATGGGTGCGGCGTCGCTGAGCATGCTGGCCCGTCGCGACCTGCGCAGCATCGGCCTGCGCTTCACCGGCGTGGCCCAGGAGCCGATGTCACGGCGCGAGCGCGAGGTGGCCGAGTTCGTCCTGGCCGGCTCCACCAACGCCCAGATCGCGCGCGCGCTGGGGGTCTCCGAGCGGACGGTGCACAGCCATGTCAGCGGGGTGCTGCGGGCACTCGGGGTGCCCTCCCGCGCGGCGCTGGCCACGGGCCTCGGTATGGACGAGGCACCCAGTGCCGACAGCTGGGCGCTGCTGACGCCACGCCAGCAGGACGTCGCCCGGCTGGTGAGCCGGGGCTACACCAACGACGGCATCGCCCGCGAGCTGAGGGTCTCGGCCAAGACCGTCGAGAAGCACCTCGGCGACTGCTACCGACGGCTCGAGGTCGACAGCCGGGCCGCGATGACAGCCCGGCTCAACGGCCGGTAGCCCGCAGCCGTTCCACCGACGGCTGCTCAGCCGGCGGCGGCTGCCGCGAGGCGCGCGCCGATCTCGGCGGTGCTGCCCGGGTTCTTCGCATCGCGGGTGGCCAGGTCGGCCGCTACCGCTGCCTCCACCTTCGCCGCGGCCTCGGTCTCGCCGAGGTGCGCCAGCAGCATCGACACCGAGAGCACCGCAGCCGTGGGGTCGGCCTTGCCCTGGCCGGCGATGTCCGGGGCCGAGCCGTGCACCGGCTCGAACATCGACGGATTGTTGTGCGAAGGGTCGACGTTGCCGCTGGCAGCCAGGCCGATGCCACCGGAGACCGCGGCGGCGAGGTCGGTGATGATGTCGCCGAAGAGGTTGTCGGTGACGATCACGTCGTAGCGGCCCGGGTCGGTGACCAGGTAGATCGTCGAGGCGTCGACGTGGTTGTAGGCCACCGTGACGTCGGGGAACTCCGCGCTGACCTCCTGCACGGTCCGGAACCAGAGGTCGCCGGCGAAGACGAGCACGTTGTTCTTGTGCACGAGGGTCAGGTGCTTGCGCGGGCGGGTCTGGGCGTAGGCGAAGGCGGCCCGCACGACACGTTCGGCCCCGAAGCGGGTGTTGAGGCTGACCTCGGTGGCCACCTCGGCCGGGGTGCCCCGTCGCAGCACGCCGCCGTTGCCGGTGTACGGGCCCTCAGTGCCCTCGCGGAACACCACGAAGTCGATGGCCGGGTCCCCGGCCAGCGGTGAGGTCATGCCCGGGTAGAGCTTGGACGGCCGCAGGTTGACGTACTGGTCGAGCTCGAAGCGCAGCCGCAGCAGCAGGCCACGCTCCAGGATGCCGGAGGGCACCGTCGGGTCGCCGATCGCGCCGAGCAGGATCGCGTCGTGGGCGCGGAGCTCGTCGACGACGCCGTCTGGCAGCGTCTCCCCGGTGCGGTGCCAGCGCGCGGCCCCAAGGTCGTAGTGCGTGGTGTCGACGCCCGGGCGCACCGCCTCGAGCACGCGCAGCGCCTGCTCGGTGACCTCGATGCCGATTCCGTCGCCTGGGATGACTGCAAGCTTCATGGTGCCGAGCCTAGCCGAGGCTCAGTGCTCACTCTCAACCAATGGACCAGCTATCTCAACCTGTGAGACGCCGTCGTACTGCGGCAGCTCTCGCATGGTCCGCAGCGGGGAGAGCAGGATCGGCAGGAAGGCCAGCGATCCCCCTATCGCGGCGATGAGGAGCGTCTGCCGCACGCCGAGCAGCGAGCCGAGCGCGCCCCCCAGCACGCCGCCGATCGGCATGGTGCCCCACACCAGGAAGCGCATCGTGGCATTCATCCGGCCGAGCAGCGCGGGCGGGCAGAGCCCCTGCCGGAAGCTGACCTGCGTGATGTTGTAGATCACCGCGCCCATCCACCAGAGCAGCTGGCCGAACGCGTAGAGGCCGAGGGTCCAGTCCCGGTGCACGAAGGCCGCGAACACCGAGAAGGGCGCCGTCACTGCCGTGGCGAGCAGGATGGTCGGGCCCTGCCCGAGGTGGGTGGCGAGCCTCGCCGCGACGAGCGACCCGAGCAGCCCGCCCACCGCCGAGATCGAGGTGAGCAGCCCGAGGATGCCCGGCGAGAGGTGCAGTTGCCGGGCTAGCAGCACGTAGAGCACCGCGAAGCTCATCGAGCTGAAGAGGTTCGACGAACCGGTGCACATGGCGATCGCGCGCAGCAGCCGATTGCCCACCACGAAGCGCACGCCCTCGGCGATCTCGCGCCCCAGGTGCCGATCGGCCCTCCGCTCCGGCTTGGGCGGGCGGACCTTGATCGCCGCGACCCAGCTCGCCGACCAGAGGAAGCTGGCGGCGTCGATCAGCACGGCGTAGGGGGCGGTGAGCGCGGCGATCAGCGCACCGCCGACACCGGGGCCGGCGATCTGGGAGATCGACTCGCTGGCCTGCAGCTTCGCGTTCCCCTCCACCAGCACGGAGCGGTCGACGAGCTGGGGAAGGTAGGACTGGTACGCGACATCGAAGAAGACGGTGCTCACGCTCGTCACCAGGGCCACCGCATAGAGCTGGCCGATGCTGACGTGTGCCACCGCCGCGGCCAGCGGCACCGAGCCCAGTGCCGCGGCCCGGACCAGGTCGTTGACGATCAACACCCAGCGGTAGCGCATCCGGTCTACCCACGCCCCCGCCGGCAGCCCCACCAGCAGGAAGGCCAGCGTCTCGCAGGCCGTGAGCAGGCCGACCTCGAAGGTGGAGGCGTGCACCACCAGGATCGCGACGAGCGGGAGGGCCAGCTGGCTGACCATCGTGCCGAACTGGCTGACTGTCTCGCCGATCCAGAGCCGGCGGAAGTCGAGGTGATGCCACAGGCCGCCCCGGCGCTGCTCGTCGCTCATGGACTCAGCGTGCCGCTAGTGATTGGGAAATGTCAATCGGTTATCGTCGTGACCATGGGAGCCAGGCGTGAGGCCACCGACGAGGAGATCAAGGTCCTCGCCTCGACGCTGCGCATGCGCATCCTGCGGGTCTGCCTTCACGAGCCGCGCACCAACAAGGAGATCGCCGGCATCCTCGGCCGGGACCCGGCCAGCACCCTGCACCACGTGCGGCGCCTCGTCGACACCGGTTTCCTCGCCACGCAGGAGGAACGCCGCGGCACGCGTGGCTCCCGCGAGATCCCCTACCTGGCCACCCGCAAGTCGTGGACGCTCAGCACGCCGGTCGGGGACCGCGTCCTGCTCGACACGTTCCTCGAGGAGGCGGGCCAGGTCGGCGTGGACGAGCTGCACACCTCGCGCCTCGGCCTGCGGCTGAGCCCCCAACGGTGGGCAGAGTTCCAGGAGCGGCTGACCGACCTCCTGGACGAATACGCCGCCGATCCGAGCGACCCCTCCGGCCAGGCCTGGTCCGTCTTCCTCGCCCTGCACCCCGACCCGAACCAGCGTTAAAGCACTCGATTGTGCAACTTCTGCCGCCCTAGCGGCGGCAGAAGTTGCACAATCGAGGGAAGATCAGCGGGCGGCGGTGCCTTCGACGTAGTCGTCGTCGCCGGTCTGCACCCAGCTCATCAGGCCACGGAGCTTGCGCCCGGTCTCCTCGATCGGGTGAGCCTCGCCCTTGGCGCGCAGCTCCTTGAACTCCGGCGCGCCCGCGTCCTGGTCGGCGATGAAGCGCTCGGCGAACGCGCCGTTCTGGATGTCACGCAGGACGGCCTGCATGTTCTCCTTCACGTGTGGGTCGATGACCCGCGGGCCGGAGACGTAGTCGCCGTACTCGGCGGTGTCCGACACCGACCAGCGCTGCTTGGCGATGCCACCCTCGTACATCAGGTCGACGATCAGCTTCAGCTCGTGCAGGCACTCGAAGTAGGCCACCTCGGGGGCGTAGCCGGCCTCGGTCAGCACCTCGAAGCCGTACATGACCAGCTGCGAGGCGCCGCCGCAGAGCACGGCCTGCTCGCCGAAGAGGTCGGTCTCGGTCTCCTCGGTGAAGGTGGTCTTGATGGCGCCCGCGCGGGTGCCACCGATGCCCTTGGCGTAGGAGAGCGCCAGCGGGAAGGCGTTGCCCGTGGCGTCCTGCTCCACGGCCACGAGCACCGGCACGCCCTTGCCGTCGACGAACTGGCGCCGCACGAGGTGGCCAGGGCCCTTCGGGGCGACCATGGCCACGTCAACGCCCGCCGGCGGCTTGATGTAGCCGTAGCGGATGTTGAAGCCGTGGCCGAAGAAGATCGCGTCGCCGTCCTTGAGGTTCGGCTCGATCGACTCGGCGTAGAGCTTGCGCTGCGCCGGGTCGGGTGCCAGCACCATGATCAGGTCGGCCTCGGCCGAGGCCTCGGACGGGGTCAGGACGCGCAGCCCCTCCTCGAGTGCCTTCGCCCGGCTCTTGGAGCCCTCCGGCAGGCCGACGCGGACGTCGACGCCCGAGTCGCGCAGCGACAGCGCGTGCGCGTGCCCCTGGCTGCCGTAGCCGAGCACGGCGACCTTGCGTCCCTGCACGAGGGAGAGGTCGGCGTCGTCGTCGTAGAAGATCTCAACTGCCATGAGCTCGTGGTGCCTCTTTCAGATAGTGGGGGTGCGGAAACGTTACGCCGGGCGTTCGACAGCACGCAGTGCTGCCTGGGTCATGGAGCGTGGGCCGCGACCGAGGGCGACCATGCCGGACTGCACCATCTCGCGGATGCCGTACGGCTCGAGCATCTTGAGCATCGACTCCAGTTTGTCAGGTCGGCCGGAGAGCTCGATCGTGAGGACCTCGGGGCTGACGTCAGCCACCTTGGCCTTGAAGAGTTCGACGATCTGCAGGACGTCGCGGCGGCTGGCCTCGTCGGCCTTCACCTTCACGAGCAGCAGCTCTCGCTGCACCGCCTGCTTCTCCTCCAGTTCGACGATCTTGAGGACATTCACCAGCTTGTTGAGCTGCTTGGTGACCTGCTCGAGCGCCGAGCCCTCGACGCTGACGAGGATCGTGATCCGGGAGATCTCGGGGTGTTCGGTGGGGCCGACCGCCAGCGACTCGATGTTGAAGCCGCGGCGGCTGAACAGGCCGGAGACGCGCACGAGCACACCCGGCTTGTTCTCGACCAGGACGGACAACGTGTGGCGGCTCATCGGACCTCATTCGCTAACGAGTTGTCGCTCATGCCAGTGCTCCGGGAATCATGTAATCGGTCAGGACTGCGCAGTGCAGCGCGGTGGTGTCGTACACCGGCACGCTGGCGTCGGAGTCATCGACGAGCAGGCCGATCTCGGTACAGGCCAGCACGATCGCCTCCGCGCCACGAGCCACCAGGCCGGCCATGATCGCGCGGTAGGCCTCGCGGGACCGCTCGCTGATCACGCCCACCTGCAGCTCGTCGTAGATCACATTGTGGACGATCTCCCGCTCCGCGGCCTCGGGCACGATCACCTGGGTGCCGAAGTCCGCCATCCGCTTCGGGTACATGTCGCTCGTCATCGTGTAGTTCGTCGCGAGCAGACCCACCGTGGCGTACTCGGCCACGGCCTCGGCCACCACGTCGACGAGGTCGACGAAGGGCACTGTGATCGCGGCACGGATCTGGTCGGCCACCAGGTGCAGGGTGTTCGTGGCCAGCGCGATCGTCTCCGCTCCCCCGGCCTGCAGCGCGGCGGCGGCCTCGGCCAGGATCCTGCCCTGGCCGGCCCAGTCCCCGGCTCGCTGCCGTGGCTCGAAGTCACCGAAGTCGACGGAGTGGATGGTGACGGGGGCGCTGGCACTACCGCCCACCCGGTCGTGGACGGCCTCGTTGAGCAGCCGGTAGTACGACGCCGTCGACTGCCACGTCATCCCCCCGAGCAACCCGAGCCGGTGTAGCTCACACATGGCTACTCGCCTCCGCTGATCGTCGGCATTACTCGTCTCCGAAGGCGGGCCGGAGGTCCCGGGCGGCGAGGATGTCGTCGTTGCTCGTGCCCGCGGCGACCATCGGCCAGACCATCGCGTCGGCGCCGACGGTGAAGTCGACCACCACTGGCTGGTCGTTGATCGACATGGCCTTCTCGATGGTGGCGTCCACGTCCTCGGCCGACTCGCAGCGCAGGCCGATGCAGCCCAACGCGTCGGCGAGCTTGACGAAGTCCGGCACCCGCTGCTTGGAGCCCTTGGAGTGCGTGCTCAGGTTGGTGTTGGAGTAGCGCTGCTCGTAGAAGAGCGTCTGCCACTGGCGCACCATGCCGAGGTTGCCGTTGTTGATCACGGCGACCTTGATCGGGATGCCCTCGATGGCGCAGGTGGCCAGCTCCTGGTTGGTCATCTGGAAGCAGCCGTCACCGTCGACGGCCCAGACGAGCTTGTCCGGCATCGCGACCTTGGCACCCATGGCGGCAGGGACGGCGTAGCCCATCGTCCCGGCGCCACCGGAGTTGAGCCAGGTGTAGGGGTTCTCGTACTTGATGAACTGCGCGGCCCACATCTGGTGCTGCCCGACGCCCGCGGCGATGATCGCCTCGGGACCGGCGATGGCACCGAGCCGCTCGATGACGTACTGCGGGGCGAGCGAGCCGTCGGTGGGCTGGTCGTAGCCCAGCGGGTAGGTCTCGCGCCAGCTGTCGACCTGGCGCCACCAGCCGGTGAGGTCGGCGCGATGGTCGGCGTCGAACTCGACCTGCACTGCCGGGATCAGGTCCCGCAGCACCTCGCGGACGTCGCCCACGATCGGCACGTCGGCCTCGCGGTTCTTGCCGATCTCGGCCGGGTCGATGTCGGCGTGGATGATCTTGGCCAGGGGGGCGAAGCTGTCGAGCCGGCCAGTGACGCGGTCGTCGAAGCGGGCGCCGAGGGTGATCAGCAGGTCGGACTTCTGCAGGGCGGTGACGGCCGCGACCGAGCCGTGCATCCCGGGCATGCCGAGATGCTGCTGATGGCTGTCCGGGAAGGCGCCCCGGGCCATCAGCGTGGTGACGACCGGAATGCCGGTGAGTTCGGCGAGCTGGCGCAGCTCGGCAGAGGCGTGTGCCTTCAGCACACCGCCACCGACATAGAGCACCGGGCGGCGCGCCTCGGCGATGAGCCGGGCGGCCTCGCGGATCTGCTTGCCGTGCGGCCGGGTCACCGGCTTGTAGCCCGGCAGATCGATCCGCGGCGGCCAGTCGAAGGTCGTCGTCTCCTGCAGGATGTCCTTCGGCAGGTCGACGAGCACGGGGCCCGGCCGGCCGGTGGAGGCGAGGTGGAACGCCTCGGCGATGGCCTGCGGGATGTCCTCGGCACGCTGCACGAGGAAGTTGTGCTTCGTGATCGGCAGCGTGATCCCGGCGATGTCGGCCTCCTGGAAGGCGTCGCTGCCGATCGACGGACGGGCGACCTGGCCGGTGATGGCCACCATCGGCACCGAGTCCATGTAGGCGTCGGCGATGGGGGTGACGAGGTTCGTGGCCCCGGGCCCCGAGGTGGCCATGCAGACCCCGACCTTGCCGGAGGCCTGCGCATATCCCTCTGCGGCATGCCCTGCGCCCTGCTCGTGGCGGACGAGGATGTGCCGGACCTTCGTGGAGTCGTACAGAGGGTCGTAGGCGGGCAGGATCGCCCCGCCCGGGATACCGAATACGACCTCGGCGCCGACCTCTTCGAGCGAACGGACAAGCGACTGTGCGCCAGTGATCGTCTCGGTCATTGCTTTGTCACTCTCTCTCGGTGGTCCCGTGGTGAAGGTGTGGTGCTGAACCCGTTTTTCCCCAACAAAAAACCCCTCGTGCCGGGGCACGAAGGGCTAGCGCGTCGATCAGGCAGTTCAGGCCTGAGGGACGCGCTCCTGGATAAGTACGAGCTTGCTCACGTCCGGAACAGTACACGTCCACCGCCAACGGGTTCAACCGCGGTCAACCTCTTGTCCTAGTATGAAATCAGCGTAAAGTCCTAGTCACGCAGCATTTGCGGGGGCGCAGCTGCTGAGTTCTAGCGACAAGGGACTTCGCTCATGGCCCCCGCCTACCTCCGCCGCCTCGCAGCGGTGGTCCCGCTCTGCCTCGGCCTCATCGCCGTCGGTGGCGCCGGACCAGCCAGCGCCACGGCCCCGAGTACGGCCAGCGTGGAGCGCTCGCTCGCCGCGTCGATGCTCAAGCTCCTCAACTCCGAGCGAGCCACGCATCACGAGGGCGCACTGCGGGCGAACAGCTTGCTGGTCAGCAGCGCCCACCAGCACAACCTGATGATGGCCAAGGACAACTCCATGTCCCATCAGCTGCCGGGCGAGGCCGGCTTCAGCACCCGGATCTCCCGGGCCGGCTACAAGTGGTCACGCGCTGCGGAGAACATCGGCTGGAGCTCCAGCCAGACCCTCAGCGCGCTCACCGGACTGGAGAAGCTGATGTTCGAGGAGAAGGCGCCCAACGACGGCCACCGGCTCAACATCCTTGGCAGCTACCGCGACATCGGCATCGACGTCTACTTCGACACCAAGCACCACAAGATGTGGTTCACCCAGGACTTCGGTTACCCGGCACGCTAGACGCAGACGGCACCGTTGGCCGCAGAGCCCACGAGCTTGGCGTACTTGCCCAGCACGCCGTAGTTGAAGGCCTGCTCGTGCGGCGTCCAGGCCGCACGGCGCGTGTCGAGCACCTCGTCGTCGACCATCAGGTCGAGGCGGCGGTTCACGATGTCGACCACGATTCGGTCGCCGTCCTCGACTAGGGCGATCGGGCCGCCGACCGCCGCCTCCGGGGCGACGTGGCCGATGCAGAGCCCGGTGGTGCCGCCGGAGAAGCGGCCGTCGGTGAGCAGCAGGACGTCCTTGCCCAGGCCCGCACCCTTGATCGCGCCGGTGATCGCCAGCATCTCCCGCATGCCGGGGCCGCCCTTGGGGCCCTCCCACCGGATCACGACGATGTCGCCGGGCTTGAGCGTGCCCTCGGCCACCGCGGCCATGGCCTCCTGCTCGCGGTCGAAGACGCGAGCGGTGCCGTCGAAGACCTCGGCGTCGAAGCCAGCCGTCTTCACCACGGCCCCCTCGGGGGCCAGCGAGCCGTGCAGGATCGTCAGGCCGCCGGTGCGGTGGATCGGCCGGTCGAGGGTGCGGATCACCTCGCCGTCGGGCACCGGCGGCGCGATCGCCTCGAGGTTCTCGGCGAGCGTCTTGCCGGTGACGGTGAGCGCGTCACCGTGCATCAGGCCGGCGTCGAGCAGCGCCCGCATGACGACCGGGATGCCGCCGATGCGGTCGATGTCGGTCATGACGAAGCGGCCGAAGGGCTTCATGTCGGCCAGGTGCGGCACCTTGTCGCCGATGCGGTTGAAGTCGTCGAGGGTGAGCGGCACGCCGGCCTCGCGGGCGATCGCCAGCAGGTGCAGCACCGCGTTGGTGGAGCCGCCGAGGGCCATCACGAGGGTGATCGCGTTCTCGAAGGCGTCGAGGGTGAGGATCTGACGGGCGGTGATGCCGGCGTCCACCAGGGCGACTGCCGCCTCACCGGAGCGCTCGGCGAAGGCGTCGCGGCGGGCGTCGGGTGCGGGCGGCGCGGCGGAGCCGGTGAGCGACATGCCCAGGGCCTCGGCGGCAGAGGCCATCGTGTTGGCGGTGTACATCCCGCCGCAGGCCCCCTCACCGGGGCAGATGGCTCGCTCGATCTCGTCCAGCTCGTCGCGGGTGATCGTGCCGGCCAGGCAGGCTCCGACACCCTCGAAGGCGTCGATGATCGTGACGTCGTTGCCGTGCAGCTTGCCCGGCAGCGTGGAGCCGGCGTAGAGGAAGACCGAGGCGATGTCGAGGCGCGCGGCGGCCATCAGCATGCCGGGCAGCGACTTGTCGCAGCCGGCCAGCAGCACCGCGCCGTCGAGCTGCTCGGCCCGGATGACGGTCTCCACCGAGTCGGCGATGATCTCGCGGCTCACCAGCGAGTAGTGCATGCCGGTGTGCCCCATCGAGATGCCGTCGGAGACGGAGATGGTGCCGAACTCCAGCGGGAAGCCGTCGGCGCCGCGGACGCCCACCTTCGCCTGCTTGGCCAGCCTGTCGAGGCTGAGGTTGCACGGGGTGATCTCGTTCCAGGACGAGGCCACGGCAATCTGCGGCTTGCGCCAGTCGTCGTCACCCATGCCGACCGCACGGAGCATGCCGCGCGAGGCGGCGCGCTCGATGCCGTCGGTGACGGTGTGGCTGTGCGGCTTACGGTGCTGTCGGGGCTGATCGGTGCTCACGGGGAAAACCTTACGGGTTACCGTTTAGCCGTGCCCGAGACTATTCCCACCGACGATGCGACCCCGGCGCAGTCACCGCTGCCCGAGGGCGACCCGGCCCTGGCGGCGCGCGTCTTCCGCCTCCCCCGCTCGGCCTACATCGCCATCCCGCTGCTGCTCTTCGGCACCGCGCCGCTGGCCTTCGGCGACGACAACTCCCGCAGCATCGAGGACACGACGAACAGCTCGAACTTCTCCTCGATCCACCTCGGCCCGCGGGCACTCCTGGTGCTGATCCCGATCGTGGCGCTGATCTTCATCGCCCGTACGGCCACGTTCGTCACCCCTGAGGGGATCCGCGTTCGGGCGGTGCTCGGCTCGCGGATGCTGCCGTGGAGCGGCATCCGGGGCCTCACGGTCAACGGCCGGGCCGTCTATGCGGTGGTGGCCAACGGCGCGGTGCGGCTGCCCTGTGTGCGCGTGGCCAGCCTCGCCGACGTCGCGCGTTCCAGCGCCGGGCACGTGCCACAGCTGCGTGACCCGATACGCCGCTTCGCTCCCTCGCGCCGCCGCCGCTGAGCGTCCCCGCGGAGGGGCCTTGCGGTCTCAGTAGTCGCCGGTGATGACGTTCACCAGCGGCTGACCGCTCACGTAGCGGCGGATCTGCTCGGCGACCAGCCGCATGCCGCGCTCGCGCCAGCCCGTGGTGCCGCCGCCGACGTGCGGCGTGATCACGACGTTGGGCAGCCCCCAGAGCGGGTGGTCGGCCGGTAGCGGCTCGGGGTCGGTGACGTCGAGGAACGCCGAGAGCCGTCCGGCCCGCAGCTCGGCGAGAAGTGCGGCCGTGTCGACGATCGTGCCCCGGGCGACGTTCACCAGCACGGCACCGTCGGGCAGGGCGGCCAGGAAGCCCGCGTCGACGAGCTGATGGGTCTCGGGGGTGTGCGGCAGGGCGAGCACCACGGCGCGGGCCGACGGCAGCAGCCCGGGCAGCTCGTCCACCCCGTGCACGCCGTCCCGGGCGGTGCGGGCCACGAAGACGCAGTCGGCACCCAGCGCCCGCAACGCCCCGGCCACCCGCTGGTTGATGTCGCCGGCGCCGAGCAGCAGCACCCGTGCCCCGTCGAGGTCGCCGCCGCGCCGCTCCTGCCACTGTCCCTCGGCCTGCTGACGGGCGTAGCGCGGCAGGCCCCGCACCAGACTCAGCAGACCGGCGACGGCCAGCTCGGCCGTCGAAGAGCCGTGCACGCCACGCCCGTTGCAGAGCGTGACCCCCGGCGGCACCTTGGCCAGCCATGGCTCGACTCCGGCCGAGAGCAGCTGCACGACCTTCAGCGCGGGCATGGCGGTCAACGACTCGGTGGCGAAGGTGGCACCCATGTAGGGCGCCAGCAGGAACTCGACCTGCTCGATCCCGTCGGGCGGCGGCCCCGTGCCGTCCCAGACGAGGAGCTCGGCCGGCACCTCCAGCGCCTCGACGTCCTGCTCGCTCGGCACGCAGACGGTGATCACCACCCGAGCCTAGGACCAGCGGCAGGCGCACAGGCCGACGAGGCAGACTGGAGCCATGGGACGAGGGCGGATCGGCGCGATGCTGGCCGCCGCGACCCTGGTCCTGGCCGCCTGCTCCGGCGGCGCAGCACCCAAGGGCCCGGACTTCTCACCCCAGGGTTCCTTTCCCGGCGACGGCTACACCCCGGTGCCGGTCGGGCCGATCGAGCCGAGCACGCAGCCGTCGCAGGGCTCGTCCCCGCCGTCGCAGGGCGGCTCGACACCGTCGCCGAGCCCGTCCACGTCGAGCGACCCGAACGTCGTGGCCACCAAGCTGAACAGCCCGGTCGGGCTCGTCGTGCTGCCCGACGCCACTGCCCTGGTTGCAGAGCGCGCCACCGGCCGGATCGTGCGGGTACAGCCCAAGCCCGGCCAGCCGGTGCAGACGGTGCGCACGCTCGGCGGCCTCAGCACCGCGGGCGACGGCGGCCTGCTCGACCTTGCGCTCTCGCCGACCTACGCCGAGGACGGGCTGATCTTCGCCTACCTCACCACGGCCACCGACAACCGCGTCGTCGACTTCACCCTCAACGGCCCGGTGACGCCGGTCTTCACCGGCATCCCCCGCGGCAGCAGCGGCAACACCGGCCGGATCACGTTCGGGGCCGACGGTGACCTCTACGTCGGCACCGGCGACGCGGGGGTGCCCGCCCAGGCGGCCGACCCGGCGAGCCTTGCCGGGAAGGTCCTGCGGATCACCGCCATCGGCACACCCGCGCCGGGCAACCCGGTGACGAGGTCGCCGATCTTCGCCAGCGGGGTGGACGATCCCGATGCCCTCTGCGCCGACCCGAGCTCCACGGTGGTCTACGAGTCCGACACCCGTGACGGGGTCGACTCCGACCCGGTGAACTCGATCGTGGCCGGCGCCTCCTACGGCTGGCCGACCCCGGCGGCGTCCGATCACGCGTCGCTGCGGCTGCTGCCGCACACGAGCCGGGCCCCGGGCGGCTGCACCGTCGACAAGAGCACGCTTTACGTCACCAGCCGCGACGGGCAGGCGCTGCTCTCGTCCCCGATCCGGTCAGCGAAGTCGATCGGAGACTTCACGCCCTACCTGCGGCAGCGCTACGGCCGGCTGCGCACCGTCGTCGCCGCGGCCGACGGCACGCTCTGGCTCACCACGAGCAACCGCGACGGGCACGGCAAGCCGATCCCGGACGACGAGCGGGTGCTGCACATCCAGGCCCCGACCACCGGCGGCACCAGCCCGGCCTGACCAGGCTCAGCCAGCCGGGACGTCGCGCTCACGCACCGCGCGGCGGATCTGGTCGACGTTGTCGCGCACGATGTCGGACACGAGGTCGTCGGTGCGCGGGTCGGCGAGCACCTCGAGCACCACCCGCAGGGCCGTCTCGGTGATCTCGTCGACCAACCGGTCGTGGAAGGGCAGCAGGCCGAGGCCCCGGCTGGAGGGGTCCTGCTTGATCTTCTCCGCGAACATCGCCTTGATCTCCTCGCGGTTCTCGCTCAGCGAGGCGGCGATGTTGCGCGTGTAGTTGCCGGTGTAGAGCACGGCCGCCACCTCGTCGAGCACCGCGATGGTGATGGGCCGCTTGATCACCACCACCACCCGCTCGGAGGCCCGGTTGATCAGCTTCACGACGAAGGGCTCGCGCAGCCCCCGGCGCAGCAGCGCCCGGCCGAGGAAGCCCGTGATCAGCGAGAGCAGGATCAGGCCGCCGACGATGATGAGGACCCAGGACGTGGTGCTCAGGTGCGGGAGCGCAGTGGTCATGGGGCCGATCCTGCCCGTCCGCCCCGCCTTCGGAAACGCAGGACCGCAGAAGCGCCCGCAGCGAGGAAGACCACCGCCACCGCAAGCAACGCCGCGAAGGCGCCGTTGTGGCTGTGGCGGGCAGTCGAAGGATGGACGACGGCCGAGCTCCGGGGCGTCGGCGAGGCAGTCGTGGCGGCCCTGGCGGTCTCGCTCGGGCGAGGCGTCTCGGGTATCGGGACGGAGTAGACGGCCGAGCCGGCCCCCTCGGAGTCGACGAGCAGGTGGTTGCCGTCGAAGCAGACTCCCTCGCCCTGGGGCTGCTCGGGTAGCGGGATGCGCTGCGGTGCCGTCCGCAGCGCGGCGGCGACGTCACCGTGCCGCACCGGCCAGACGTAGGCGTCGGTGTAGGTCCGCACCACCAATCGCGAGCCGTCCGGTGAGAGCGCGGCGCCGGTGGCCGTCAGCTCCCCCAGCGGCGCGAACGGGCCCGGCGTGCCGGTGAGCTGGAACTGGATGCTGCCGACCCTGCGCAGGGTCGCCGCACCGGGCGTGGACGGTGCGGAGAAGACCTCGGAGGCGCCGGTGAACGACTTGGTGACGAGGTAGGGCACCCCCTCCGGCGATACGGCCAGGGACTCGGCGTCGTGCGGGCCGTCCGGGTAGTGCAGCGTCCAGACCTGCGGGCGGGTGGCCGTGATCGTGGTGGCCGACCCCACCTTCGGCTCGTCGACGCGGTAGAGCTCGATCCGGGAGCGCTCGGCGTCGTTGTCGCCGATGTCGGCCAGCCACACCGACGGGGTTCCGTGGGCGTCCGGGGCGACTGCGAGGTCCTCCCAGTCGTGGTTCACCGCATCCGGCACGGTGATCGTGGCGCGCAGAGCCCCGGTGCGCAGGTCGAGCGCGAAGAAGCGCGCACTGTCACCGCTGTCGTTCTGCACGTAGGCCACGTCGCTGGAGCGGATCCCGACCGCGATCCCGCTCAGCTCGTCGAGGCGCGGGTCGTGCAGGTGAAAGACGGGCGACGCAGCAGCAACGATCCCGGCAAGTAGCGCTGGCGTGATCATGTTTGCCTACTGAGTTGCCGGTTCAGCCATCCCGAACCGGCAACAACGTAGGCAAACACGGTTACTCGGGGACGCCGAGGCGCTCGAGCAGGATTGCCCGCACCGCTGCCGCGTCGGCCTGCCCGCGGGTGGCCTTCATGACCGAGCCCACCAGGGCGCCCACCGCCGCCACCTTGCCGTCACGCACCTTCTGCGCCACGTCGGGGTTCGCCGCGATCGCCTCGTCCGCGGCGGCCTGCAGGGCGCCGGTGTCGGAGACGACCTTCAGCCCCTTCTCGGCCACCACCACATCGACGTCATTGCCGGTTTCGAGTACGCCGTCGACGGCCTGACGTCCCAGCGCGGTGCTGAGCGAACCGTCGGCGACGAGCGCGATCACGCGGGCGATGTGGGCGGGCGTGATCGGCAGCTCCGCGGCGTCGACCTCGCGCTCGTTGGCCTTCTGCGCCACGTAGCCCTGCCACCAGTTACGGGCTTCGGCAGCCGGGGCGCCGAGCTCCACCGTCTCCCCCACCAGGTCGACGACCCCGGCGTTGGCCATCTGCTGGATCTCGTCGTTGGTGAGCCCCAGCGAGGCGATGATGCGGGTGCGCCGAGCCGCCGGCAGTTCGGGCAGGCCGGCCCGGAGCCGCTCGATCCACTCGGCGTCCGGGGCCACCGGCACCAGGTCCGGCTCGGGGAAGTACCGGTAGTCGGTGGCCTCCTCCTTGCTCCGGCCCGGGCGCGTGTCGCCGGTGGTCTCGGAGAAGTGCCGCGTCTCCTGCTTGATCCGGGTGCCGGCGTCGAGCAGCCCCGCCTGACGGATCATCTCCGAGCGCACCGCCCGCTCCACCGAACGCAGCGAGTTGACGTTCTTCGTCTCGGTGCGGGTGCCCCACTCGGCCCCCGGGACGTTCAGGGAGGTGTTGACGTCGCAGCGCAGCGAGCCCTGCTCCATCCGCACGTCCGACACCCCGAGCGCGCGCAGGATGTCCCGCAGCGCAGCGGTGTAGGCCTTGGCCACCTCGGGTGCCAGTGCGCCGCAGCCCGGCACCGGCTTGGTGACGATCTCGATGAGCGGGATGCCGGCGCGGTTGAAGTCGACGAGGGAGTACTCGGCGCCGTGGATGCGGCCGGAGGTGCCGACGTGGGTGTTCTTGCCGGTGTCCTCCTCCATGTGCACCCGCTCGATTCCGACCCGGTACGTCTGCCCCTCGACCTCCACGTCGATGTAGCCGTCGAAGCAGAGCGGCTCGTCGTACTGGCTGATCTGGTAGTTCTTCGGCATGTCCGGATAGAAGTAGTTCTTCCGCGCGAAGCGGCACCATGAGGCGATCGAGCAGTTCAGCGCGAGGCCGATCTTGATCGTCGACTCGATGGCGACCTCGTTCACCACCGGCAGTGCGCCGGGCAGCCCGAGGCAGACCGGGCAGGTGTGCGTGTTGGGCTCCGCGCCGAACTCCGTGGAGCAGCCGCAGAACATCTTGGAGACCGTGCCGAGCTCGACGTGCGTCTCCAGGCCCCAGACCGGCTCGTACTTGGCGAGGACGTCCTCGTAGCTGAGACTCATGCCGTCACCGCCGGGATCTGAAGGATGCCGGTAGCTCGCTCGAAGGCCGCGGCGATGCCGAAGCAGCGCTCGTCCGCCAGGGCCGGGGCCATGATCTGCAGCCCCACGGGCAGGCCGTCGGAGAGCCCGCACGGCACCGAGATCGCCGGCGTACCGGCCAGCGAGGCCGGCAGGGTGCAGAGGTCGTTGCGGTACATCGTGATCGGATCGACGACCTCGCCGATGCCGAAGGCGACGACCGGGGTGGCCGGCGAGATCAGCACGTCGACCTTCTCAAAGGCGGCCTGGAAGTCGCGCACGATCAGCGTGCGGACCTTCTGCGCCTGGCCGTAGTAGGCCTCGTAGTAGCCCGAGCTCAGGGCGTAGGTGCCGATCATGATGCGGCGCTTCACCTCGGGACCGAAGCCTGCGGCCCGAGTCAGCGACATGACCTCCTCGAGGGAGTTGCTGCCGTCATCGCCCACCCGCAGGCCGTAGCGGACGGCATCGAAGCGGGCCAGGTTCGACGAGCACTCGCTAGGCGCGATCAGGTAGTAGGCAGCCAGCGCGTACTCGAAGTTCGGGCAGGAGACCTCGACGATCTCCGCACCCAGTCCCTTCAGGGTGGCGACGGCGTCATCGAAGCTCGCCGTGACGCCTGCCTGGTAACCCTCCCCACCGAGCTCGCGCACCACGCCGACGCGCACACCGGTGAGGTCGCCCGCGGCACCGGCGCGGGCGGCCCCGGTGGCGTCGAAGCTCAGCCCGGCGATGGAGGTGGAGTCGCACGGGTCGTGCCCGTGCAGGACGTCGTAGAGGAGCGCGGTGTCCTCGACCGTGCGGGCGAAGGGGCCGGCCTGGTCGAGGGAGGATGAGAACGCGATCAGCCCGTAGCGCGAGACCGCGCCGTAGGTGGGCTTGAAGCCGACGATGCCGGTGACGGCCGCCGGCTGGCGGATCGAGCCGCCGGTGTCGGTGCCGATGGCCAGCGGCGCCTCGAAGGCGGCCACCGCGGCCGACGACCCGCCGGACGAGCCGCCCGGGATCTTGGTCAGGTCCCACGGGTTGTGCGTCGGGCCGTAGGCCGAGTTCTCGGTGGAGGAGCCCATCGCGAACTCGTCCATGTTCGTCTTGCCCAGCATCACGATGCCGGCGTCCTTGATCCGGGTGGTGATCGTGGCGTCGTACGGCGGGCGCCAGCCCTCGAGGATCTTCGACCCCGACGTGGTCGGCAGGCCCTTGGTGACGACGACGTCCTTCATGGCCAGCGGCACGCCGGCCAGCGGGCCGAGCGCCTCACCCGCCGCGCGGGCCTCGTCGACGGATGCGGCAGCCTCGAGGGCGCCGTCGGCGTCGATGTGCAGGAAGGCCTTGACGAGCGGGTCGACCTTGGCGATCTGGGCGAGGTGCGCCTGGGCCACCTCGACGGCGGTGACGTCCCCGCGGCGGATCGAGGCAGCGGTGTCGGCGGCGGTCAGCCGGACGAGGTCGGTGCCCGATCCCCCATTCGCTAGCGAGCTGTCGCTCATGCCTCCTCCGTCAGGATCTGCGGCACGCGGAACTTGTCGTCCTCGACCGAGGGCGCGCCGGCCAGCACAGCCTCGCGGGGCAGCGACGGCACCACGACGTCCGGGCGGTAGACGTTGGTCATCGGCACGGCGTGCGAGGTGGGCTCGATATCGGCCGCGGCCACCTCACCGACCCGGGCCACAGCGCTGATGATCTCGCCCAGCTGGCCTGCGAAGAGCTCGAGCTCGTCCTCGGTGACGGAGAGTCGGGCGAGGCGCGCCAGGTGGGCCACGTCGTCTCGCCCGATACGGGGCGAGAGGGAATCGGATGCGTCGGACACGACAGGTGAGTCTACGGGGCACCGCGAACCGGCCCCGCGTAACCGGCCGGACACACCTGTCGGGCACCCTGGCTGCGTGTCCTACCTACTTCGCATCGTGCTGCCCGATCGCCCTGGTGCGCTCGGGGCTGTGGCGACGGCCCTCGGCGGGGTTGGCGCGGACATCCTCAGCCTCGACGTGATCGAACGCGGACCCGGCACGGCCACCGACGACCTGGTGGTCGAGCTGCCCCCGGACAAGCTCGCCGACACCCTCGTCAGCGCCGCCGCGACCGTGGAGGGCGTGAAGGTCGAGTCGATCCGCCCCTATGCCGGTCAGATCGATCCGCACCGCGAGCTCGAGCTGCTCGACAGCCTGGCCGCCCGCCCCGACGAGTCGCTGCCCGTGCTGGCCGACGGTGT
Source organism: Jatrophihabitans sp. (assembly GCA_025963285.1). GTDB lineage: Bacteria > Actinomycetota > Actinomycetes > Mycobacteriales > Jatrophihabitantaceae > JAOPUX01. Next base: position 43,834 of record JAOPUX010000054.1, read on the forward strand.
GGCCCGCATCTTTCGCGGGGGCTGGGCCTTGGTCCTCGACGAACCCGTCGACGGCATCTCCGCCGTGCTCGCCGGCGGCTCGTCGGCTCCGCAGGTCACCACGATCTCGGTGCCGTGGTGGCCGGCGAAGCCTGCGCGGGTGCTGGAGGCGGCCGGTGGCTGGGCGCCTGCCGACTGGGACCGGCTAGGTACCGAGCTCGCAGTGGCACCCCTCGGCCAGGGTGCCCTGCTCGTCGGACGGCCAGCGCTGCGGTGGCTGCCCTCGGAGCTGGTGCGGCTGCAGCACCTCGCCGCGATCGCGTGGTCGGTGACCGCCGCGGCCGCTTCGGCCTGAGGCGCGGGTCGCCTAGGCTCGGCACCATGCCCTGGACAACAGCCGACATCCCCGACCAGACCGGCCGCACGTTCGTCGTGACGGGCGCCAACAGCGGTCTCGGCGAGGCCACCGCGGCAGCTCTGGCGGCGGCCGGCGCGGAGGTCGTGCTGGCCTGCCGAAACACCGCGAAGGGTGACGCCGCTGCGGCGAGGATGACCGGCAACGTCCGGGTCGCCAAGCTCGACCTCGCCGACCTCGCCTCGGTGCGCAGCTTCGCCGCCGACACCGGTCCGGTGGACGTGCTGGTCAACAACGCGGGGGTGATGGCCGTGCCGAAGTCCCGTACGGCCGACGGCTTCGAGCTGCAGATCGGCACCAACTTCCTGGGTGCCTTCGCGCTCACCGGCCTACTGCTACCCAAGGTTGCCGGTCGGGTCGTCACCCTCTCCAGCGGCATGCACCGGCTGGGCAAGATCGACCTCGACGACCTGAATTGGAAGACGCGCCGCTACCGTGCCTGGCCCGCCTACGGGCAGTCCAAACTTGCGGATCTGATCTTCGCCTTCGAGCTACAGCGTCGCCTCACCGCACACGCCTCACCCGTGCTGTCGGTCGCCGCGCACCCGGGCTACGCCTCGACCGAGCTGCAGTCGCACACGCAGTCGTTCCAGGATCGGGTGATGGCCGTAGGCAACCGGCTGATCGCTCAGAGCGCGAGGCAGGGCGCGCTACCGACTCTCTACGCCGCGACGGCGCCGGAGGCTCGTGGGGGCGGCTACTACGGCCCGGACGGGTTTGCGGAACTCCGCGGGTACCCGAAGCTGGTCGGCTCCACCAACACGGCTCGGGACGAGGCGCTCGCTGCTCGGCTCTGGCAGCTCGCCGAGGAGCTCACCGGAGTCAGCGTCCTCTGAGCCCGCGCCCGCCGCCCCGACGGCGACCGGTTCGCGGACGAGCATCCGCTCCGGCGGCTCGAGATGCAGCCAGCGACCGATCGCGTGGTGGCCGAGCACCTCGAGGCGGGGCACGACGTGCGGCAGGATCAGCAGTACCAGGCTGCCGGCCAGCCAACCGCCGATGACGTCGCTAAGCCAGTGCGTCTTGAGGTAGATGGTGACCATCCCGACCGTGAACGAGATGAACACCGCCAGCCAAACCATGAGACGTTTGTGGTTCACCGCGATCATCGCGAGGACACCGAACAGGACGACTGCGTTCGAGACGTGGCCGGAGGGGTAGATGTCTCCGCCGGAGAAGATCTTGTAGGTGTTGTAGGTCTTGATCGGGCCCAGCCGGCCGATGTAGATCTTGACCACGCCGACGCTGAGGTTGAGCACGAGTAGCGCGGTGAGCAGGGTGATGATCGGCGAGGCGCTGCGGCGGCGGTAGGAGACCCAGATGATCCACGGCAGCGCGCCCACCGCAGTCGGGGCCCGCTGGCCGAGCACCGCGTAGGTGTTCAGCGCCGGATACCAGTGCGGATGAGCCATGCGGATGCGCAGGCCGAGCTCGAGGGCGTTGTGGTCGAGCGTGAGGATCGGCGAGCGGACCAGGACGCTCCAGGTGAGCAGCCCGTAGGCGATCAGGACCCCGATAAAGGCCCAGCCACGCCATGAAATATGAGACACCGACCGGCCAGTCCACAGCTGGGAAAGCGACCGATACACACTCCATATGTCTCACAATTTCCTGTGATTGCCTAATGCGCGGGCACAACGTCACATGCTTGTGACCAGCCGTTCGGAGCTGATTCATCCAGCCACACCCGACCGGACACGCACCGTCCATCACTCCAGCGCGGCGGCTCCGCCTTCGAGGAGTAGCCGGAATCCGTCCTCGTCGAGCACCCGGATTCCCCACTGTTCGGCCTTGTCGGCCTTGGAGCCGGCGTTCTCGCCCACGACGACGAAATCCGTGCTCTTGGAGACCGATCCGGCCGCCCTGCCGCCCCGGGAGAGGATCGCCTCCTTCGCCTCGTCACGTGAGAATGCCGACAGCGAGCCGGTGACGACGACGGTGAGGCCGGTCAGCGTCTTCGGCACGGAGTCGTCGACCTCGTCGGCCATCCGGACACCGGCGGCGGCCCAGGCCTCGACGATCGCGACGTGCCAGTCGACGGTGAACCATTCCTGCACCGCCTCGGCGATCACCCCGCCGACGCCCTCGACCGCGGCCAGCTCCTCCAGCGAGGCTTCGCGGACCGCCGCCATGGTGCCGAAGTGGGTGGCCAGCGCCCGGGCGGCCGAGGGCCCGACATGCCGGATCGAAAGCGAGACGATGACACGCCAGAGGGGTTGCTTCTTGGCCGCTTCGAGGTTGGCCAGCAGCTTCTCCCCATTCGCCGAGAGGACCCGCCCGTCGTGCACGACCTCAGGCGGGTCAGTCTTCTTCGCCGCGCGGGTGAAGAGCGGCACCCGGGCCAGGGTTTCGGCGTCGAGATCGAAGAGCCCCGCCTCGTCCACCAGCACACCCGCGTCGAGCAGCGCGGCGGCGCCCTCCCAGCCGAGCGCTTCGATGTCCAGGCCACCCCGGCCGGAGACCCCGACCAGCCGTTCGCGCAACTGGGCCGGGCAGGAGCGGGCGTTGGCGCAGCGGTAGTCCTTGTCGCCGTCCCGCTCCGGTGCCAGCGCCGTGCCACAGGACGGACAGTGCGTCGGCATGACCCACGGCACCGCGTCGGCGGGGCGTAGCTCCATCACCGGTGCGACGATCTCGGGGATCACGTCACCGGCCTTGCGGAGGACGACCGTGTCGCCGACCCGCACGTCCTTGCGCGCCACCTCCCACTGGTTGTGGAGCGTGGCGCGGTCGACCGTGGAGCCGGCCACCTTCACCGGCTCCATCACGCCGAACGGGGTGACCCGGCCGGTGCGGCCGACGTTGACCTGGATGTCGAGGAGCTTGGTGTTCACCTCTTCGGGCGGGTACTTGTAGGCGATCGCCCAGCGCGGCGCCCGGCTAGTGGAGCCGAGGCGGCGCTGCAGGCTCAGGCCGTCGACCTTCACGACCACGCCGTCGATCTCGTGCTCGACGTCATGGCGGTGCGCGCCGTAGTAGTCGATGAAGGCCTGAACGCCCGCAAGATCCGGCCGGACCTCTGCGCGAGCCGAGGTGGGCAGCCCCCAGCGGGCGAGCACGCCGTACCACTCGGACTGCGCCGCGACGGTGGGGCCGCCCTCGACCCGCCCCACTCCGTGCACCACCATGCTCAGCGCCCGCGTGGCCGTGACGCGCGGGTCCTTCTGCCGCAGCGAGCCGGCTGCGGTGTTGCGGGGATTGGCGTAGGGCGGCTTGCCGGCGGCCACCATCGCGGCGTTGAGCTCCTCGAAGTGGGCCACCGGGAAGAAGACCTCACCGCGGACCTCCAGCAGGCTGGGGATGTCATCGCCGATCAGCCGGTCTGGGATCACCTCGATGGTGCGGACGTTGGGCGTGACGTCCTCCCCCGTGCGGCCGTCACCCCGCGTGGCGCCGCGGACGAGGCGGCCGTCCTCGTAGACCAGGTTAATGGCCAGGCCGTCGACCTTGAGCTCGCAGAGGTAACCGCCGACCTCGCCGGCATCCCGCTGCACCCTTGCGGCCCAGGCCGCTATCTCCTCCTCGGAGAAGGCGTTGTCGAGGCTGAGCATCCGCTCGAGGTGATCGACCGCCGTGAAGAGCGTGGAGTAGGTGCCGCCCACGCGCTGGGTGGGTGAGGAGGGAGTGCGGAGCTCGGGGAACTGCGCCTCCAGCTCCTCCAGCCGGCGCATCGCCTGGTCGTACTCGGCATCGCTGGAGGTGGGGGCGTCGAGCACGTAGTAGCGGTAGGCGTCGTCATCGAGCTGCTGCGAGATCCGGGCATGCTCGGCACGCGCTTCGACGGTCGGCGACTCAGGCTCACTCACGCCGCCAAACTTACCGAGCGGGTCTGACACAGAGCGTCAGCTGCGGTCCTCGAGCAGGCCGTGGCCGACCTCGCGCAGCACCTCCATGGCCTTGCGTGCGTAGCCGGGGCTCGCTCCCGCCATGCCGCAGGACGGCGTGGGCACGATAGCCGAGCCCAGCCGGGCGTCGTCGAAGGCCAGGTCGTTCCAGAGCCGCAGGATGCGGTCCCGGGCCGCGGCGATGGTGATCCGGTCGTCGCTGCTCGGCACCACGCCGAGCAGCACCGCGCCACCGCCCTCGAGCAGCTCGCCGATGGCGTCGGTGTGCCGGCCGGTGAGCAGCGTGGCGTCCAGCGCGATGGCGTCGGCGCCGGCGCCACGCAGCAGCGCGATGGGCACCTCCGGCGCGCAGCAGTGCACCAGCCTGCCCCCGGCCGGGGCCAGGGCGAGGACGTCGCCCAGCAGTTGCTCGACGACGTTGTCCTGCACCGAACGGACCGTCCCCCAGCCCGAGGGCGTCTTCACCGCTCCGGCCAGGACCGCCGGCAGGGAGGGCTCGTCAAGTTGCAGGACCAGGCGGGCACCCGGCACGCGTGCCTGCACCTCGGCGAGGTGTCGCGAGAGCCCCTCGGCCAGCGAGGCACCGAGTTCGCGGGTGGCGCCGTGATCGCTGACGACGCGGTGCCCGGTAGGCAGCTCGACGGCGGCGGCGAGCGTCCATGGGCCGCACGCCTGCAGCTTGAGGGCGCCGGTGTAGTCGCCGGCCACCTCCTGCAGCGCGTCGAGGTCGCGGGAGAGGAAGTCGCGGGCCACTCGCAGGTCACGACCGGCGCGGGCGGTGAGCCGCCAGCCGGAGGGGACGATCTCCACGGGCAGGTCGACGAGCAGCGAGACGGCCCGCCCGATCATGTCCGCCCCGGCGCCGCGAGCAGGCAGCTCGGGCAGGTGCGGCAGGTCGGGCAGCTCACCGAAGATGAGCCGGGTGGCCTCGGCCGGGTCGGTGCCGGGCAGCGAACCCAGGCCGGTGGCCGATCCGGCGGGCCAAGGCTGGGTCATACGGTGACGCTGCTGCGCGCCGAGGCCGCCGTGATGGTGGCCGAGCCGATCACGGCGTCACCGGCGTACATCACGAGCGCCTGACCGGCCGCGACCCCGCGCTGGGCGGTGTGCAGCCGGGCCGTCACCCGGTCGTCGTCGATCGCAACCGTGGCGGGGCTGAGCATCCCGTGGGCCCGAAGCTGCACGATGCAGTCGAACTCCGCGGCCGGCGCCGCGACCGTCCAGACGGGCCGCTCCGCGCGCACCTCGTCGACCTCCAGCAGCCGGCCGGGCCCGACCACGACCCGGTTGGCCACCGGCTCGATCGCCAGGACGTAGCGGGGTTCGCCGTCCGGCGCCGGGCGGGTGAGGTTGAGCCCGCGACGCTGGCCCACCGTGAAGCCGAAGGAGCCCTGGTGCTCGCCGAGCACGGCGCCACTCTCGGCGTCGACGATCTCGCCGCCGGCCGCACCGAGCCGGCGGGTCAGGAAACCGCGGGTGTCGCCGTCGCCGATGAAGCAGATGTCGTGCGAGTCGGGCTTGGCCGCCACGGCCAGTCCCCGCTCGGCCGCCTCGGCGCGGACCTGCTCCTTGGTGGAGTCGCCCAGCGGGAAGATCGCGCGGGAGAGCTGTGCCGGGGTGAGCACGGCGAGCACGTAGGACTGGTCCTTGGCCGCGTCGACGGAGCGGCGCAGTTGCCCGTCGACGAGCTGGGCGTGGTGGCCGGTCACGACGGCGTCGAAGCCCAGCGCCACGGCGCGATCGAGCACCGCGGCGAACTTGATCTTCTCGTTGCAGCGCAGGCACGGATTGGGCGTGCGCCCGGCGGCGTACTCGGCCACGAAGTCCTCGACGACGTCCTCACGGAACCGCTCGGCGAGGTCCCAGATGTAAAAGGGGATCTCCAGCACGTCAGCGCTGCGGCGGGCGTCGTTCGCGTCCTCGATCGTGCAGCAGCCCCGCGATCCGGTGCGCAGTGCGTCGGGCGTCTGCGACAGCGCCAGGTGCACCCCGGTGACGTCATGGCCCGCGTCGACGGCGCGCGCGGCAGCCACCGCCGAGTCGACGCCACCGCTCATGGCGGCCAGGACCTTCATCGCGTCGCCATCGAGGTGATGCCGGCGCGCCGGGCCCGCTCGACGGCCGGGCCGATGGCCTCGACGACGGCGGCCACGTCAGCGGCGGTGGAGGTGTGACCCAGCGAGAAGCGCAGTGACGCGCGGGCCCGTGCCTCCTCGACGCCCATGGCCAGCAGCACATGCGAGGGCTGGGCGATGCCGGCCGCGCAGGCCGACCCGGTCGAGCACTCGACGCCGCGGGCATCGAGGAGCATCAGCAGTGCGTCCCCCTCGCAGCCGTCGAAGCTGAGGTGCGCGATGCCGGGCAGCCGCTCGGTGGGGTGGCCGTTGACGATCACGTCCGGCACGGCGGCGCGGACCCCGGCCACCAGCGCCGCCCGTAGCTCGGCGATCCGGGCGCCGACCGCACCGCGCCGCTCGACCGCGATCGACGCGGCCGTGGCCAGGCCTACCGCGCCGGGGACGTCGAGGGTGCCGGAGCGGACGTCACGCTCCTGGCCCCCGCCGTGCAGCAGTGGCACGCAGTCGACATCGCGGCGCAGCAGCAGTGCGCCCGCGCCGTAGGGGCCGCCCAGCTTGTGGCCGGTGAGGGTGAGGGCATCGGCGCCGGAGGCGGCGAAGTCGACGGGCAGCGCGCCCACGGCCTGCACCGCGTCGGTGTGCAGTGGCACGTCGAACTCGTGCGCGACAGCGGCCAGCTCGGCGATCGGCGAGATCGTGCCGACCTCGTTGTTGGCCCACATGATGCTGACGAGGGCCGCGCTGGCCGGGTCCTCGGCCAGCGCGGCACGCAGCGTCTCGGGGCGCACCTGGCCGTAGGCGTCGACGGGCAGCTGCACGACCTCGGCATCCTGGTACTGCGCCAGCCACTGCACGGCATCCAGCACCGCGTGGTGCTCGACCGAGCTGACGATCACCCGGCGACGGCGGGCGTCGGCGTTTCGGCGGGCCCAGTACAGACCCTTCACGGCGAGGTTGTCGGACTCGGTGCCGCCAGCGGTGAAGATGACCTCGGACGGGCGAGCGCCTACCGTCGCCGCCAGCTGCTCGCGGGACTCCTCGATGCTGCGCCGGGCCCGCCGACCCGACCCGTGCAGCGAAGACGGGTTGCCCAATGCACCCAGGGCGCCCGCGACAGCCGCAGCTGCCTCGGGGAGCACGGGCGTGGTGGCCGCATGGTCGAGGTAGGACATCGCCGCCAATCCTACGGTCGTGGGGTCTGCGCGGCCGACGGCGCCGCACCAGCCCGGCCCGCCACCACCGCCCCGAGCAGCGCCACGCCCGTCATCGCGCCGGCCAGCACCGCGAACGCAGTGTCGTAGCTGATCGCATGGCGCACCGCCGCAGCGATCAATACGCCCGCCACCCCGGTGGTGATCGCCCCCGACGTGGCATCGGAGAGCTGCAGCGCGGCGGAGTCCGCGCCACGGTCGGCGTCGGTGGTGTGGCGCAGCAGCAGCACGCTCGTGGTGCTCATCGTCAGCCCTGCCCCGAAGCCCGCCAGCACCCAGGCCGGGTAGACGAGCCAGGCCGGCGAGGCCGCCTGCTGCGCGACCCCGACACCCGCCGCGGAGATCGCCACCAGCGCGAAGCCCACCCGCATGAGGACGACGCGCCGGGCCGTGTCGTCGCCCTGGGTGCGGGTGCGCCCCTGCCACCACGAGCCGAGCGCCCAGCCGATCCCGGAGCCCGCGAGCGGCAGGCCGGCAGCCGTGGCACCGTAGCCGTGCTGGACGGAGAGGCTGAGCGGGATCACTGCCTCGATGCCGAAGAAGGAGCCGGCCAGGAGCCCGCGCAGCGCCACCGGTGCCGCGACACCCGGACGCACGAGGGCGGTACCCGGCGGGAGGAGCGTATGCAGCCCCCACCCCGCCACGAGCACCGCGACGATCAGCAGGCCGACCGCAGCCAGGCCGCGGTGCTGGCCCGCCGTCTCGAGCAGGGCGACCCCGATCGCCACGGCGAGCGCATGGACGATGCGCCACGGATCGGCGAGCGCGCTGTCGTGCTCCGATGGGCGATCCGGTAGCCGGCGCACCGCCATGGCCAGCAGCACCGCCCCGAGCACCCCGAACGGGGCGATGCCGAGGAAGACCCAGCGCCAGCTCGCATGCTGGGTCAGCAGGCCGGAGAAGAGCGGGCCGATCAGCGAGGGCACCACCCAGGCCGAGGCCGTCGCGGTGAAGACCTTCGGCTGCAGGCCGGCGGGGTAGGTCTCGCCGATCACGACGTAGACCGCGGTGATCAGCAGCCCGCCGCCGAGGCCCTGCACCACCCGACCGGCCACGAGTGCCGCCATCGTGGTGGCGGTGCCGGCCACGACCAGGCCGGCGATGAAGCAGACCATGCCGACGGCGAGCGGGGGGCGTGGCCCGCGACTGTCGCAGGCCTGCCCGGAGACCACCATCCCGACCACGTTGGCGAGCAGGAAGCCGGTGAACGCCCAGCCGTAGAAACGCAGGCCGTGCAGCTCGCGCGCCGCGGTGGGCAGCGCCGCGGACACCGCCATCGCCTCGAACGCGATCAGCGTGATGATGATCAGGATGGCGGCCGTGGGGGTGCGGTAGGGGTCACGGAAGATCGATACCTGCCTCGTCGACGTTCCGGTCACCCGACAAGATTGCGCTACCGGTCCAATTCGTCCGCACAGGCCTACCCTCTGTCCATGACCGATGAGGCCGTCCTCTCCGTTCGCGGTGAAGCCCGCCAGCTGGTGGAGCCCGACTTCGCGCTGCTGCACTGCAACCTGCACGCCGTGGCGCAGTCGAAGCCCGCCGTGCTCGACCTCCTCGGCGCGCAGCAGGACGCCACCACTGCCGCACTGGCCGCCCTTGGCGGGGTCGCTCGCAGCGTCGCCACCGACCGCGCTCCGCTCACCTGGTCGACCCGATCCGTGACGTCGTACCCGGAGCGCTCCCCCGAGGGGAAGCTGGCCACCGGACGGTTCGTCGGTGAGGCGGGGCTCGTCGTCGGGATGCGCGACGCAGGGCGCACGACCGCGTCATCCTCGCTCTCGCCGCCACCGCAGAGCTGACCGTTAACCACGTGAGCTGGCACGTCGACCCGGACAACCCCGCCTGGGCCGACGTCCGTGCGGCTGCCATCGCCGCCGCCATCGAGAAGGGCCACGACTACGCAGCCGCACTACGCGGCACGCTGCTGCGGGTGGAGCAGGTCGCCGACACCGGGCTGCTCGGTGGTTCCGAGCCGCCCGGCCGCATGCGGGCCCTCGCCGCCGGCGCCTCCCGCGGCTCGTCCGAGAGCTTCGGACCCGGTGCACCGAGTCTGGATCCGGAGCCGCAGGAGGTTAGCGCGGTGATCGAGGCCCGTCTGATCGCCGCGATCGCGCCCGTCGCCCCGCGATCTTCCTAGCGATTGCGCGTCATGACGCACGACGAGTAGGAAGATCCACCAAAGCGAGACGGGGCGCCCACTCCTGGCAGAGTGGGCGCCCCGGCTGGGCTTGCGGCTTCTAGCCCTTGCGCTTGGTGATCTCTTCGGTGAGCGCCGGGGCGACCTGGAAGAGGTCGCCGACGACGCCGAAGTCGGCCAGCTCGAAGATCGGGGCCTCGGGGTCCTTGTTGATGGCCACGATGGTCTTCGAGGTCTGCATGCCGGCGCGGTGCTGGATGGCACCGGAGATGCCGACGGCCACGTAGAGCTGCGGCGAGACGGTGACACCCGTCTGGCCGACCTGCATCTGGTGGTCGACCCAGCCGGCGTCGACGACGGCGCGCGAAGCACCGACAGCCGCACCGAGCGAGTCGGCGAGCGCCTCGATGATCTTGAAGTTGTCGGCGTTGCCGATACCGCGACCACCCGAGACGACGACCGAGGCGTCGGCCAGCTGCGGGCGCGAGCCCTTGGCCTCGACGACGTTGTCGACCACGGTGGCGGCCTTGGCGGCGTCGGAGAGCGTGACGGCGACGTCGACGACCTCAGCGGCCCCGGCCTCCGCGACAGGTGCCACCGAGTTCGGACGCACCGTGACCACCGGGATGCCGGTGCTGACCTTCGACTGCACCGTGATGGCGCCACCGAAGATCGACTGGGTGGCGCTCGCGTCACCGTCGACGGCGACCGCGTCGACCAGGATGCCGGAGCCTAGCTTGAACGCCAGCCGGGCCGCGACCTCCTTGTTCTCCGCGGAGGACGACACCAGCACCGCGGCGGGTGACGCCTGCGCGGCCACAGCCGCGAGGGCCTCTGCCTTCGGGGCCACCGAGAAGCCGAGCAGCTCGTCGCCCTCGGCCACGTAGATCTTCGCCGCGCCGTACTCGGCGAGCTGGTCCTTCAGCGCCGCGGCCGTGCCGGGGGCGCCGATGACCACGGCCGAGGCCGTGCCGATGGAGCGAGCCGCGGTAAGCAGCTCGAACGTTGCCTTCTTGACGGTGCCGTCGGCCGAGTCGACGAGAACCAGTACTTCTGCCATGTCTATATCTCCTGTATCTCGGCCGGACTCAGATGAGCTTCTTGGAGGCGAGGAAGTCAGCGATCGCCGAAGCGCCGTTGCCCTCGTCCTTGACGGTCTGTCCAGCCGAACGCGGCGGGGCGTTCTCGAACGACGTCACCTGCGACCACGCGTTGGCCAGGCCGACCTCGCCGGCGTCGAGGCCGAGATCGCCGAGGGACTTCACGTCGATCGGCTTGCTCTTGGCGGCCATGATGCCCTTGAAGGACGGGTAGCGCGGGTCGTTGATCTTCTCGACGACGCTGAGCACCGCGGGCGTGGAGCCGGAGACCGACTGGTAACCGGTGTCGGTGACGCGCTCGATGGTGACCGTCGAGCCGTCGACGGTGACCTTGCGGGCCTGGGTCAGCTGCGGCGCGCCGAGGATCTCGGCGACGAGCGCCGGCACGATGGCCGAACGCGAGTCGGTGGCCTCGGAGCCGGCGATCGCGACATCCCACTCGACGCTGCCGAGCGCCTTGGCGATGACCTTGGCCGTGGCGATGGCGTCGGAGCCGTGCAGGGCGTCGTCCAAGACGTGGACGGCCTTGTCGGCACCCATCGAGAGCGCCTTGCGGATCGACTCGGTTGCGCGCTCGGGGCCGACGGTGAGGATGGTGACCTCGCCGCCGTGGGCCTCCTTGAGACGCAGGCCCTCCTCGATGGCGAACTCGTCGATGTAGTTGATCACCGGGTCGACCGCAGCGCGGTCGAGGGTGTTGTCGGACGGGTCCAGCTTGCGGTCACCCTCGGTGTCGGGGACCTGCTTGACCAGCACCACGATGTTCATGCGTTCGCTGACCTCTCGATTCGGGAATCCCGCACAAGACCTGGGGCGGGAACGAGCACTGCGACGCTGCGGCGAAGACGCGCGCAACACGCTGTTAATACTCTGCCTATGTTACTGACGAGTAGCAATATGACGCTGGTCTCGGCCGGTCCATAGTCCCACGCCTGAGCGCGCGACTGGCCGAGGGTGTTCGGATCCACTCCTCACGTCAGCCGGTACGCGACGGCGATATGGCGTCTGGCGAAGTCGCGCGCCTTTGCGTCGTCGCGCAGCGGGAGCACCGTCTCCGGCGTGAGCGCGAGCGACAGCGCCACCCGGGCGAGCATCTCGGCCAACGGCAGCGGGTCGAACTCCTCGGCGAGCCCGGCGCGCTGCAGCCGCTCGATAACTCCGACGAGGTAGTCGCGCCCCAGCCCGAGCACCGGCGCGCCCTGCACCGTCAGGGCGGGGAGCACCGACTCGGGCTCGGTGGCGATGAGTCTGGCGAGCAACTTGTTTCGGCGCAGCCCACCAAGGAAGGCGACGAAGAGCGTCACGACCTGCTCCTCCCCCGACGCCTCGGGGTCCACCTCGGTATCCACCGAGTCGAGGAAGCGACGTACCTCACGCAGCCCGACGGCCTGAACGATCTCGGCCTTCTGCGCGAAGCGGCGATAGAGGGTGGCCGGGCTGATGCCGGCCCGGCGGGCGATCTCGCTCATGCTCGTGCGGCGGATGCCGAAGTCGAGGAAGGCGCTCAGCGCTGCGTCGAGGACGTCGGCGTGCTCGTCCCCCTCGGCACGGACTAGGGCCAGCAGTCGGCTGCTGCTCATGCGGCGACCTCCGACGCTGTGAGAGAACTGTGCCCTCAAGCTCTCACGGGGCGTGCTGCAGGGTCAAGACGCTCAGATCACGCGGCTGCGCACCCGGTCCATCACGGCCGGACTCACGGCGTCGGTGGCCGCGAGTAACTGGCTGAACACCGGCCGCAGGCGCCGCGGACGGCAGACCACGGCGTCGGCGATCGTCTGGGCGGCCTGCTCAGCGGAGAGTGCAGGCATCCGGCGGTAGGCCTTCGTCGGGGCGATCATCGGCGTACGCACCAGCGGCATCCGGATCGTCGTGAAGACGATGCCATCGTCGACCACCTCACCCTGCACGCAGTCCGACCAAGCCTCGAGGGCAGCTTTGGACGCCGTATATCCAGAGAAGCGAGCGGGGCGGACCTGCACCGACCAGGTCGAGATGTTGATGATCTGGCCGGTCTCGCGCTCCCGCATCGAGGGTAGGAAGCCCATGATCAGGCGGATGGCGGCAAAGTAGTTGAGCTGCATCGGCCGCTCGAAGTCGTGGAACCGGTCGTGGCTGTGCTCGACCTTGCGGCGGATCGAACGGCCGGCGTTGTTCACCAGCACGTCGACGTGGCCGTGCTGATCGAGGACCTTGGCCACCAGCGCGTCGAGCTCGTCGAAGTCGGTGAGATCGGTCGGGTAGCTGAACGCGGTGCCGCCGGCCGCCACGATCCCTTCCCGGACGGTCTCGAGCTCATCGGCGCCGCGAGCCACCAGCAGCACGGTCGCCCCTGCCGCACCGAGCTGGATCGCTGCCGCCCTGCCGATCCCCGACGACGATCCCGTGATCATGATGACCCTGCCCGTGGCCGCCTTCTCCAGCGTGGCCGCCGGACCGGAGCCGCCCAGCCAGTGCTGCCGGCCGGTGATGCCGATCGGGGTGGCGCCGAGCCGGTTGCCGAACTGCACCGCATCCCGGACGAGCCGGGGGACGCCGACGCGCGGAGCCACCGTCAGCCCTTCGGGGTGAGCCGGAAGACACGGATCGAGCGATCCGTACGCGAGCGGTACTCGGTGTAGGTGCGGGTCGTCGCCGCCATGAGCGCGTAGCCGGCCTCGGCCTCGTCGCCGGTGAGCAGCTCCGCCCGCGAGGGCACGTCCTGCCCGCCGATCGTGACGATCACGTCCTCCGGGTGGGCGATCAGGTTGCCCGTCCACGCCGGGTGCCGGTCCTGCCCGAAGTTGCTGCCGACGACGATCAACGAGTCACCGTCGCGCGAGTAGAGCAGCGGCGAGGTGCGGGCCAGCCCCGACTTCGCGCCCGTCGTGGTGAGCAGCATCGTCGGGGCGCCGATCGGTCCGAGCGCGGTGTACCTGCCCTTGCTCCGGATCAGCAGCTTGCGGTCCAGCGGCGTCATGGTCTTGATGAGCCACGAGCCGGGCTTCGTCGTCGAGAACGCGACGAAGGGACCCCGCAGCCGCGAGTTCTCCGAGCCCCAGCGCACATCCGGGTATCCAGCCATGCGCGTAGTTCTACACCGTTATGCCCGTCAGAACTTGGCGGCCACCGGGATGACCTGCTCGCCGAAGATCTCGAGCTGACGCAGGTCGGAGACATCCGGGATGCGGCCGTGCATGTGCTGGATGCCCAGCTCGTGCAGGGCGTGCAGCTCGTCGAGCTGCTGGCTGACCCGCTCACCGTTGGCCCCCACGTCAAGCGGCCCCATCACCGTCTTCTCGATGGCGTCGTAATCGGTACCGAGGTCGGCGCAGTGCTGGCGCAGCACGTCGAGCTTGTGCGGCAGCTCCGGGGAGTTGAAGAGGTTGCAGGCCTGCGCGTACTGCGCCACCATCCGCAGCGTCTTCTTCTCCCCCGCGCCGCCGATGAGGATCGGCGGATGCGGCTTGGTCAGCGCCTGGGGAGAGTTCAGGGTGCGGGCCAGCTGGTAGTGCTTGCCGTTGTAGGGGCCCTCGTCGTCGCTCCACATCTGCAGGCAGATCTGCAGCGCCTCCTCCAGCCGTTCGAAGCGCTCCGCCGTCGACGGGAACGGCAGGCCCAGGCCGAGGGACTCCTCCTCGTTCCAGGCAGCACCGATGCCGAGCATCGCGCGCCCACCGGAGAGGACGTCGACGCTGGTGATCGCCTTGGCCAGCAGTCCCGGCTCGCGGTAGACCACCGCGGTGACCCAGGCCAGCAGCTTGATCTTCGAGGTGACCCCGGCCAGGAAGCCGAGGGCGGTGTAGGCCTCGAGCATGTCGTTCTCCGGCGGTCCGACCATGTGGATCTGCCAGACGTGATCCATCACCGACAGCTTGCTGAAGCCGGCCTCCTCGGCCGCGGTGGCGATCTTCTTCAGATCGTCGCCCAGCGCGGACGGACCGCCGGGGAAGGTGAAGTCTGCAACGTGAACTCCGAGTTCCATGATCTCGACGCTAGCGGGTCGGTGGTGACGCAGCCAGGGAGCGACTCTCCCTGGTTGACGATCAGGTGGCCAGCGCCAGCCCCACCAGGGTGGCCGCAGTGCCGAGCTCGACGAGCGCCCCGAAGACGTCCCCGGTCACCCCGCCCAGGCGACGGGTGGTGTGCACGCGGAATGCCCAGGCGAGCACGAGGGCGACGCCCTGAGCGACCAGCCAACGCCACGCTGCGATGTCGCATGCCTCGGCCAGCCCGGCGCCGAGGGCTAGTACGCCCGCGGTCTGCAGCACCGCCACAGCCGGCTCGACCGACCCGGCCACCAGCGCCCCGAAGCCCCCCGGTCGCGCGGAGGGCACGCCCTTGAGGGCAGCGTGCAGCACCGTCACCCGTCCAGTGGCAGCAGCGACGGTCAGCGCCGCGAGGCCGTGCCACTGGCTCCCGGTGAACGTGACCAGCGCAGCGGCGTCCAGCCCCACCACGAAGACGACCGACAGCACCCCGAACGGGCCGATGTCGGACTGCCGCATGATCTCCAGCGCCCGCTCTGCCGGGGCGCGGCTGCCCAGGCCGTCAGCGGTGTCGGCCAGTCCGTCCAGGTGCAGGCCCCGGGTGAGTAGCGCAAGGGCCGCGAGGCCCAGCAACGCCGCCACCAGCCCGGCGCCCGCGTTCATGCCCAGCGCGGCCGCCAGTGGCAGGCCCGCAAGCGCGCCGAGGCCGGCCCCCACCAGCGGCAGCCAGAGCAGGGTGGCTGCGTCGGCGGGCGCCACCTGCTCCCCGACCGGCAGCAGGCTGAAGGTGCTGACCGCGGTCCGCAGACTCATTTGAGACGCTGCGGCAGGCCGGCCACCACGAAGTACACCTCGTCGGCGGCAGCGGCCAGCCGCTGGTTCAGGGTGCCCAGGGTGTCGCGGAAGAGCCGGCCCGACGCGCTCTCGGGCACGATCCCGCCGCCGACCTCGTCACTGACGGCCACGACCCGCCGGCCCGACTGCGTCCACGCGGCGACGAGACGGTCGATGGCCGCCGCGAGCGCCGCCCCGTCCGTGGCGCCGCTCCAACTGTCGCAGTCGTCCATGGCGCGGGTCAGCCAGCTGGTGACGCTGTCGAGCAGCGCCGGCGGAGCGGCCTCGGCGAGCTCGGCAGCGATGTCGCCCGTCTCCACCGTCCGCCACGTCGCCGGGCGGCGCAGCCGGTGCAGCGCTACCCGCGCGGCCCACTCGGGGTCGTCGTCCGGGACGGCCGCGGCGGCTAGATAGTCCACCGACGGCTCGCGCTCGAGCAGCGACTCGGCGAAGGCGGACTTGCCCGACCGCGCCCCGCCGAGCACCAGGACCCTGCTCACGGCCGCCCATTCGCTAACCAGATGTCGCTCATGCGCCGTCCTTGTCCGTCACTCCCGCACTGTCGAAGGTCGCCACCTCACGGAGGATCCGCACCGCCGCCTGGACTAGCGGCAGTGAGAGCGCCGCGCCGGACCCCTCGCCCAGCCGCAGGTCGAGGTCGACCAGCGGGCGCAGCCCGAGGTAGGCCAGCGCACGGGTGGCACCCGGCTCGGCGGAGCGATGCCCGGCGATCATGGCCCCGACGCTGTCCGGGGCCAGGGCGGTGGCCACCAGCGCAGCCGAGCAGGCGATCACGCCGTCGAGCACCACCGGGGTGCGCAGCGCTGCGGCACCGAGCAGGAAGCCGGCCAGCGCCGCGTGCTCCAGCCCGCCGACTGCTGCGAGCACCCCGACCGGGTCCGCGGCGTCGGGCTGGTGCAGGGCCAGCGCCCGCTCGATCACCTCGATCTTGCGGGCCAGCGTCTCGTCGTCGATACCCGTGCCGCGACCGGTGATCTCGGCAGGCGAGGCGCCGGTGAAGGCCGCGATCAGCGCAGCCGAGGCGGTGGTGTTGGCGATGCCCATGTCGCCGGTGAGCAGGCAGCGGTTCCCGGCCGCCACGAGATCACGGGCCAGTTCGATACCCACCTCGATCGCGGCACGGGCCTGCTCGCGGGTCATCGCGGGCTCGACGGTCATGTCGGCGGTGCCGAGGCGGACCTTGCGGGGCAGCAGCCCCGGCACCGGGTCGAGCTGCATGGCCACGCCGATGTCGACGACCACGACCTCCGCACCGGCCTGCGCGGCGACGGCGTTGATCACGGCACCGCCGCCGAGGAAGTTCGCGACCATCTGCCCGGTGACCTCCTGCGGCCACGGGGTCACGCCCTGCGCGTAGACGCCGTGATCGGCGGCGAAGACGGCCACCACCGCGGGCTCCGGCATCGGCGGCGGGCAGGCCCCGGCCAGTCCGGCCAGCTGCACCGAGACGTCCTCCAGCACCCCGAGCGAGCCGCGGGGCTTGGTCAGCAGGTCCTGCCGGGCGCGCGCCGCGGCGAGAGCCGCCTCGTCCAGCGGGGTGATTGCCGCGATGGTGTCCTCGAGCATGGTGACGGGCTCCTCTCCGGGCAGGCCGTGGCTGCCCCAGCTCTCCTGGTGCACCGCCCAGGTGAGCGGGCGGCGGCTGGCCCAGCCGGCCAGTGCCAGCTCCGGGGCGCCGGGGAACTGCTCCACGTGCCCCAGGCAGAGGTAGGCGACGATCTCGACGTGCGGCGGCAGGCCGAGCTCGGCGGCCAGCTCCCGCTCGTCGAAGAAGCTCACCCAGCCGATGCCCAGCCCCTCGCCGCGGGCGGCCAGCCAGAGGTTCTGCACCGCGCAGGCCGTGGAGAACGACGCCATCTTCGGCTGCGTCTGCCTGCCGAGCACGTGCCGCCCGCCGCGGGTGGCGTCGCTGGTGACGACGATGTTCACCGGGGTGTCCAGGATCGCCTCGACCTTGAGGTTGGCGAAGGCACTCGCCCGGGCCGCCGGCAGTGACGCCGCGTAGTCGTTGCGCGCGCGCTGCACGATCGCCTGCACCCGGGTGCGCACGCCGAGGTCGCGGATCACGATGAAGTCCCACGGTTGGGAGAAGCCGACGCTCGGAGCCTGATGCGCGGCCTGCAGCACTCGGATGAGGGCCGCGTCGTCCACCGGCTCCAGGGTGAAGCCGGTCCGGACGTCACGGCGCTGCGCGATCGCCCCGTAGAGCGACATCGGGTCGAGGTCCATCAGCTCTCCTCACTGACGACCGCCGCGAGCGCGGCGGTGAAGCGGTGGTTCGTGGCAGGGTCGCGGACCGCGACGCGGACCCAGTCCCCCGACAGCCCCGGAAAGGTCTCGCCCCGCCGGACGGCGAAGCCATGATCGTGCAGCCGCTCGCGAACGCCGGGGCGTCCGGTGTCCAGCAGCAGGAACGACGCCCGCCCGCCGGGCACGACCCGCACACCCGGCAGGGCAGCCAGCTCGGCCGCCAACCCGGATCGGTCGGTCTCCAGCTTCCTCGCCCACGCGTCGGCCTCGGCCACCGCCGCCGGCCGGCTGACCGCCACGCAGGCCGCGAGCGCCGGCGCGCTGACCGGCCAGGCGTGCTGCACCGAGCGCAGCGCGTCGATCACGTCCGCCGCGGCGAGCACGTAGCCCACCCGCAGGCCGGCCAGCCCCCACGTCTTCGTGAGGCTGCGGATCACGATCAGGCCGGCGAGGTCGCCGTCGGCCAGGGACTCGGGCTCGCCCGGCACGCAGTCGGCGAAGGCCTCGTCGACCACGACCAGCCGGTCGTCACGCCGCAGGCCGCGCAGCACCGCGGCCGGGTGCAGCACCGAGGTCGGGTTCGTCGGGTTGCCGACGACCACAAGCTCAGCCGCCGGATCGACGAGCCTCGGGTCGAGCACGAACGGCCACTCCAGCAGCAGCCGCTCCACCCGGTGGCCCGCCACCCGCAGTGCCACCTCCGGCTCGGTGAACTGCGGGTGCACCACCAGCGCCGACCTGCCGGCGAAGGCGCGGGCAATCAGCACGAAGGCCTCGGCGGCGCCAGCCGTCAGGAGTACCTCGTCGGTGCGCCGGCCGTGACGCCGCGCGACCGCGCGCAGCGCCTCGGCCTGGTCGGGGTAGCGCGCCAGGTCCGCCGCGGCGATCTCCTCGCGCAGCCAGGCCGGCGGGGTGCCGGCACGCACGTTCACGGCCAGGTCGACGAGCCCGGGCAGGGCGTCACGATCACCGTGATGGCCGAGCAGCTCGTCGATCATGCCGGCACCGTGGCCGCGACGAAGCGCTCGGCCATGCCGGGATTGCCCGCCCAGTGCAGGTGCAGGTACGACGCGTGCACCCCGCTGGCGACAGCACCGTCGTCCACCGCGCCCGCGGGGCCCTGCCACCTCCACGCCGGCGCCTGGGCCGGCGTGCAGCTCGTGCGGTGGAACTCGTGGCCGCGGACCCGCGTGCCCGCTGCGGCCAGCACGGAGTCGGAGGTGGCGACGGCCTCGCGATAGCCCAGCGACAGGCGGGGCGTCATCTGGGCCTCGACGTCGAGGACACCACACATCGGCCGGCCGTCCAGGCTGCGGGCCAGGTAGAGCAGCCCGGCGCACTCAGCCGCGACCGGGGCACCGCTCGCGGCCAGCGCGCTGATCGACCTGCGCAGCGGCACGTTGGCCGAGAGCTCGTCGGCATGCACCTCGGGGAAGCCGCCGCCGATCACCAGTCCAGCCGTGCCGGCGGGCAGTGCCTCGTCGCGGAGCGGGTCGACGGTGACGACCTCGGCGCCGGCGGCCGAGAGCAGCTCGGCCTGCTCGGCATACCCGAACGTGAACGCCGCGCCGCCGGCCACGGCGATCAGGGTCCGCCGGGTGGCCGGTCTCTCGGCCGCCGCGGGCGTCTCTAGCGCCGGCGCGGTGGCTGCCAGCTGCTCGATCGCGGCCAGGTCGACGCTCGCCCCGACGACGTCGGCCAGTACCGCCACCGTTGCTGTCGCCTCAGCGGTTCGCTCCGCCGCGGGGATCAACCCGAGGTGCCTCGACGGCACGGCCAGCGCCTCCTGCCGGTAGACGGCGCCGAGCACCGGCACCCCCACCGACTCGACCGCCTCGCGCAGGATCTGCTCGTGGCGCGGCGTGCCGACCCGGTTGAAGATCACGCCGCCGATCCGGATCGCCGGGTCGAAGGTGGCGAACCCGTGTACCAGCGCCGCCACCGAACGCCCCACGCCGGAACCGTCGACGACCAGGATCACCGGGGCCTGCAGCAGGCGCGCGATATGCGCGGTGGAGGCGTACTCACCGAGCCCGGTCGCCCCGTCGAAGAGGCCCATGACACCCTCGACGATCGCGAGGTCGGCGGTGGTCGGCGTCGTGGCCCCGTGCACGAAGAGCGGCACGATCCGCTCCTCGCCCACCAGCCAGGGGTCCAGGTTGCGACCGGGCCGGCCGGCAGCCAGCCCGTGGTAGCCGGGGTCGATGTAATCCGGCCCCACCTTGTGCGGCGACACCGTGCGCCCGCGAGCCCGGAAGGCGCCGAGCAGGCCCGTCGCTATCGAGGTCTTGCCCTGACCGCTCGCCGCCGCCGCGATCACGACCCGCGGAATCGCTACCACTCGATCCCCCGCTGGCCCTTCTGGCCGGCGTCCATCGGGTGCTTGATCTTGGTCATCTCGACGACCAGGTCAGCCGCCTCGACGAGCTCCGGTGCGGCACTGCGGCCGGTGACGATCACGTGCTGGTGGCCGGGCCGGTTGCGCAGCGTCTCCGCCACCTCGGCGGCATCGATCCAGCCCCACTTCATCGGATAGGTGAACTCGTCGAGGACGTAGACACCGAAGCGCTCCGCGGCGAGGTCGCGTTTGATCTGCTCCCAGCCGTCGCGGGCATTCGCCGCATGGTCCTCGGACGGGCCGCGCTGGATCCAGGACCAGCCCGCGCCCATCTTCTGCCAGACGACCGCGCCACCCTCGCCGGTCTGCTCGTGCAACCGGCCGAGCGCGAGGAACGCCTCCTCCTCGCCCACCTTCCATTTCGCACTCTTGACGAACTGGTAGACGCCGATGTCCCAACCCTGGTTCCAGCCCCGCAGAGCCAGCCCGAAGGCGGCCGTGGACTTCCCCTTCATCTCGCCGGTGTGGACGATCAGCAGCGGGCGATTGCGACGCTGGCGCGTGGTCAGACCGTCGGCCGGAACCGTCTCCGGCACGCCCTGCGGCATTACGCCACCCCCCGCAGCGCGCGCACCGAATCGGCAAGGTTCTGTGCGGCCCCGTCCCCCGCGGCCAGCTCCCCGAGCTGCAGGCACGTTCCGCCGAGCTGCTCGGCCAGGGTCACCGCCATCCCCAGCCGAACCGGGCCGGACTCACAATCGACCACCACGCTGGCCACTCCGTCGCGTTCGAGCAGCGCCGCAGCCCGCGACGGGTCTGCACCCGAGGTGTGCCGGCCGTCGGTCACCACCACGAGCAGGGGTCGGCGCTGCGGGTCGCGCAGCCGTTCGCGGGCCAGCACGGCGTGCGCCTCGAGCAGGCCCGTCTGCAGCGGCGTGCGGCCACCGGTGGGCATGGTCGTCAGCCGTGCCGCCGCGGCCTCCACCGAACTCGTGGGCGGCAGCAGCAGCTCGGCAGTGCTGCCTCGGAAGCTGATCAGGCCCACCTTGTCCCGGCGCTGGTAGGCATCGAGCAGCAGCGAGAGCACCGCGCCCTTCACTGCGGCCATCCGGGCCCGTGCCGCCATCGAGCCGCTGGCGTCGACGACGAAGAGGACGAGGTTGCCCTCCTTGCCCTCGCGCAGCGCCTCGCGCAGGTCGTCGCGGAGCAGGGTGAGGCCGGGGCCGTGGCTGCCGCGGGCCCGCTGGTGCGGAGCCGCGGCAACGATCGTGCCGACGAGGTGGACGTGCCGCACCGGGCCCACCGGCCGGCGGGCCGCGACGGTGCGCCCCGTCTCGGTGACGGCACGGGAGCGCCGGCCGGCCGCCCCCGTGCCCACACCGGGCACCTCGATCAGTTTCGCGCGGAAGGTCGCGCCGGGGGCGGCGATCCGCTGGCCGCCCGCTCCCTGATCACCGCTCGCTCCCTGATCACCGCCGGCTTCCGGTTGGTCCGCGCCCTCCTCCCGGCCTGGAGCTTGCCCGGGCGAGGGGGCCGACTCCCCGCCTTCGCCGGGGCCGTCGCCGGGGCCGTCCGGGTCAGGCTCAGGGTCAGGCTCAGGGCTGCCGAGCGCGTCGTCGAGCTGCCGCTCGTCGAGGCCGGGTGCGTCGAAGGGGTTGCGGCGGCGGCGGTGCGGCAGGGCCAGCCGGGCGGCCTCGCGGATGTCCTCGGTGCTCACCTCGGTACTCCCCCGCCAGGCGGCGTGGGCCATCGCGGCGCGGGCGGTGACGATGTCGGCCCGCAGGCCGTCGACGTCGAAGGCCGCACAGACGGCCGCGATCTGCTCGAGAGCCGCGTCCCCCAACACGACCGAGGGCAGCAGCTCGCGAGCCGTACGGATCGAGTCGGCCAGCGCGCTCTCCTCTTCGGCGAAGCGGGCGGCGAAGGCGTCGGGGTCGGCGTCGAAGGCCAGCCGGCGCCGCACCACCTCGGCCCTCAGGGCGACGTCACGCGGGGCGGCGACCTCGACTGTGAGGCCGAAGCGGTCGAGCAGCTGGGGCCGCAGCTCCCCCTCCTCGGGGTTCATCGTGCCGACGAGCAGGAACCGGGCCGCATGCCGCACCGAGACGCCGTCGCGCTCCACGTAGTTGGTGCCGAGCGCCGCGGCGTCGAGGAGCAGGTCGACGAGGTGGTCGTGCAGCAGGTTGACCTCGTCGACGTAGAGCACGCCCCGGTGTGCCCCGGCGAGCAGCCCGGGCTGGAACGTGGTGATGCCCTGCGTCAGCGCGCGCTCGACGTCCAGCGAGCCGGTGAGACGGTCCTCGGTCGAGCCGACCGGCAGCTCGACCAGCCGCGCCGGGCGAGTCACCGAAGGTGCCGAGGCGGCATGCGGGCCGTCGGGGCAGTCGGCATCGGGCGCTGCCGGATCACACGAGAAGCGGCAGCCCTCGACCACGTCCACCGCGGGCAGCACGGCGGCCAGCGCGCGCACGGCCGTCGACTTGGCGGTGCCCTTCTCGCCACGCACCAGCACCCCGCCGATGGCCGGTGAGATGGCATTCAGCACGAGGGCGAGCCGCATGTCGGCCATCTCGACCACACCGGTGAACGGGAAGCGGGCCACGGGCGGATATCCCCTCATCAAGCGGGTGTCCTCGCCCGCCGACGCGACCACGCAGCGGGACGTTGCGTGGCACGGCTGCCGATGTCCTGGCTTCCGGGTGCCGCTCCTCAGAGGCAAGAAACGGGCCGGTCACAGTGGCGGGACCGCCTCGGATTCGCACCGAGTTCCTCCGCAGCCGTCGGCGTCGATGCTCTCACACCGTGGCAGGCTTGCCCCGTGCCCCACTCGATCGACGCCCGCGCCGCCGACGCGCTGGCCCGGGTCTCGGCGATCGGGCCCTACTTCGCGGTGCAGCTCGGCGCCGACGACGGCCCCTGGCGGCAGTTCGGGGAGCTCCTCGACCCGGCGGTCCTGCGCGAGAACGTCGACGGCGTCCGGCGGGTGCTCTCCGAGCGGACCCGGATCCCGGTGGCCGACCTCGATCTGCGGGCCTGTGCCTCGACGCACTTCCTCGGCCTGGCCTCGCGGCTGCTCGCCCCGGCCCTGGGCGCTGCTGCACTCACCGGGCACGTCCCGTTGATCGAGGTCGACGGCCTGCGCTGGCAGCGGGTCGGGGGCGGCCCCGTCCCGATCGCCGTTGTGGCGGCCCGCGAGGGCGAGCGCAACGGGCCGGTCAGCCCACCGATCGGCCAGCTTGCGGCCGCGTTCGCCGCGACCTTCGCCCTCTCCCCCCACGTCCTGTGGGGGAATGTCGCCTCGGCGCTCAACGGGGCCGCCACCATGCTGCTGCGCAGCGCGGAACCGCTGCTCGTCGATCCGGTCGCGATCGTGCGCACCTCTCTCGCCCAGCAGCCACTACTGGGGAGAGCGTCCTACGAGAGCGGCAGCTTCCGGCGCAACAACTGCTGCCTGTTCTACAAGATCCCCGGCGGCGGCATGTGCGGGGACTGCGTCCTGATCAGCGGCGAGGAGTTGTAGCAGCCGAGGTCGTAGGCTCCACGGGTGGAGAACGCCCCCGTCTGCGTGATCGGCATCGGTGCCGACGGCTGGGACGGCATGGCCAAGACGTCCCGCAGCGCGCTGAAGTCAGCCGGCGTGATCCTGGGCGGACCACGCCAGCTGGCCCTCCTGCCGGAGTCCGTCGGCGGCGAGCGCATCGCGCTGCCTACCCCGCTGCTGCCGGCCCTCGGCGACCTGGTCGACGAGCTCGCCCCCCGCGGGCTGGCCGTGCTCGCCAGCGGTGACCCGATGTTCTTCGGCATCGGGTCCACCCTCGTCCGGCTGATCGGGGCCGGGCGCCTCAACGTGCTCCCCCACCCCAGCTCGGTGTCGCTGGCCGCCGCCCGGCTGGGCTGGTCCCTCGACGAGGTCGACGTCATCAGCCTCGTCGGGCGGCCACTGTTGACGCTCTACCCCGCGCTCCAGCCGGGGCGGCGCCTCTTCGTGCTCGTCTCCTCCGCCGACGGCGCCGAGCGGGTCGCCACGCTGCTGCACGACCGCGGCTACGGCGACAGCACGGTGACGGTGCTCGCCCAGCTGGGCGGCCCGCTCGAGGAGGTCGGGGTCCGCGGTGCCGAGCACGACCCGCTCGCGATCGTCGCCATCGACTGCCGGGCTGACGAGGGCACGCTCGTGCTGCCCCGCACCCCCGGGCTGCCGGACGACGCCTTCGAGCACGACGGTCAGATCACCAAGCGCGAGATCCGGGCGCTGGCCCTCGCCGCCCTCGTCCCGATCCCGGGCCACCTGCTCTGGGACGTCGGGGCCGGCTCGGGCAGCGTCGGCATCGAATGGATGCGCACCCACCCGTCCTGCCACGCCATCGCCATCGAGCCGCGGGCCGACCGCCGCGAGCGGGTAGGACGCAACGCCGACCTGCTCGGCGTGCCCGGCCTGTCGATCGTGGCCGGCGCCGCCCCGGAGGCGCTGGCCGGGCTGCCGCGGCCGGACGCGGTCTTCGTTGGCGGGGCGGTCAGCGTGCCGGGGGTGATCGAGGCCTGCCTGGACGCCCTCGACACCGGCGGGCGGATCGTGGCCAACGCCGTCACCCTGGAGACGGAGATGGTGCTGGCCAACTGGCACGCGACGCTGGGCGGCAGCCTCACCCGCCTCGCCGTGCAGCGCGCCGAGCCGGTGGGCGCCTTCACCGGCTGGCGCCCGGCCATGCCCGTCACCCAGTGGTGTTACCGCAAGACCCGCAGCTACCGGAAGGCCGAAGCGTGACGGTCCACTTCGTCGGCGCCGGTCCCGGTGCCGCCGACCTGATCACCCTGCGCGCGGCGCGGCTGCTCCAGGAGTGCTCGGTCTGCCTCTACGCCGGGGCCCTGGTGCCCGACGAGGTGATCGCGCACTGCCCGCCCGGTGCGCGGCTGGTGAACACCGCCGAGCTGACGCTGGACGAGATCACCGCGGAGCTGGTCACCGCCGACGCGGCGGGGCAGGACGTGGTGCGGCTCTGCTCTGGCGACCCGTCGATCTTCAGCGCCGTGGCCGAGCAGGCGCGCCGCCTCGACGCCGCCGGGATCGGCTACGACATCGTGCCGGGGGTGCCGGCCTTCGCCGCGGCGGCCGCGGCGCTGCGCCAGGAGCTCACCGTGCCGACGGTCGGGCAGAGCGTGATCCTGACCCGCATCGCCAACCAGGCCACCCCGATGCCACCCGGCGAGGAGCTGGCGACCTTCGGGGCGTCCCGCGCCACGCTCGTGCTGCACCTGGCCGTCCAGCGCATCGACGAGGTGGTCGCCCAGCTGACCCCGCACTACGGCGCGGACTGCCCGGCCGCCGTGGTGGCCAACGCCAGCCGGAGCGACGAGCAGGTGCTGCGCGGCACGCTCGCCGACATAGCCGACGCCGTCCACGCCGCGGGCATCCGGCGCACCGCGGTGATCGTGGTGGGGCAGGTGCTCGCGGCGGGAAGCTTCTGCGACAGCCACCTCTACAGCCCGGCGCGCGACCGCTCCGGCTAGTCCGCCTCGCGCCGGATCAGGTACGTGTCCATGATCCAGCCGTGCCGTTCGCGGAGTCTCCGCTTCGTCTCGGCGATCTCCGCGACCACCTCCACCACGCGGCCTGACATCAGCACCTCGTCGGGTGTACCCAGGTAGGCGCCCCAGTAGATGTGCCAGGCCGGGTCGTCCAGCGTCTCGGCGGCCATCCCCGCGTCGAGCATCACGACGGCACTGTCCAGCCCCTCGGGGAGTCCGGCGGCCAGCCGCCGCCCGGTGGTGATGTGGATCGGCTCGCCTATCCGGTTCAGCGGCAGCCGGTGCTGGGCGGTGAGGGTGTTGATGCTGGTGATGCCAGGGATCACCCGGTAGTCGAAGTCGGCCACGCCACGGGCCAGGATGCGGTCGATCACCCGTAGCGTGCTGTCGTAGAGCGCCGGGTCACCCCAGACGAGGAACGCACCGACGCCG
>JAOPUX010000058.1 GCA_025963285.1 Jatrophihabitans sp.
GCGGCGCAGGTCTACATCGTGGTCGGCTTCAAACTGGAGATGATCCTCGAGGCCCACCCGTCGGCGCTCTTCGTCTACAACGAGGCCTACGACGAGACCAACACCTCGCAGAGCCTGCTCCGGGCACTGCGTGGCTCGGGCGAGGGCGGCGTGCTGTGGATGAACGGTGACGTCGTCTTCGACGGCGCCCTGCTCCCGTTCACCGTGCCGCTGATCGAGGCGGGCCAGTCGTTCGTGGCCGTCAACCGCTCCAGCGTCGCCGACGAAGAGGTGAAGTACACCGTCGATGCCGACGGCTGGATCCAGCAGCTCTCCAAGTCGGTCGTCGGCGGCCTCGGCGAGGCGGTGGGCGTCAACTACATCGCCGGTGCGGACAAGGGAGCCCTGATCCAGCGGCTCACCGAGGTCGACGACCAGGACTACTTCGAGCGCGGCCTCGAGCTGGCGATCGAGAAGGACGGCCTGCGCATCGCCGCCCTGGACATCTCCGCCCTGTCTGCCGTCGAGGTCGACACCCCGGCCGACCTGGCCACCGCCAACGCGACGGTGAGCAGAGCTTGACGATCCCCCGCTTCACCATGGCCGAGCTGCGCGCGGTGGCCCAGCCACCGTCGACGATGAACCGGCGCAACGCCGAGCACTGGGCCGGTGCGCTGTACCTGCGCAAGGGCTCGATCTACCTGACCAGGCTGCTGCTGCCGACCGGCATCACGCCCAACGGCGTCACCTGGCTGATGATCGGAATCGGAGCCGGGGGCGCGGCGGTGCTCGTCTGGCCGTCGTGGTGGGCGGTGCTGATCTGCGCCCTGGCGATGCAGCTGCAGATCCTCGTCGACTGCAGCGACGGCGAGATCGCCCGTGCCCGCAAGCTCTTCTCGCCGGCCGGGGTCTACCTCGACCGGATCGGCCACTACACCACCGAGGCGCTGCTGCCGATCGGCCTCGGTGTGCACGTCGACGGCGGGCTGGGCTCGATCGGCGGCTGGACGACCCTCGGTGCCCTCACCGGCGTCGTCGTGCTGCTGAACAAGGCCTTCACCGACCTGGTGCACGTGGCCCGCGCGGCGGCCAAGCTGCCGATGCTGGCCGACGTCGAGTCGGTGACGGTGATGCGGATCGGCCTGCTGGCCAAGCTCCGTGGCGGCCTGAAGGCCTTCCCGATCTTCCGGGTCTTCATCTCGATCGAGTTCGGCCTCCTGCTGCTCGTGCTGGCGAGCATCGACGCCATCATCGGCGGCCACCACGTGCTGCGGGGCTTCACCGCGATCATGCTGCCGCTGGCGATCGTGCTCGCCGGCGGCCACCTGCTGGCGGTGCTGCTCTCCAGCCGGCTGCGGGCGCCAGCACCGGAGTAGCGCTCAGACGATCGGCGGGTGGCCGAGCCTGGCCAGGTGGCGCACCGTCGACCAGCTCATCGGCCGGCGCTGACCGGGGTAGGTGCGCCAGCCCTCGACGAAGCCCCGGCCCCAGGTGACGAGCGCACGGGGTTCGCGGGCCAACCGGACGATCGTGATCAGGATCCACGCGGCGAGGTAGACGGGCACGATGGCCGCAGGCAGGTTGCGTCGCGCCACCCAGACCCGGTTGCGGGCGTTGTGGCGGTAGAAGACCGCGTGCCGGGCTGGGCTCGTCGCCGGGTGGTGGGCGGTGAGGTTGCCTGCGTAGAAGACCTCCCACCCCGCATCCCAGAGCCGCCAGGTGAGGTCGATGCCCTCGTGCCCGTAGAAGAAGTGGCCGGGCCAGCCACCGACGCCGTCGAAGGCCTCGCGACGCACCACGAAGATGCACTCGGCGATCGTGAACCCCGGGCCCGGTCGATCCGGGTCGCTGGTACGCCATCGCGGCACCCAGCGGCGCATGGTGGTGCCGTGCTCGTCGCAGACATGCGGCTGCACCGAGCCGATCTCCGGACGCAGCGTGAAGGCGTGCGCCATCCGGGCCAGCAGGTGCGGGTCGTCGATCCAGGCGTCGTCGTCGATGAAGCAGATGAGCTCGCCGCGCACCGCGGCAGCACCGACGTTGCGCCCCTCGGGGATACCGAGGTTCTCCGCCAGGGCGAGAGTGCGCAGCCCGTCGCCGATGCCCTCGGGCACCCAGCCGTTGCCGACCACCAGGATGTCGAGGTCGATCCCGACCTGGCTACGCAGGCCGTCGAGGCAGCGGATCAGCTCGGCCATGCGGGTGCCCTGGCTCAGCACCACGGCGCCGATCGACGGGAGGGCGCTCGCGGCAGGCGTGGTCACCGGTTCATTCTTCCCGATCGCGGGCAGCCACGTCGCCATAGGTGGCGATCCTGGCACTCGAAGGTGATTTCGCGCGGAAGCCTCACTCGGCGTCGAGTGCGCCCAGAATGGCCTCGGTGACGGCGTCCTGGTCCTGATTGGCATCGACAACCCGCAGTAGCCCGCGTTCGCGGTAGTAGTCGACGAGCGGGTGCGTGGCCTCCTCGAAGACCTTGAGCCGGTTCGCCACCGTCTCAGGGTTGTCGTCGGCGCGGCCCTCGATCTCGGCACGGGCCAGGATGCGGCGCATCAGCTCCTCGCGCGGCACGTCCAGGTAGATCACGTGGTCCGGGCTGGCGCCGGCCTGCTCGGCCAGCTTCCGGGCCTCCACCGCCTGGTCGACCGAGCGCGGGAAACCGTCGAGGAGGTAGCCGTTGGCCTCGGCGGCGGCCAGGACCTTCGGGAGCAGCAGGCTCAGGATCACCTCGTCGGGCACGAGATCACCACGCTGCATCAGCGCGGTGACCTGCCGCCCGAGCGGAGTCTCGGCCTTCACCTCGGCGCGCAGCAGGTCGCCGGCGGCGATGTGCTCGATGCCCAGGCGGGCAGCAAGCCGCGCGCCCTGCGTCCCCTTGCCGGAACCGGGAGGGCCGATCAGTAGCAACCTCACGCCGTCACCCTCGCACCCCGTCGGTGGTCTCGCCACGCCGCCCCCACCGTTTCAGGCGGCGGGCAATCGCGGTATGGGCATTTGCCCGGTATGCACGTTACGTTCAACGAGTTGTAACGATCCGGGCATTCCCCCAATCAGGATCATCGGCGGCCCACCACCCGAGTTCGAGGAGTCACCACCATGCTGCGAAAGCGCCCCGTTGCCACGGCAGCGGTACTCACCACCGTGGCGGTGGTCGCCGCCCTCGCGGTGACGGTCACCACCGCACAGGCGACCCCGTCGACAGGGGTGGTCCTCAGCGAGGTCTACGGCGGCGGGGGCAACTCCGGGGCGCAGTACACGAACGACTTCATCGAACTGACCAACCGGGGGTCGGCGGCCGTCGACCTCACCGGCTGGACGGTCCAGTACATCTCGGCCAGCCCGGGCGCCACCACTACCTGGCAGAGCACCGCCCTCGTCGGCAGCATCGCCGCCGGCGCCTCCTATCTGGTGCAGGAGGCGGCTGGCGCCGCCTCTCCGGCACCGCTGCCGACCCCGCAGGCCACCGGCACCATCAACCTTTCTGGCACGTCGGGCACCGTCGCGGTGACGAGGACCAGCGCGCTGCTCACCTGCAAGACGGCCGCCGACTGCGCCGCGGACTCCGACATCGCCGACCTGGTCGGCTACGGCACGGCCGTGGTGCACGAGGGCACCGCGGACGCCCCGCTGCTGAGCAACACCACCTCCGCCCACCGGAGCAGCGCAGCGGACACCGACCAGAACGGCACGGACTTCACCGCGGCCGCCCCAACCCCGACCTCCGGCGGCACCGGCGGGGGCGGCGGTAGCACGCAGCCCGGACCGCTGCGGATCCACGACATCCAGGGCTCCAGTTGGCTCTCACCGGTCGCCGGCCAGAGCGTCACGAACGTCCCCGGCATCGTCACGGGGCTGCGCACCGGCGGCTCGAGCAAGGGGTACTGGCTGCAGGACCCGAACCCCGACAGCAACCCGGCCACCAGCGAGGGCATCTTCGTCTACACCGGCTCAGCGCCCACCGTCTCGGTCGGCGACTCGGTGCTCGTCAGCGGCAAGGTCAGCGACTACTACCCGCTGGCCAGCGGCGACAGCACCAGCAGCACGTCGAACCTCTCGGTCACCGAGATCGGTACCTCGTCCACCACCGTGCTCTCCAGCGGTAACCCGGTGCCGGCACCGATCCTCCTTACGCCGACCACCGTGCCGAGCCTCTACGCCCCCGACCTCGGCGGAGCGAACATCGAGAGCACCCCGATCACGCCCACCCGCTCGGCGCTCGACTACTACGAATCGATCGAGGGGATGCTCGTGGAGGTCGACGACGCCCGCGTGGTCGGCCCGTCGGACAGCTACGGCGAGCAGTACATCACCACCAAGCCGAGCCAGCAGGTCAGCTACCGCGGCGGCACCCTGCTGCAGGCGGAGAACGCCACGCCCTCCGGACGCCTCGAGGTGGTGCCCGCCGACGGCTCCAACCCGGAGGTGAACGTCGGTGACGTCTTCACCGGCGCCACGGTCGGCCCGATCGACTACTCGCAGTACGGCGGTTACCTGATCGCCGCCACCACCCTCGGCACCGTGCAGCACAACAACCTGCCGCCGGTCGTCGCCACCGCTGCCAAGAAGACCCAGCTCTCGGTGGCCACCTACAACGTGGAGAACCTCGCACCGTCCGACCCGCAGTCCAAGTACGACGCACTCGCCCACGGCGTGGTCACCAACCTCGCCTCGCCAGACGTCGTGGCACTGGAGGAGGTCCAGGACAACAGCGGCGCCACCGATGACGGCACCGTGGCCGCCGACGCCACGATCGCCAAGCTGACGGGCGCGATCAAGGCCGCCGGCGGCCCGTCCTACTCCTACCGGGAGATCGACCCCGCCAACGATGCCGACGGAGGTCAGCCGGGCGGCAACATCCGCGTCGTCTTCCTCTTCGACCCGAAGCGCGTCTCCTTCGTCGATGCGGGCAAGGCCGGCGTGAACCGCACCACCACCGGCACCACGGTGTCGTCCAACGTCCTCGGCAAGCCCACGCTCTCCCTCTCCCCGGGTCGGATCGACCCCACCAACCCGATCTGGTCGTCGAGCCGCAAGCCGCTCGTCGGGGAGTTCAAGTTCAACGGCAAGGACGTCTTCGTGATCGCCAACCACTTCGACGCCAAGCTCGGCGACCAGAACGCCGACGGCCGCTTCCAGTACCCGACCCGCTCGTCGGAGGTCCAGCGTGCGGGCCAGGCGGCGGCGGTGCACCAGTTCGTCTCGTCGATCCTGGCGATCAAGCCGAGCGCGGACGTCGTGGTGGTCGGCGACCTGAACGACTATCAGTTCAGCCCCGCGCTGAACGTGCTGAAGTACGGCAACGCCGCAGGCACCGGCAAGTCCGACCTGACGGATCTCATCACCACGCTGCCGGCCAATCAGCAGTACACCTACGACTACGACGGCATCAGCGAGGTGCTCGACCACATCCTGGTCTCACCGAAGGTGGCGGGGGTCAAGTACCAGGTGGTCCACGTCAACTCCGAGTACGCCAACCAGACCAGTGACCACGACCCGCAGGTGCTGGCCTTCACGCCGTAACACCGCCGATCTCGACCCGCCGGGCG
>JAOPUX010000079.1 GCA_025963285.1 Jatrophihabitans sp.
CCCAGGGAGAGCGTGCCCGAGGCCACCCGCAGCCCGCCCACCACGGCAATGAGCACGTAGTTGAGGTTCCCGATGAACATCATCGCCGGCATGATGATGCCGCTGACGAACTGCGCCCCGAAGCTGGCCTGGTAGAGCTCCTCGTTCGTGGCGGCGAAGACCGCCTCCACCTCGGCCCCACGGCCAAAGACGCGCACCAGCTCGTGGCCGGCGAAGGCCTCCTCGATCTGGCCGTTGAGCTTGCCGGTGTTGCGCCACTGGGCGATGAACCGGCCCTGCGAGCGCTTGGCGATCGTCTTCGTGACGTAGATCGACAGCGGCACCGTGACCAGCGCGATGACCGCCAGCACCGGCGAGATGAGGAACATCATCGTGAGCACCCCGATGACGGTCAGCAGCGAGGTGAGCACCTGGCTCAGCGTCTGCTGCAGGCTCTGCCCGATGTTGTCGATGTCGTTGGTGACCCGGCTGAGCAGCTCCCCCCGGGGCTGCGAGTCGACGTACTGCAGCGGCAGCCGGTTGAGCTTGGCGTCGATGTCGGCCCGCAGCCCGCGCACCGTGGACTGCACGACGCCGTTGAGCAGCCAGGCCTGAATCCACGACAGGATCGCCGCGCCGAGATAGAGACAGACGGCGATCAGCAGCACCGTGCCGAGCGAGTCGAAGTCGATCCCCTGCCCGGGGTGGGCGTGGGAGCGGGCGAGCACCTCGGCGTAGTCACCCCGCCCGCCGGCCTTCGCGCGGGCGACGGCCTGCTGCAGCGTGACGCTCGAGGGAATCTGCTTGCCGATGAAGCCGGCAAAGATCAGGTTGGTGGCGTGGCCGAGGAGCCGCGGGCCGATCACCGAGAGGGTGACGCTGCCGGCTGCGAGCGCGACCACGACGAGCAGCGGCAGCCGCTTGGGACCCATCCGGCGCAACAGGCGCCTGGCGGACGGGCCGAAAGAGAGCGCCTTCTCGGCGGGCATGGCCGCGCCCATCCACGGCGGGCCACCCCCGCGGGCGCCGGCCGACGCCGGGGGCAGCCGCTTCGGCACCACCTTGCCCGGACCGTTGTCGGCACCCTTGCTCAGGTTCGTCATGCGGCGTCCGCCGCGGAGAGCTGGGACTCGACGATCTCGGTGTAGGTAGGGCAATTGGCCAGCAGCTCGTCGTGGGTGCCGACTCCGACCACGTGGCCCGCCTCCAGCACCACGATCTGGTCGGCGTCGATGATGGTGGAGACGCGGGAGGCCACGATCAGCACGGCCGCGTCACGGGTGACCGGCCGCAGCGCGGCGCGCAGCCGGGCGTCGGTGCCCAGGTCGAGCGCGGAGAACGACTCGTCGAAGAGGTAGATCTCGGGCCTGCGGACCAGGGCCCGGGCGATGGCCAGCCGCTGCCGCTGCCCACCGGAGACGTTGGTACCGCCCTGCGTGATGGCCGTCTCGAGCTGCTCGGGCATCGCCTTGACGAAGTCGGTGGCCTGGGCGATCTCGAGCGCGGCCCACAGTTCGTCGTCGGTGGCTTCGGGATCTCCGTAGCGCAGGTTGCTGGCCACCGTGCCACTGAACAGGTAGGCCCGCTGCGGCACCAGGCCGACTAGGCGGGAGAGCAGGTCCGGATCGAGGTCGCGGACGTCGACGCCGTCGACCAGCACCGACCCGCTCGTGGCGTCATAGAGGCGTGGGATGAGAGAGATCAGGGTCGTCTTGCCCGAGCCGGTGCTGCCGATGAACGCGGTGGTGGTGCCCGGGCGGCAGCGCAGGTCGATCTCGGCGAGCACGGGTGCGGCCGCCCCCGGGTAGGCGAAGCTCACCCCGCGGAGCTCGACCTCGGCGCGCGTCGTCACCTCGCGGACCGGCTCGGCCGCCACCACCACGGAGGGCTCGGTGTCGAGCACCTCCTGGATGCGCTCGGCACAGACCGCCGCGCGCGGCACCATCATCACCATGAAGGTGGCCATCATGACCGACATCAGGATCTGCGCCAGATAGGAGAGGAATGCCGTCAGGTCACCGATCTGGGTCTGGTCGTGGCTGATCCGGTTGGCGCCGAACCACAGCACGGCCACCGAGGAGAGGTTCAGCACCAGCATCACGGTGGGGAACATCGACATCATCAGCCGCCCGGCGCGCACCCCGGTCAGGGTCAGCTCGTCGTTGGCACGGCCGAAGCGCTCCTCCTCCAGCGGCTCCCGGACGAACGCCCGCACCACCCGCATGCCGGTGATCTGCTCGCGCAGGATGCGGTTGACGGTGTCGATTCGGCTCTGCATCTCGCGGAACAGCGGGATCAGCCGGGTGACCAGCACGCCGATGACCACGACGAGGAACGGCAGGCTGACACCGAGCAACCACGACAGGCCGAGGTCCTGCCGCAGCGCCATGATGATGCCGCCGACGATCGAGATCGGCGCGCCGATCATCAGGGTGCAGGCGAGGACGACGAGCATCTGGACCTGCTGCACGTCGTTGGTGCCGCGGGTGATCAGCGACGGGGCACCGAAGTGCCCCACCTCTCGCGCGCTGAACTCCCCCACCCGGTGGAAGAGCCGGGCCCGCAGGTCCCGTCCGAACGACATCGCCGCCCGCGCCCCGAAGAAGACGGCCGCGACGCTCGCGACGATCTGGAGCATGCCGACCGCGAGCATGATGCCGCCGAGCCGCAGGATGTAGCCGGTATCGCCCCGCGTCACACCACGGTCGATGATGTCGCCGTTGAGGGTGGGCAGGTAGAGCGCTGCCACGGTGGAGATGAGCTGGAGCACGACCACCGCCGCGAGCCAGGTGCGGTAGGGGCGCAGGAAGGTGCGCAGCAGTCGCATCAACATGGCGTCGAGGAGATCAACATGGCGTCGAGGATCCCACGTCGCCCCGCTTGTTCCCCAGGTCGCCGCTCTGCTTGTTCCACAGGTCGACGTGGGTCAGCACCTCGGCAAGACGCTGCACCACGGCGTCGGCCTCCGCCTCGACCGGGCCGCGCTGCGACTCGGGGATCTCGCTGTGCGGGACCAGGATCGTGCGCAGCCCCGCCGAGCGTGCGCCGTGGATGTCGTCCCACGGGCGATCGCCGACGAAGACCGCGCTGCCCGGGTCGCTGACGCCGAGGGCGGCCAGAGCCGCACCGAAGGCCTCCGGGTGGGGCTTCGTCCAGGCGATGTCCGAGGTGTAGATGTCGGCGTCGATGAGCTCGGCAATACCGTCGCGGGCGAAGATCCGCTCGTGCTCGGCCCGGTGCCAGAGGGTATTGGAGAGCACGCCGACCTTGATACCGCGGGCCCGTAGCGCCGTCATGAGCGGGGCGGCATCGGGATCGACGTAGGTGTGCGGCTCCCACCAGGCGTGATAGCGCGCCACCACCTCGGGGTCATAGGGCAGCCCGGCCGCGGCGAAGATCTCGTGCATCGTTCCGCTGCGGTGCTGCTGCTGGCTGCGCTGCCAGAGTTCGAGCTCGGCGGTGAAGAGGCGCCGCCCGAGCTCGGGGTCGCCCGCGCCCGCGCTCCACGCCTCACCGGCGTCGACGGTGTGCCATGGGGTGAGCGTGCCGCCCCAGTCGAAGATGACTGCCTTGATCACCACAACACCCTAGAGGCGACCGCTGACACCTTTTCCGACATCGCGTGCCAGGCCGTCGACATAGAGCCATCGTCCGCCGTCCCGGACGAAACGGCTCCGCTCACGCTGCTGCCCGCGCTGGCCGTCCCTGCGGTAGTGGGCGACGAACTCGACGACGCCGTCGCTGTCGAAGGGGCCGCCGGCCACGGTGTCGACCACGTCGAGACGCAGCCAGCGGCGATCGTCGAGCTCCATCGAGGCGGGGCGCGTCGAGGGGTGCCACGTGTCGAGCAGGTAGCCGACCTCGCCGAGCGCGAACGCCGAATACCGCGACCGCATCAACGCCGCCGCAGTGGCGGCCGTCCCGTGGCCCGAGTGCAGCCGGCCGCAGCAGTCGGGGTAGACGTCCCCCGTCCCGCACGGGCAGCGCTCGCTCAGAACAGCACCGTCGAGAGCGTGGCCACCTGACGCATGCCGAGGGTGTCGTACATCCGACGGGCCGGCTCGTTGAAGCCGTTGACGTAGAGACTGACCGTCGGGGCCAGGGTGAGCGCGTGCCGGATGACGGTGGCCAGCGCCGCGGTGCCCACGCCGCGTCCCCGCAGGTCGGGGCGGACCCAGACGCCCTGGATCTGGCAGGTGTGGGCTGACACGGCACCGAGATCGGCCTTGAAGACGATCCGCCCGTCGGTGCCGACCAGACCGTAGGCGAGACCGGCGGCGATCAGCGCACCGATCCGCCGCCGGTACGCGGCGCCGCCTCGCTCGACCAGCGGCGAGATGCCCAGCTCCTCGGTGAACATGGCGGCTGCGGCATAGAGATACGCCTCGCCCTCGCTTGGCCGGATCGCGCGCACCCACGGATCACCGTCAGGCAGCAGCCGGGCGTCGTCGATCAGCAGCAGCGGCTGCTCGGCGCGGATGGCCCGGGCAGCCTCCCAGTACCGCCCGAGGACGTCCCACATCGCGGCGACCGACTCGCGGCGCCCGACGATCGAGGTACAGGCCCGACGGCCGGACGCGACCTCACGGGCCAGCGCCGACCACGCGGCGGGCTGGCCGCCGATGGGCAGCAGGTTCCCCCCGTTGAAGACGGCCGCGCCGAGCTGGCCGGCGCTGTCCCGCACGCCCAGTACCTGGCCTCCGAGTACGGCTGGGATGAGCGAGCGGGCCGCGGCAAGCCGGGCGGCGAGGGTGACGTTCACGATCGGGTCGGCATCGAGCAGCGCCGTGACCTCGGCCTCGCGGCCGGCGCCCAGTGACTCGACGAAGGGCGCCGACTGCGGGGGCGCAGGACGCAGCGTGGTCACGACACGACGTTACCGGCCGGACTGCCGTTGTGGCGTCGCAACCCGCGGCTCAGGGATGCAGACCGGAGCCCGGCCTCCGTGCGGCGGCAGCACGGTTACAGCGCGCGTCTCGGCCCGTGCTGCCCGCACCCCGTGCACCAGCATGGTCGCAACCTTTGCCCGGCCGGCCTGGTTGAGGTGTTCGCTGCCGTCGTCCGGGTCGAGGAACTCGTCGGTGGTGCAGACGGTGCCGGTCTGCAGCACGACGGCATCCGGCCCGAGGCCGCGCCGGTAGGCCGCCTCCATCGCAGCGAAGTTGCTCCGGATGAGTGTGCTGAAGTCCGCACCGAAGTACTCCACCCCCCGCTGCACCGGCACCGGGGTCTGATAGGCCACTGCCCGGCAGCCGATCGAGCGCAGCGAGCGTCCGAGCTCCTCGATCGAGTCGAGGTAGCTCTGCTCCACCTCGCCGCCGTGGTGATAGGCGTAGAGCAGCCGGGCCGACTCCGCAGGCGAGAAGCCCGACGCCTCAGGGTCCTTCAGCGGCCGCGTGTACTCGCCGACGGTGAGCGGCCCCACCCAGGTGTGGTGCCGCCGCGCCAGATGCTCGGCCCACTCCGTGCCGGTGGAGCGCGGGAAGGCTGCCCGGATGCGCGCTGGCCGGCCCAGATCGACCTCGCGCATGAAGTCGATCGAGCGCCGCCGGGCGAAGTACGGGTGCCGGTTCCACGGCATGGTGCCCAGCCGCACACAGAGCGACAGCAGGATCGTCGGCGGCGTGGCCATACCGGCGACGGCGCGCAGGTACTGGGTGAACATGGCCGGGTTGTAGCCGGCACCGTGCAGGCCGTAGACGTCGGTCTGTGGCTCGAGCCCGGCCATGACCATGTCGACGAGCGTGCGCCGGTCGGTGTCGGTGGGGCTGACCAGGCTCACCGCGGAGTCGCCCAGGTAGACGACGTCCGGCGTCCGCTCCTTCAGCGAGCGCACCAGCCGGCGCAGCTGCCGCACGTCCGGGTCGTCGAGCCGCGCCATCGCCCGGCGACGGTGGTAGTTCACAAGCTGCGCGCGCGTGCGCGGCCGTCGCTCCAGTAGATCGAGCCGAGTCCCCACGCCACGTCCCTTTCCCGCCTACCCCCGCAGGCGTGGCAAGTCTGGCAGGACGATGAGAAGACCGACAGAGCTACCGCGGGTTAAATCCCCTCATCGAGCGCAAACGGCCATACTGCTTCCCGTGGCCTCCGTCCCGACCGCCCGTCACCTGGCCCGCGCCAAGGACCTGGCCGACGCCCGCTTCGCCGACCCGCTGACCGTCGACGACCTGGCCGCGGCCGCGGGGCTCTCCCGGGCGCACTTCAGCCGGGCGTTCCGGCGGGCCTACGGCGCAGCCCCACACACCTACCTGCTCACCCGGCGCCTGGAGCGGGCGGCCACGCTGCTGCGCAACACCGACCGCTCCGTCACCGAGATCTGCATTGCGGTCGGGCTCAGCAGCCTCGGCTCGTTCACGACGAGCTTCACCAGGACGTATGGGCTCTCCCCCACCGGCTACCGCGAGGCCCACCCGCCGGCAAGCGCGCGGGCCGTCATCCCGATGTGTGTCACCCGCGCCTACGGGCGCCCGTTGAACAGAGCACAGATGAAGAAGTCGGAACCTGTCGCGAGTGCCTAACGTCATCCCCACCAACCACCACAAGGGAGACGACATGATCTCGATCGCCACCACGCAGCTCTGGGTACACGACCAGAACGAGGCGCTGGAGTTCTACACCACGAAGGTCGGCATGGAGCTGCGCCAGGATGTCAGCTTCCCGGAGCTGGGAGGCTTCCGCTGGCTCACCGTCGGCCCGGCGACGCAGCCCGACATCTCGATCGTGCTGATGGAGATCCCCGGCCCGCCGGTGATGGACGCCGAGACTGCCGAGAAGGTCCGGGAGCTGATGAATCTCGGCTTCGCCGGCACCGTCTTCCTGGCCACCGACGACTGCCAGAAGGACTACGAGACGCTGCGCGGCCGGGGCGTCGAGTTCACCGAGGCGCCCGAGGAGCGCCCGTACGGGATCGACGCGGGGTTCCGCGACCCCTCGGGCAACAACGTCCGACTGACCCAGGTCAAGGAAGGCCTGTAGGCCGATGTGCCTGGCCCGCTATGGAGCGGTCAGTCAGTTGATCGAGACGGTGGGGGCGCCGGAGGTCACTCCGGCGTCACCCATCTCCTCGGCCATCCGCAGCGCCTCTTCGATCAGCGTCTCGACGATCATCGACTCGGGGACGGTCTTGACGACCTCGCCGCGGACGAAGATCTGCCCCTTGCCGTTGCCCGAGGCCACCCCGAGGTCGGCCTCCCGGGCCTCGCCTGGGCCGTTGACGACACAGCCCATGACGGCCACGCGCAGCGGCACCTCGATGCCCTCGAGGCCGGCCGTCACCCGCTCGGCCAGCGTGTAGACGTCGACCTGGGCGCGGCCGCAGGACGGGCAGGAGACGATCTCGAGCTTGCGCTGGCGCAGGTTGAGCGACTGCAGGATCTGCAGCCCGACCTTCACCTCCTCGACCGGCGGCGCGCTGAGCGACACCCGGATCGTGTCGCCGATGCCTTGGGAGAGCAGCGCGCCGAAGGCCACCGAGGACTTGATCGTGCCCTGGAAGGCGGGGCCGGCCTCGGTGACGCCGAGGTGCAGCGGGTAGTCGCAGGCCTGCGCGAGCAGCTCGTAGGCGCGCACCATCACGACCGGGTCGTTGTGCTTCACCGAGATCTTGAAGTCGCGGAAGCCGTGCTCCTCGAAGAGGGCCGCCTCGTTCATGGCCGACTCGACGAGCGCCTCGGGCGTGGCCTTGCCGTACTTCTCGAGCAACCGCTTGTCGAGCGAGCCGGCGTTGACGCCGATCCGGATCGAGACCCCGGCATCGGCGGCGGCCCGGGCAATCTCGCCGACCTTGTCGTCGAAGGCCTTGATGTTGCCGGGGTTCACCCGCACCGCGGCACAGCCGGCGTCGATGGCGGCGAAGACGTACTTCGGCTGGAAGTGGATGTCGGCGATCACCGGGATCTGCGACTTCTTCGCGATCGCGGGGAGCGCCTCGGCGTCGTCCTGGGACGGGCACGCCACCCGCACGATGTCGCAGCCGGCGGCGGTGAGCTCGGCGATCTGCTGCAGCGTGGCGTTGACGTCGGCAGTGAGGGTGGTGCACATCGACTGCACCGACACCGGCGCATCCCCACCGACGGCCACCGAGCCGACCTGGATCTGCCGGGATCGGCGGCGGGGGGCGAGGACGGGCGGGGGTAGTGCGGGCATGCCCAGCGAAACGGTCATAGCTCCATCATCCGCTAAAGGGGTTAACGGGGTCGACAATGTCGGCGTACACGGTGAGAAGTGTTACCACGAGGATCAGCGAGCCGACCCCGTACATGATCGGCAGCATCTGCGCGGTGTCGACGAAGATCTGCTTGCGGGTCTGGACGCCGTCGATCGGCACGCCGTCCGGACCGACCGGGTGCGGATTGGCGCGCAGCCTCAGCCCGGCCCGCCCGCGGCGGACGGCCTCCAGCAACGCTCCGGCCACGTGGCCGCCGTCGAGGGGCAGCAGTGGCAGGAGGTTGAAGAAGAACAGCAGCAGGTTCACGCTCGCGAGCAGCTCGATGAGCGTGTAGACCTTGTCCTTGGACGTGAGCTGGTTGCTGCGCGCGAAGTCACCGGAGAGGCGGGTGACACCCACGACGCCGATGGCGCCGTTGATGTTGCGCTTCTTGCCCTCGAAGACGGTGTTGAAGAGGTTCCCGATTTTGTCGGGGAACGACATCAGGTGGTCCCAGCCCTGGCGGACCTGGCTGCCGATCGCGCCCGGCACCGCGGTCAGGGCGGCCGGCTCGTAGTAGTGGTGATCACCCGGCGAGACCCCGATGAAGCCGGCGATCTTCGTCTTGGTTCCGGCGGCATTGGCGTACTTCACGTTGTCCACCGGGGTGATCGAGAGGACGAGATCGGTGCCGTTGCGGTCGATCGTCATCGCCAGGGTCTTGTGCGGCGAGGCCTCGATGATCTTTGTCGACGCGGCCCAGTTCGCGATGGGCGTGCCATCGATCGCCACGATCTTGTCGCCAGGCCGCAGCCCGGCAAGGAAGGCCGGCGAGTTTGCGGCCGTGCAGTCCTTCACCTGCGCTGGCGTGGCGTTAGCCGGTGCCACGCACTTGATGACGGTCTGCAGGGTGGTGGTGGTGTCGTCGTGTGGCTGGCCGATCGCGGTGAGGACGACGAGGGTGAGCACGAGGTAGATGACCAGGTTCATCGTGGGGCCGCCGAGCATCACGATCATCTTCTTGCCGGGGGTGAGCCGGTAGAACTCGCGCGAGGAATCGGCCGGATCGATCTCGGCGCGGCTGACCTGCCGGAAGTCCTCGACGGCGGTGGCCATCCGCCGCGGCCAGCGCGACGGGCGCCCGTCCTGCCGGGGCGGCACCATGCCGATCATGCGGATGTAGCCGCCGAGCGGCACGCCCTTGAGCCCGTACTCGGTGTCGCCGCGCTTGCGTGACCAGACGGTCGGGCCGAAACCGACCATGTACTGGGTGACCTTCACGCCGAAGCGCTTGGCCGGCACCATGTGGCCGATCTCGTGCAGCGCGATCGAGAGCAGCAGCCCGAAGGCGAAGATGACTACGCCGAGCGTGTAGAGGAGCCAGCCCGGCATGCGTCACGTCCCTTCGATTTCTCAGAGAGCCAGTCGGCGGGCCCGAGCGCGAGCCCAGGCATCTGCCTGTTCGACGTCCTCGACGGTACCCGGGTTCCCGACGGAGGCGTGCCGATCGCTCAACCACTCGCCGACGACCAGTTCCAGTGTGTCGACGATCGCTAGGAACCCGATGTGCCCGGCGTGGAATGCAGCGACGAGTTCCTCGTTCGCGGCGTTGTAGACGGCTGGGGCACAGCCGCCCGCCTCACCCACCGTGCGGGCCAGCGCGACGGCGGGGAAGGCCACCTCGTCGAGGGGCTCGAAGGTCCAGCTGGCGGCCTTCGTCCAGTCCACCGGCTTCGCCGCACCCGGCACCCGGTCCGGCCAGCCCATGGCCAGCGCGATCGGCAGCCGCATGTCCGGTGGGGAGGCCTGGGCGATCGTCGAGCCGTCGGTGAACTCCACCATCGAGTGCACGATCGACTGCGGGTGCACCACGACCTCGATCCGGTCGTAGGGGATGTCGAAGAGCAGGTGCGCCTCGATCATCTCCAGCCCCTTGTTGACGAGTGTCGCGGAGTTGGTGGTGACGAGCTGCCCCATGTTCCAGGTGGGGTGGGCCAGCGCCTGCGCCGGGGTGGCGTCGGTCAGCGACTCGCGTGACCGGCCACGGAATGGGCCGCCGCTGGCGGTGATCACCAGCTTGGCCACCTCGCCGGCGCTGCCCGAGCGCAGGCACTGGGCCAGGGCCGAGTGCTCGGAGTCGACGGCCACCAGCTGCCCTGGGCCGGCCAGCCGGGTGACGAGCGGGCCGCCGGCCACCAGGGACTCCTTGTTGGCCAGTCCGACGACGTTGCCGGCCTGCAGGGCGGCAACCGTAGCCCGCAGTCCCTGAGCCCCAGCCACTCCGTTGAGCACCATGTCGCAGGGCTGCGCGGCCAGCTCGGCCACCGCCCCCGGCCCGGCCAGCACGCGCGGTGCCGGCGCGTCGGCAGGCCAGCGCCAGCGCAGCTCGTCGCGCAGCTGGTCTGCGCCCTCCGCGCGGCTGATCGCCACGGTGCCGACCCGCAGCTCAGCGGCCTGGGCTGCGAGCAGCGACGGGTCGGCTCCCCCGGCGGCGATCCCGCTGACCGTGAAGCGCTCGGGGGCAGCCCGGACGACGTCGATCGCCTGGGTGCCGATCGAGCCCGTGGAGCCGAGCAGGACGATCCGGCGCGGGGTCACCGCCGGGCCTGCAGCGAGTCGCGGGTGAGCTGCGAGGGCGCGCTGTGCCCGGAGAGCGTCAGGGTGAGGTCGAGGTCGGCGAGCAGGCTGCGCAGCACGTGCCGCACCCCGTCGGTGCCACCCAGGGCCAGGCCGTAGACCCAGGGACGGCCGACGAGCACCGCGCGCGCCCCGAGGGCCACCGCCTTGAGCACGTCGGCGCCGGTGCGGATACCCGAGTCGAAGAGCACCTCCACCTGGTCGCCCACGGCGTCGGCGATCCCCGGCAGCGCGTCGAGCGAGGCGATCGCACCGTCGACCTGCCGGCCGCCGTGGTTGGAGACCACGATGCCCTGGACGCCCGTGTCGACGGCCCGCCGGGCGTCGTCGACGTGCTGGATGCCCTTGAGCACCACCGGCCCGTCCCAGTGCTCGCGCAGGAAGGCCACCTGCTCCCAGGTGTGGTCGGTGCCGGTGAACATCGGCAGCCACCGCATCAGCGCCGCGCCGAGGTCCTCCTCCGGCGACTTCTCCAGCCCCGCGAGGAACGCCGGGTCGCGCCAGTAGTTGGCCAGCCCCTCGCCCGTCAGGAACGGCAGGTAGGCATGGTCGAGGTCGTGCGGTCGCCACCCCAGCTGCCAGGTGTCGAGGGTGACGAAGAGCGCGGTGAAGCCGGCAGCCTTCGCCCGCGCGAGCAGGCTCAGGCAGACGTCCTCGTCATTGGGCCAGTAGAGCTGGAACCAGCGGGTGCCAGCACCGTTGGCCTCGGCGACCTCCTCCAGCGGGAAGGACGAGACGGTCGAGAGCACCATCGGAAGGCCCAGCTCGGCGGCGACCCGCGCCACGCCGAGCTCGGCGTCGGCGTGCACGATCGACTGCACCCCGACCGGCGCGGTGATCACCGGGTAGAGCAGCCGGGTGCCGAGCACAGTGGTCGAGAGATCGCGGAGCGTGGAGCCGGTGAGCATCCGCGGCACGATGCGCCAGTCGTCGAAGGCCGCCCGGTTGGCTCGGGCGGTGCTGCCCGAGGTGGCTGCCCCGGCCACGTACCAGAACGGCTCGGGGGCCAGCACCTGCTTCGCGGCGGCCTCCAGGGCGATCGGGTCCGTGGTGAACGGCGGCCGGGTGCCGCCCATGCCGCCGAGATAGATCTCGCTCGCATACTGCGACGGATTCGTCATGCCCGAAATCTAACGGAGTCCCCGGACCCGACCGCACTTCCTCCGCCGAGTGGCTTGTCCGGACGCGAGTGGCTGGGAGACACGCCACCACTCGGCGCCGAACAAGCCACTCGACGGCTGGTCTGGGCAGCGGTCCAGGCTCTGGCTCAGGCGAAGAGGGCCTTGCCGTAGTAGTCGCCGGCGGCGGTGAGCCCCGGCGGCACGGCAAAGACGGCGCTGCTCGTGTGCTTGATGTACTCGTTGAGCAGGTCGTGCTGGCCGAGTTGCGCCTGGATCGGCACGAACTGCTTGCGTGGGTCCTTCTGGTAGGCGATGAAGAACAGGCCCGCGTCGAGCAGCCCGGTGGTCTGATCGATGCCGTCGGTGAACGAGTACCCGCGGCGCAGGATCTT
Source organism: Jatrophihabitans sp. (assembly GCA_025963285.1). Taxonomy (GTDB): domain Bacteria; phylum Actinomycetota; class Actinomycetes; order Mycobacteriales; family Jatrophihabitantaceae; genus JAOPUX01. The sequence goes on from JAOPUX010000079.1 coordinate 12,276, forward strand.
CATGTTGTCGTTGGAGAGCGGGGAGGCGAGCCGGATGTGGGCGCGCGCGTCGATCACGTACGCGCCGTCCTTCTTCTCGGTCAGGATTGGGGTGTCGAACTCCGCGGTGCCCGTCAGGGGGGCGCCTGAGTTCTTCGATCGCCCGATGACCTTCTCCTGGTCGGCGAGGTAGTCGGTGTCCCACGATTCGAGCAGCATCCGGATGCGCCGCGTGACGACGTAGCTGCCGCCCTTCATCCACGGCTGATCGGTCTCGTCGCCCACCCAGACGAAGCGGTCGAAGTCGTCGAGGGACTCCGCCTTGATGTTGCGCGTGCCGTCCTTGAAGCCGAGCAGGTTGCGCTCGGTCTGCTGGGTCGTGCTTGTCGAGGAGGTGCGGCCGAAGCCGAGCTGCGACCACCGCATCACGGCGGTGCCACGGGCCAGCCGGGCGAAGTTGCGGATGACGTGAAACGCCACCACGGGGTCGTTGGCGCAGGCCTGGACGCAGAGGTCTCCGTTGGAGATGTCGAGCTCGAGGGCGTCGCCGGGCAGGGACGGGATGTCGGCCAGCGCGGCTGGGCGCCGCTTGGCGAAGCCGAAGCGATCGTCGAAGAGGGTGGGACCGAAGCCGACGGTGACGGTGAGGCTCGAGGCACCCAGCCCGAGGGCCTCGCCGGTGTCGATGGGCGGGGCGTCCGGCGCCGTCTCGACCGCGCCGATCGGCTGGCCCTTGGTCAGCTGGCCGGCGGCTGCCGCCCACGTCGCGAGCAGGGTGCGCAGCGCGTCGACATCGGTGGAGGTGACGTCGAACGCGGCGAAGGCCACCCGGTCCTGGGCAGGCGTGGCGATACCCGCCTGGTGCGCGCCGTAGAAGGGCACGATCCCGCTGCCGCCGGCACTGCTGGAACTGTCGCCGGGCTCGGCCGCACGGGCGATGCCGAAGCCGGCACCGCCCGCCGCGACCAGCCCTGCCGTACCCAGCGCCCCACCGAGGAACATCCGACGGCTCGCGCGGGACGGCTTTGCGGGGTCGTGCTCAGTCATGCGCTGCTCTCCGTCACGCGTTGGCGACCTTGCTGCCCACCTGGGACAGCGGCTCGGCGACGGCCTTCACCGCCGCCGAGAGGTTCTTTCGGTCGGTGTCGTTGAGTGCCCCGTACAGGACGTAGCCCGACGGGTTGGAGCCGGTGCGGTAGCTGTCGACCAGCTTGGCCAGCGAGGCGAACGCCGCGGAGATGGTGGTGGCCAGCGCGGGGTCGATCTGCTGGACGGCCGGCTGGAGGTCGGCGAAGGCCTGCTCCGAACCCTCGATGTTGTTGGCCATGTCGAGGATGTCGATGTGGGAGTACCGCTCCTCCTCGCCGGTGATCTTGCTGCTGGCGACCTCGTCGAGCAGCTCCTGTGCCCCGTTGGCCAGGTCGGGCGCCTTGTAGGTGAGCGTGGCCGTCTTGGTCTGCAGCGTCTTCACGTCGGTGACGAGCTGGTCCCCGAGGCTGGTGAGGCCGGTGAGGCTCTTCGTCTCGAAGAGACCCTTCTCGATCTTGTGGAAGCCGCGCCACTGTGCGGCGGGCACGTCGTTGGCGCGTGCGTCGATGTCGGCGTCGAGGTTGTCCTTGCCGTTGACGAACGACTCGGCGACGGGCTCGATCTTCTCGTAGTAGGGCCGCGAGAGCTCATAGACCTTCTGCGCCGCGGCGAGGTTCGACCCGTGCAGCGCGGCGTCGAGCTTGACCGCGCCGGCGACGAGGTAGCCGATCTGCTGGTCGACGTAGGTCTTGTACTCGTCCGTGGCGGTCTTCAGCAGGGCGGCGACGCTCTGGTCGACGGCGGCAGCCTTGCCGGTGACCGTGATGCTGCTCTTCTCGGGCGTGCCGCCGGGGCAGTAGAGCGTGTACGTGCCGGCGTCGACGCGCACCGCGAACTCGCCAGCCAGGCCCGGCGGGATGTTCTCCTTCTCACCGATGATCCGCTCCCCCTGGAGGAGCTCGACCTCGCTGACCGCCGTCGCGTCCTTGTTGGTGACCTTGAACGTGACACCGCCAGCCGCGAAGGCGGTGTGGTCGGGCTCGCAGCCCTTCGCCGCGGTGATCGTCACGTTGGCGACCTTGGCGTCGGTGCTGCTCGTGGTGGCGGTGGGCTTGCTGCCGCCTCCGCCGCTGCTTGAGCAGGCGGCGAGTGCAGCGACGAGGAGCACCACCGCACCGGCGCGGGCGGCGCTGGTAACTCGCGGGCTTTCGGCGTCGAGGTTCATCAGGACTGTCTCCCGTAGGTCGAAGTAGTTAGGGAAGGCTAACCTAACTTCGAACGAGAGTCTCCTTCGGGGCCGCGGGTAACGGCGTGTCGTCCTCCACGCGCCGCCGGGGAGCCACGGCGAGGGCCAGCCCTGCCAGAAGGCAGATCAGTCCGGCGACACCGATCGTCCAGGCCAGCGCGACGCGCAGCGTGCGCCGGTCGAGGACCGTGATGTCGTGGTGGGCGCGCCGCAGCTGGGTGGCGGCCGACGAGGCCACCGTGTGCTGGTCGAAGGTGGCGACCGGATTCGACAGCGGTAGTTCGCGGCCGCCGCTCAGCACGGTGGCGGTGAGCCTCTGCGCGACGGTGGTCTCGATGACCCGTAGCGTCCTCGGCTCGACGAGGACGCGATAGTCGACGACCTCCGTGTAGCGCAGCGTCGCCGACTGCCCAGGCACCGCGCGGACACCGATCGGGAGGTGCCCGCCGTTGAGCGCCGCGACCCGCGCGTAGCTCAGCGAGCGCGTCGCCTGCTCGGCGACCTGCGTGTGCGCCGTCAAGCTATCGAGTTCGACCCCGCCGCGGACGGTCGACCCCGTCACCGTGAGGGGTTCGCTGGTGCGCGCCACCCCCGGGCCGCCGCTGAGCAGAACCTGGATGCTGCGGCCCTGCACGATCGTGGTGGCGGTGAGCGCGGCCTCCCCGGTGGACGAAGTCGCAGCGCCAGCCGGCAGCCCCGGCGTGGCCGGACGCGCCGGCACCACGATCGCCAGCACGATCGCGGCGACCCCGAGGACAGCACCGGCGACAAGCAGCACGCGCGAGGTGGTGCGTCGGGCCAGCCCCTTGCCGGCCGGCCAGGCGACATAGCAGCCGACGGGCACGAGGTAGAGCAGCCAGCCGAGCGACTCGATCACCACTGGCTTGGGCTGGATGCCGAGCATGCCGGTCAGCAGCGACGCCTGCACCGAACCCGGGCGCACGAGCCAGGTCAGGTCGACGGTGGAGCCCTGCCCGATGTTGAGCCAGCCGGCCTCGTGCGCAGTGTGCAGGGCGTTGAGGACCAGCCCCGCCGCCACGAGCACGAGCACCAGGCCGGTGGCGCGGAAGAACTTGGAGAGGTTGAGGCGCACCCCACCGCGGTAGATGGCGTAGCCGAGCAGCACGGCCAGCACGAGGCCGAGCACGACGCCGATCTGGCCGTCCGAGCCCGAACTCTCGTGGTTGTTGAACACCGCCAGCAGGAAGACGACGGTCTCGATGCCCTCGCGCAGCACGGCGAGGAAGGCCATCAGCACCATGGCGCGGCCGGCACGCGACGAGCCGTCCATCGCCTCGGTTGCCATGCCCTCGAGCTGGCCCTTCAGCTCGCGCGAGTGCCGCCGCATCCAGACGACCATGTACGTGACCATGCCTACGGCCAGGACACCGATGACGGTCTCCATGCCCTCCTGCTGGCGCTGCGGCAGGTCCTTGGAGACGACGTTGAGGGTGACGCCGATCCCGACGCAGAGCAGCACCGCCGCGGTGACGCCGATGAACACCCAGCGCAGCAGGTCCTTGCGGCCCTGCTTGTTGAGGAACGCGGCGATGATCCCGACGATGAGTGCCGCCTCGAGCCCCTCGCGCAGTCCGATCACGAAGGTGGGCAGCATCTGGCTCGTCCTTCCGGAGTTCGCGGGGTCACTCGTGCTCGTCGCACTTTACAACCTTAGGTTAGGCATACCTTCGCGCCGCTGAGAAGGGTTGGTTCCACTACCGTCGGGATTTATGGCCATCGACCTGAACGCCGACCTCGGCGAGGGGTTCGGCATCTGGACGCTGGGCGACGACGACGCGCTGCTCGACATCGTCACCAGCGCCAACGTCGCCTGCGGCTTCCACGGCGGCGACGCGGTGACGATGCAGCGGGTCTGCAACGCGGCCGCCCGCCGCGGCGTCGCGATCGGAGCCCAGGTCGGCTACCGGGATCTCGCCGGCTTCGGCCGGCGTCGCATCGACATCGCCGAGGATGAGCTCGCCGCCGACGTGCTCTACCAGCTCGGTGCCCTCTCGGCGTTCGCCGGCGCGGCCGGGTCGCGGGTGGCCTACGTCAAGCCGCACGGTGCGCTCTACAACACCGCCGCTGACGATCCGGAGCAGGCACGGGCCGTCGCCGAGGCGGTGGCGCGCTTCGGCGAGCTACCCCTGCTCGGCCTGCCCGACTCTGCGCTGTCGGCAGCCGCGACGGTTGCCGGCCTGCCGTTCGTGGCCGAGGCCTTCGCCGACCGGGCCTACTCCCCCACCGGCCGGCTCGTGCCCCGCTCCGAGGCGGGTGCGGTGCACGGCGACACCGCCGCGATCGTGGCACAGGCCCTGAGCCTGGCCCGCGGCGACGGCGTGACCGCGATCGACGGCTCGGTGGTGCCGGTCTCCCCCGCATCGCTCTGCCTGCACGGTGACACCCCCGGCGCCGCGGCACTGGCGCGCGCGGTCCGGGCTGCGCTGGTCGATGCCGGCTTCGACCTGAGTGCCTTCACGGCCTGATCGTGGAGCCGCGGCGGGTGCTGCCCTACGGCCGTGACGCGCTGCTCGTCGAGCTCCGCGACGTGGCCGAGGTGGTGCCACTGCAGCTCAGCGCGCTGGCGCTGCCCGGGGTGCTCGAGGCGGTGCCCGGAGCGCGGACGGTGCTGGTGGAGTTCGATCCGACGCTCACCGGGGCCACCGCCCTCACCGCCGGGCTGCTCTCGGCGCCGCTCGCGGCCAAGACGGCGGCGCCCACCCGGCAGGTAGCGCTCGAGGTGGTCTACGACGGTGCGGACCTCGCCGCGGTGTCCACCGCCACCGGTCTCTCCCCCGAGGATGTGATCGCGCTGCACTCGGGTGCCGTCTACACCGTGCGGTTCTGCGGCTTCGCGCCCGGCTTCGCCTACCTCGACGGCCTCGACCCGCGGCTGCACGTGCCCCGGCACGCCTCCCCGCGGGCAACCGTTCCGGCGGGGGCGGTGGCCGTCGCCGGCGAGTTCGCCGGCGTCTACCCGCGCTCGTCGCCCGGCGGCTGGCAGCTGCTCGGCCACACCGATGCCGTGCTGTGGGACGCCACGGCCACTCCGCCGGCCCTGCTCACCCCGGGCACCGCAGTCCGGTTCGTCGTCGCATGATCGAGATCGTCAGCCCCGGCCCGCTGACCACCACGCAGGACCTCGGCCGGCCGGGCAGCGCCGCCCTCGGCGTGCCACGGTCAGGGGCCTTCGACCGTGCGGCGGCCGCGCTGGCGAACCGGCTGGTGGGTAATCCCGCCGACGCAGCCCTGCTCGAGCTCACCCTCGGCGGGCTGGTGTTCCGCGCCCTCGACGCCGCGACGGTGGCCCTCACCGGGGCGGCCTGCGACGGGCTGGGCTGGGGCACCCCGGTGAGCCTGCCGGCGGGCAGCCTGGTGCGACTCGGCACGCCGCGGAGCGGGCTGCGCAGCTACCTCGCCGTCCGGGGCGGCCTGGCCGTCGAGCGGGTGCTGGGTTCGGCGAGCACCGACCTGCTCAGCGGCCTGGGGCCGGAGCGCCTCACGGCAGGCGACCTCCTGGCGGTGGACCCGCAGCCCAGCGGCCCCGTGAGCGAGCAGGGCGCCACGCCCCGGCTACGGACGGGGCCGGCGCTGCTGCTGCCCGGACCGCGGCTGGACTGGTTCACTCCTGAGGCATCGACCCTGCTGACCACCACGCGGTGGCTGGTGCGGCCGGACTCGGACCGGGTAGGGGTGCGTCTCGACGGCCCCGCCCTGCCCCGCATCGACGCCACCGAGCTGCCGAGCGAGGCCACCCGCCCCGGCGCGCTCCAGGTGCCACCGGATGGGCGGCCCATCGTCTTCGGCCCGGACGCTCCGGTGACGGGCGGTTACCCGGTGATCGCGGTGCTGGCCGACCTCGACGACGTGGCCCAGCTCCGTCCCGGCGATCCGGTCAGCTTCCGCTTCTAGGCCGTCAGCGCCGGGTGGAGCACGGCCCAGACGATCGCGGCCACCGCCGCGGCCGCGGGGATCGTCAGGATCCACGCCACCACGATGTGACCGGCCACGCCCCAGCGCACCGCCGAGAGCCGCCGGGTGGCGCCCACCCCCATCACCGACGAGCTGATGACGTGCGTGGTCGAGACCGGCAGCCCGTAGGCGGCCGTCCCGAGCATCACGGCGCTGGCCACGCTCTGGGCCGCGAAGCCGCTGACCGGGGTGAGGGAGAAGATGCGCCTGCCCAGGGTGCGCATGATGCGCCAGCCACCGGAGTAGGTGCCGAGTGAGATCGCCCCGGCCGAGGAGAGGATCACCCAGAGCGGGATGCCGTCGCTCGCCCCGAGATGCCCGGAGACGGTCAGGGTCAGGGCGATGACACCCATCGTCTTCTGGGCGTCCTGGGTGCCGTGCCCGAAGGCCATCGTCGCGGCCGACAGGATCTGCCCCCAGCGGAAGCCGCGGTTCGCCTTCACCGCGTTGTTCTTCCGGAAGATCCAGAGCAGCAGGAGCATGAAGAGGTAGCTACCCCCGAAGCCGATGAGCGGTGAGACCACCATCGGCACGACGACCTTGTCGACGATGCCGCTCCACTTCACCGTCTCCGAGCCGGCGATGGCCGCGCCGACCAGCCCGCCGATGAGGGCGTGCGTGGACGACGACGGCAGCCCGAGGCGCCAGGTGATCAGGTTCCAGGTGATGGCGCCGACGAGCCCGGCGAGCACGATCACCAGGCCGTCCCGGCCGTGCGGCGCGTCGATGATGCCGCCGCCGACGGTCTTGGCGACCTTGGTCGAGATCAAGGCGCCGATCACGTTGAAGAACGCGGCCATGATCAGTGCGACGCGCGGCGTGAGGGCCCGGGTCGACACTGCCGTGGCAATGGCGTTGCCGGAGTCGTGAAAGCCGTTGGTGTAGTCGAAGCCCAAAGCGACAACCACGATGATCACGGCCAGGACCGTGATGCTCACGACTCCTTGACCGCGATCGTCTCGACGGCGTGAGCAACGTGCTCCAGCGCGTCTGCGGCCTCCTCGAAGCCGTCTGCCACCTCACGCAGCTTGACCATCGTGAGGGCGTCGTAGTCGCCGCTGAACAGCCGCGAGAGCAGCTTGCGGTAGACACGGTCGGCTTCGTTCTCGAGGCGGTTCACCTCGATCCAGTACGGCTCGAGGTCGGCGAGGGTCTTGAGCCGCCCCATGGCGTCGGCGGTCTCCTGCGAGGCGCGGGCCAGCAGCGTCAACTGCTCACCCATCAACGCCGGCAACTTGCCCACGTCGGCCAGGACGATGAAGTCCGCGGCGGCCTCCATCGCGTCGACGACGTCGTCCAGGGCCGAGGCGAGGCGATAGATGTCCTCGCGGTCGAAGGGGGTGACGAAGCTGGTGTTCAGCTGCCGCATGATGCGGTGCGTGACGGCGTCACCGGCGTGCTCCCGCTCGCGCAGCTGCCGCGCGATCGCCTCGCGATTGGCGTTCGGGTCGAGCAGCCCGGCGAGGATGTCCGCCGAGTCGGCGATGTTGCGACCCGCCTCGGTGAACATGTCAAAGAACGCGTTGTCACGCGGAGTGATTCGAAATCGCACGACATTCCTCTGCAGAGGCACGGTGAACGGTCGTGACGAGGGTATCGGCAGCGCTGCCGACGCCTGACATCGGATGACGTCAGGATGTCCTCAGGATTAGCTGAACATGAACGTCGCCGCCAGTTCAGCGGCGACGGAACCGCCGTACCACCACGACCAGTACCAGCACCCCGGCACCGCCGAGCACCGCCTGCCCTTGCGGCGTCTTCGCCTTGGCGATCAGCGTCGCCTTCACGCCCTCGCTGACCCGCTTCGGGTTGGTGCGATAGGTGATCTCGTCGACGGAGCTGGCGAGCGTGACCCGGGCCTGCTCGATGTCGCGCTGGATCTCGTCAGCACTGCGCTCGGCCACTGGCACTCCCCTCGTCGCGGGCCCGGCTGGTTCGTATCTCGGCCCGTGCTCCGACCTTATCGGTTGGCCCGATCGATTGGCTCGGTACCGTGGCGCGCATGACTCGTCTTGCACCCGGCGACACCGCGCCCGACTTCGCCCTCCTCGACGCCGATGGCGCCACCGTCACCCTCGAGGGCCTGCGGGGCCGCAAGGTCGTCGTCTACTTCTATCCGGCCGCCATGACGCCCGGCTGCACCAAGCAGGCCTGCGACTTCCGGGACAACCTCGCCTCCCTTGCGGCGGCCGGCTACGCCGTCGTCGGCATCTCACCGGACAAGCCGGAGAAGCTCGCCAAGTTCCGCGACCGCGACGCGGTGAACTTCCCGCTGCTCTCCGACCCGTCGCGCGAGACGCTGCAGGCCTACGGCGCGTTCGGCGAGAAGACGATGTACGGCAAGACCGTCACCGGCGTGATCCGCTCGACGTTCGTCCTGGACGAGCAGGGGACGATCGAGGTGGCCCAGTACAACGTGAAGGCCACCGGTCATGTCGCCAAGCTCCGCCGCGACCTCGGCCTGGACTGAGCTCGTAGCGCGCGTCACTGATACGCGCGCACCACTCACGCGGCGTGTTGCGGTGCGGCTGTAACAACGTCGGGGCCGCTACTAGGCTGACCGGAACGGGGCCGTAGCCCAACGGCAGAGGCAGCGGCTTTAGGTGCCGTCCAGTGGGGGTTCGAATCCCCCCGGCCCTACGGTGCGTCGTGGTCGCGGGAGCCTCGTCAGTCGGTGTCCGGCGGCGGAAGGCCCAGGCTCGTCCGAAGGGCGCGGACCTGCACCTCCACGCTCACGTTCATCGCGTCGAGGTCGACGACGTCCCGCCTGAGCTCTGCGGCGGTGCCCGCCCGCGCGGCGTCGGACGTGAGATCGGCGCGCACCTCATTGACGCGGACAAGCCGCGCCGCGATCGCCTGCATCGGTGCCGGCAGGGCCAGCGCGAGCAGGCCGCGGTCAAAGCCGCGTTCGGTCTTCGCGATCGTTCGCAGGAGCCCTGCGGCCTCGGCGAGCTCTCCTGCGTGATCGTCCAACGCATCGAAGGACTCGTCGAGCACGTGGTTGGCCGGCTCAGCCAGCGCCAGATAGTGGCGCGCGAGGACTGCCGTCGCCGACGAGCCGGCAGCCGGCGACGGGCCGGCACCCCGGCTCCCGTCCGAGGACGAGCAGGCGGCGAGGAGCAGGCCAGGCAGCAGCAGCACAGCGCCGCGTAGCAGGCCATTCATCGGCGGAACGGTTCGACGAGCTGGGTTGCGACTAGGCCGGGCAGCGAGCAGGCAGGTCGCTCCTGCTCCACAAGTCGCTCCTGCTCCACCGGGATGGGCCGGCCGGCCAGGCCGGTCGCGATCACCTCGCCACCCGGCACGGGGCGGATCGCGCGGCCGCTGAGCTCATCCCAGAAGGGGAAGACGACGCCGAGGTTCACGTCCGTCCGCCCGGCGGCGCGGTGATGGGCGCGGTGGTAGGCGGGGCTGATGATCAGCCGTCCGACCGGGCCGTACGTCCACGGCACGTTCGCATGGGGCACGGCACCGAGGCACGCGTAGGCGGTCAGCAGCGTCACGGGGGTGGCGCCGTTGGCGGCGAGGACGAACCCCGGCAGCGCCGTGAACGCGAAGCTCAGATGCACCAGCGGGTGGGCACGGAACGTGGTCAGCACGCTCACCTCCTCCTGCGAGTGGTGCACGGCGTGGAAGCGCCAGAGCGGGTTGAACCGGTGGTTTAGGAAGTGCACCAGCCAGTCTGTGGCGTCGATCGCCACCAGGCCGATCACCACGAAGGCCCAGCTGGGCACGGCCGGGTATGCGGGCAGCGTCAGCCAGGAGGCGTGCCTGCTCAGCGCGGTCGCGAAGCCCGCTCCGATCAAGGTCGACACGGGCAGGGTGACGCTGGCGTAGAGCACGAGGTACCCGACGTCGGCGAGGTGCCCGCAAGCCAGAACCCGCCGGCGCTGCGCCGGCCAGACACGCTCGGCGGCGAAGGTCACGGCGACGACGGCGAGCACGACCGGGCCGGCGTACCGCACCTGGCCGGCGTGAATCACCGACACCAGCTGCGCGGTACCCAGCGCGCTCCACCCATACCAGGCGAGCGCGCCGGAGAACGCCGCGACAAGCAGCGACGGCAGGTAGGGCGCCGTCCACCTGCTCGTCGCCACACTTCGACGCAGAACTGCCGGCGAGAGCGTCACGGGGCGTCAGTACCCGTACTGACCGCCGCCGGAGCTGTCCGAGCTCGAGCTGCTGGAACTCGGTGCCGAGCTGGAGCCACCTGACCCCGCCTTGACGATCGGCGCGCCGGTGCCGTCCAGCGCGTACCAGGTGCCCCACTGGTCCTTGACGCCCTGTCCAGTGACCTGGCCTGCGGCTGAGTCGCCCATGAACGTGTACGCGGGATGCCCCTGCAGGACGACCTGCTTGCCGCTCACCATCGCGGCGGGCCAGACCGAGAGGCAGGCGCCCGTGCATTTGGGGCTCGCTGCCGAGTCGCCCACCAGCTCGTACAGCGTGTGGCCGGTGGCGTCGGTGGTGACCGTCCCGATCGAGGTCGACCGGGTGCGCAGCCCGCTGGTCGCGGCCGACGAGGATGCTCCGGCTGCTGCGGGCGCGGCGGTGCTACCTGAGTCGCTTGAGCCACCGCTGCTGGAGCAGGCAGCCAGCACGGCCACGCTCAGGCAGGTGGCTGCGATACCGATGGAGTACCGGCGGGCAGTCTTCGTCGACATTGCAGGTCACTTCGCTTCCGTCATCACGACGGTGCCTGGGGCGCCGTCTCTGCCAGATGACACGACGACCAGACGCGGACGGTTCACGGCGAGGCGAACCGCGCCCGCTACGAGACGACGGTTCCAGCCGGCGCGCTGCGGATGTCGTGACCGACCGAGGTGAGGCACTTGCCGTCGGACAGCCGCCACTTCCAGCCGTTCATCTGGCAGGTGAGGACGTCGCCCTCGTCTGGATCCGATT
>JAOPUX010000082.1 GCA_025963285.1 Jatrophihabitans sp.
CGTGAGGTTCGGGTGGACGATTCCGGCGAGCGGCCACGGAGTCCCGAGCTCCGAGGTACTCGGGACTCTGGCGATGTTGAACCCCGCAAGGATCGCGTGGTCGCGGTCGGCTTGGGTCAGGCCCGAAGGCATCACAGCGCTACCAGCAGCGTTGCTCCCGGCACGCCTTCGACTGATTGCACCGAGCCGCCATATCGCCAGGACAGTGGCGCCGAAGAGACGGTGTCAGTAAGCCATTTCGCTCCAGGGACGTTTTCCCAGATCACAGCTAGCTCGTCAGGCGCCTCATTGACCAATCGCGCGCACACGTCCGCGACATCTCCATCCATCTTCAGCCGGCTCGCGAGCGCAGCAGTCGCCTCGATAGAGGCCACCCGCTGGGTGGTCGACGGAAGGCGAGCTTGCTTGCGCCGCACCAGCTTCTTCCGCTTCGCCATCGTGGGTGCCACGCTGCGAGACGTCATCGGACCGGCCGCGGACGGGGGAGCCGTGATCGGGCGTCCGTCCATCGCTGCGTTCGCGAGCCAATCAGCCTCGGTGTTCATCTCGCGGGGAATCCACTCATAAGTCACGACCTCGAAGCGACCCGCGAGTGCCTGGCAAACCTCGTGCAGCTCGCTCAGCACCTCATCGCGAACTGCCCAGCGGCCCGACATCTGCTCGACGACGAGCCGCGAGTCCATCTGTACCGCCACGTGGGTTGCCGCCTGCCGTTCGGCGAGCACGAGGCCGAGTGCGAGCGCACGGTATTCGGCGACGTTGTTGGTCGTCATCCCCGTTTGCTCGGCGCCGAAGAGCAGTAGCTCCCGGGTCTTGCCGTCGAGCACAAGTGCTCCGCAGCCGGACCACCCCGGATTGCCCCGCGCTCCTCCGTCCGCCTGGACGATCACGTGTACGCCCGCCTGCGCAGGTATCTCGCTCAATGCGCTGCTCCGTTCACCTCAGCTAAGTCAGGCAGTTGTCTCGGTACCCTCGAGTCTCGCCAGCGTCGCCAGGTGAGGCCGAAAGGTCCGAACTTGGCCTCGAACATGGGCCGACCGTCGTTTCGGGCTGTCTCCGGGTCGAGGCACCTCCGGGCATCGTCGGACCCCGTCCGGTGCTTGTCGAAGGCCTCGACGCCTGAGAAGTGCCGGCAGCACACCGCGCAGTGGCACTCGCTGCGGCCGGCCCATCCCCGTCCGCACTTGCTGCACCAGGCCTTCGCGCCCGGCGGACGCTCCAGAGAGCGCCGATCGCCTGCCTGCGGTCCCTCGGTGCCGGGCTGCTGCGCTCGGGTCGTTGTCGGAAACATCGCCGCCGCGCTCAGTTGACACCCGCCTGGTCGTAGGCCTCGTTGATGAAGGTGTCGATGTCAGCTTGCCGGTACATGACCCGCCGGCCGACCCTGAACGACTTCGGTCCGGTGCCGTTGCGCCGCCACACCCGCAATGTCTCGTGGCTGATGCGAAGCTGCTCAGCGGTCTCGCGCTCAGGGTGCAGGTCGTGCTCGTTGGACATGGTTCTCCCCATGAGAGATCGAAGGATCGTCAGCACCGTTCGTCGGTGCGACAGGCTGCTTCGGTCACTCGCATACGCGACTAGCTTTGAGTCGTCGTTGGGTACCGCTCAGCTATTGCAAGTCCTGGGAACTTGTGGTAAGAGCTTACCACGGGCCTCACGGGTCAGCCGGAGTCATCGCGGCCTAATTTGGTGCAGCCTTGAGAGCGGCGTCTGGTGCCACGGCGGTAACCATTGACGTAGGTCCGCTGCCGTGCGTCACAGTCCACAGTTCATGACTCAGGCTTGTCAGGGTCAGCATTCATCCGCCCTGGATCGCCTTGGACTTCACCTTCGGGCACTCGTAATGCGTAGGTCGTCGGTTCGACTCCGACAGGTGGCTCCACTGCGTAGGACCTGCGTATCAGTGATACGCCCGCATCGCGCGCACGGCGTGTCCACCTGCTGGGGTATCAGCGACGCGCGGCACGGGCCCTCAGGACGGCGGCCTGAGCATGAGCTGCAGCGGGGGTGCCCCGAGCGGGCGGATCTCGCGCAGTGTCTCGAAGCCCAGTCGTTCGTAGAGCTTGGCGCAGCGCGGGTTCGAGGCCTCCAGGTAGGCAGGCAGCCCCTCGGCGTCGCAGCGGTCCAGGGCCGGACGCATCGAGGCGGTGCCCAGCCCGCGGCCTTGCGCTGTCGGGCTCACCCCGATGTAGGGGAAGTAGTAGTGCTCCGTGTGCGGGTGGTGCCGCTCGATCTCGCCGAGCAGCCGCCCGCCGCGGAACCACCGTCCGCGCAGCGCGGCAACCAGCGCGGGCCCGTGCTTCACCAGCGAGCCGGCCGACGTGCTCCACTCTCCGGGCGGCAGCACGATCGCCGCACTGAGGACGTCCCCTCCCTCGACCACGCCGTTGCTGCAGCCGAAGTGCAGCGCGAGGTGCCGTACCTCCACCGCGAAGTACCGGGGGAGGGCCCGGGCGCGCGCGGCGTCATTCGGGATCAGCCAGGAGAAGACAGGATCGTCCTGGAACGCGGCAGCGAGGGTGCGGCTCACCTGACGCCATTGCGAGACGGTCAACGGGCTGGACATGCGGCGACCCTAGCCGCCGATCGCGCAAGTCTCACCGTCGTCACGACGGTCGAAATTGCACAATCGGGTCAGACGGCGAGGGTGAAGTCCGCGAAGTCGAAGCCGGGCGAGACGATGCAGGCCACCAGCGTGGCGCGGTCACCGGCGGGGCGGGCGGTCTGCCACACGTCGGCCGGAACCAGGCTCTGCCCGCCGGGCCCGAGTTCCACGCTGGCGGCCGAGACCGGCGAGGGCCCCGAGCCGCCGAGTGTCAGTAGCACCGGCCCGCCACCCTGCCAGAGCCAGAGCTCGGCCGACGTCACCCGGTGCCACGCCGAGACCTCGCCGGCGCGCAGCAGGAAGGCCACCGACGTCGCCAGCGGGCGTGGGCCGCGCGGGGTGTCGATGAGCGACGCGTGCTGCCACGTCTCGCGGTACCAGCCCCCTTCGGGGTGGGCGATCATGCCGTGGGCAGCGGGGTCGTCCGAGATCCCGTCGGACGGAACGCTCACTGCTGGCCGGGGAGCAGCCGCAGGAACAGCGCCTCGGCGTCGGAGCAGACCTCGCCGGCCGGGTTGTAGAGGCGGCCCGTCAGCCACTTCTTCCGCCCGTCGACGCCGTCGAGGGTGGCGTCGAAGGTGAGTTCGACGTCCATCGGGGTGATCCGCCGGAAGTTCACCTTCAGGAAGGCCGTGCGGGAGATGCCGTCGCGCTGACGGCCGGTGACGTGCCCCATCACGTCGTCGAAGAGCAGGGTGTGCGTGCCGCCGTGCACGGCAGCGTTTCCACCGAGGTAGAAGCGGGTGAACGTCACCCGGCCACGCAGGCTCTTGCCGTCCTCGGCGACCTCGTCGATCACGTACGGCGGCATGATCGGCAGCGCCCGGCCTGGGATGTCGGTGCGCCAGCCGTCCCAGCGCTCCGGTTCGGTGGCCTGCAGCGGTTCGAGGTAATCGGCCAGTTCGCGCAGCTTCTCGGTGACGGTGTGCAGCGCCTCGCCTGGATACGTGGCTCCCGCGACGCGGTCCTGCACAAGGCGCTGCAGGCGGATCAGCTCGATGTACTCGTCCCCGCCGCGGACCTCGGAGACGGCTTGCGTCCAGTCCGCAAGTTTGGTCTCCTCGTCCGCCCAGGGCGAAGTCGAATGCGTGGTCACCCTCGGACTGTATGCGGAGGTGGCTTCTCCGTGTCCACTGATCCGCCCCGGGTGTGGTGAGACTTACTCGCGGGATTCACGTCGCATCGGGGTATGCGGGATGCCGTCCTCGACGTAGTCCGGCCCGCTGACCTCGAAGCCGAACCGGGCATACCAGCCGGCGAGGTGGGACTGCGCCTCGAGCACCACAGGAACGCCGACGCTCAACTCCAGAGCCCGCTGCATCAGTGCCGCGGCATGTCCGGCGCCGCGGGCCGACGGTGCGGTGACGACCCGTCCGATGCGGGCCGAGCCGTCGGCGTCGACGAGCAGCCGCAGCCCGGCCAGCACCTCGTCGTCCTCCTCGGCCCAGACCTGGCGGGCCGATGGCTCCAGATCGCGGCCGTCCAGATCCAGGTAGACGCACTCCTGCTCCACCACGAAGACGTCGCTACGCAGCCGCAGGATCTTGTACAGCGTCACGGGGTCGATCTCGGCGAGCGGGGCGTCGTACACGGGCACCGGGTGAGCCTCCCACGGGGCGCATCGTGTTTGATCGAGGACATGAGTATCGAGAAGCCAGTCATCGAATACCCCGGCGGCGAGCCGCCGGCGGACCTGCACATCGAGGACATCGTCGTCGGCGAGGGTGCGGAGGCCAAGCCGGGCGACACCGTCGAGGTGCACTACGTCGGCGTGGAGTTCCACAGCGGCGAGGAGTTCGATGCCTCGTGGAATCGCGGCGCCTCGATCGAGTTCCCGCTGCGCGGCCTGATCCAGGGCTGGCAGGAGGGGATCCCCGGCATGAAGGTCGGCGGCCGGCGCCAGCTCACCATCCCGCCGGAGAAGGCGTACGGGCCGGCCGGTGGCGGTCACCGGCTCTCCGGAAAGACGCTCGTCTTCGTCATCGACCTGCTCGGCGTCAAGTAGCGAGCGAAATAGTGGTTCGTTAGCGGGAGCTGCGCCCGCTAACGAACCACTATTTGGGCGGGACGGACGCGCAGCGGAGACGGCGCCGCCAGTCGGTGCCCGTCGGTCAGTGCCCCGGCCTGCTTGAGGCGACGCAGAACCGGCGAGATCTCCAGCGACGTGATCCCGTCGAGTCCGCCGAGCGTGTTGGTGACGTAGCGGTAGAGCTCGTCGAGGTTGGCGCAGGTCGCCGACGCCACCAGGTTGGACGAGCCGGTGATCGCCGCGGCGAAGTGGACCTCGTCGTGTTCGGCCAGGGCCTTTCCGACCTCGTCGAGATAGCGCGGGGTGACGCTGAGCCAGAGGTAGGCCGAGGTCGGGTGACCGACCGTCGCCTCGGCCAGGTCCAGATCGAAGTACAGCACCCCTGCCGCGCGTAGCGTCGAGATGCGCCGGACGACCCTGGCCTCGGAGATGCCGGCGGCGCGGGCGAGCACGGCGAAGCTGGTCCGTCCGTCGCGGCTGAGCACGTCGAGCAGCGCGTGGTCGGCGGCGTCGAGCCGCACCGGCCCGGTCTGGACGGGCGCCGCAGGAGGGCTGCACAGCTTGGCCGTCTGAGCATCGGTGAGCGTGTTCGCGAGGCCGTGCCAGTCCCGCGCGTCGCTGCCGATGAAGCGGTGCAGGAGGACCGATGCCGTGACCTCCAGGACCGCCGCCGTGTTGGGCAGGCGCTGGCGCAGCAGATCCTCGCCCTCCTGCCGGGTCCGCGCCCGCAGCGCGCAGACGATCTCCGAGCCGCCAGCGCTCACGCTCACCCACGAGACGTCCTCGCGCTGGGCTAGGGCCTCGCCGAGCGATCCGGTCGCGTCGGGCCGGCAGCGCAGCCGCAGCAGCCAGTCGTGATGGCCGAGCGCGCGCGGGTCTACCGCGCCGGTGACGCGGAGCAGCCCGCCGGTGCGCAGGCGACGGTAGCGGCGCGCGATCGTCTGCTCAGAGACCCCGAGGACCTCGGCAATCAGGCTGAACGGCGCCCGAGGATCGATCTGCAAGGCTCGGATGACCTGGTTGTCCAGCAGGTCCAGGATGACGGAATCCGACGCTTCATGAGCCTGCACTGGAAGAATCCTACGCCCTACTGACATCGAGGCGTCAGCTGTCAGACTCTGTCGCCACACTTGACCCATGCGAAAGTGGCTCCCCCTCCTCACCGTCAGCCTCGGCACGTTCATGCTGCTCGTCGACGTCACCATCGTGAACGTGGCGCTGCCGGATATGGCCGTCGACCTCAAGACGTCCTTCAGCTCCCTGCAGTGGGTGGTCGACGCGTATGCGCTCGTTCTGGCCGCCCTCGTGCTGGGCACCGGCACGATCGCCGACAAGTTCGGTCACCGCCGTTCCTACGTGGTCGGGCTGGCCGTCTTCGCGATCTCCTCGGCGATCTGTGGTGTCTCGCCGAACGTCGACGTGCTCATCACGTTCCGCGCGATCCAGGGCCTGGGTGCGGCGGCGATGTTCGCCACAACCTTCGCCCTGCTCAACAGCTCCTACCAGGGCCGTGACCGCGGCACCGCCTATGGCGTGTGGGGTGCCGTGGCGGGTGCCTCGGCCTCGATCGGCCCGATCCTCGGTGGCCTGCTCACCCAGGGCATCTCCTGGCGGTGGATCTTCTTCGTCAACGTGCCGGTCAGCGTCGTGGTCATCGCGCTGTGCGTGTTCGTGCTCGTCGACCAGCACGCCCCGGCCGAGCGCCGGATCGACTACGCAGGCATGGTCACGTTCACCGGGT
Organism: Jatrophihabitans sp.; assembly: GCA_025963285.1. Classification (GTDB taxonomy): domain Bacteria; phylum Actinomycetota; class Actinomycetes; order Mycobacteriales; family Jatrophihabitantaceae; genus JAOPUX01. The sequence continues at coordinate 6,376 of JAOPUX010000082.1, forward strand.
TCGCCGGTGCGGCCACTTACGCCTTCATCCACGCCAACGAGCACGGCTGGGCCACGGGCACCACCTACGCGCTGCTCGCCGCCTCCGTGCTCTTCCTCATCGGCTTCCTGGTGATCGAGTCGCGGGTGGCCGCGCCGATGATCGAGCTCTCGCTGCTGCGCAACCGCTCGTTCGCGGGGGTGCTGATCGCGGCGCTGATCCTCAACTTCTCCGCGTTCGCGTTCCTCACCTACACCTCCATCTGGATGCAGTCGGTGCTGCACTTCGGCGCGATCAAGACCGGCCTCACCGGCCTGCCGCTGTCGATGGCCGCGTTCGTGGTCTCGGCTGGGATCGGCCGTTTCCTGCACGGCAACCGGGCCGGCCTGATCATTGGTGGGGGCCTGATCGCCGTCGGTGCGGGCTCGCTGCTGGACATGGCCCTGCTCCGCACCCAGGACGGCTGGATCGGCCTGCTGCCCGGGTTCGTCGTCGCGGGCATCGGTGTCGGCCTGGCCACGCCCACCCTCAGCTCCTCGGCGATGTCCGCGGTACCGGTGCAGCGGGGTGGCATGGCCTCGGGCGCGGTGAACTCGATGCGGCAGCTCGGCTACGCCTTCGGCATCGCCCTGCTCGGTACCGTCTTCGCGGCGCGGGCGAACAGCTCGCTGACGGGGCGGCATGTCGCCAACGCCGACTCCGTGGCCCACGCGCTCGCCGGCGGGCAGGCTCCGGGGCTGCTCGCGGCGAAGAGCGGCGCGGCGGCGCAGCAGCTCAACGACGCCCTGCACCGCGCCTCGCTCTCCGGACTGCACGGCACGTTCCTGGTGGCGGGCGTGGCCGGAGTGCTGGCCGGCCTGGTCGTGCTGGTGATGGTGAAACCGGCCGCGCCTGCTCCGCAGCAGCAGCCCTCTGCCAGCGGTGAGGCCGCGCTCGCGCACTAGGGCCGTCGAGCCCGTGTGATCAACTCGCTCGTCTTCACGCCTTGGCGTGAAGACGAGCGTCTTGATCAACGAGGATCGGGTTCTGAGCAGATTGAAGCCCGGCATAGACTCTCTGCGAGCGCTCGTGAAGTCATTCACAAGCAGCGCAAGATGGGGGCAGACGATGACGACGGCCGACACCGCGGTTCGACCGGACTCGATCCTGCCCGAGGAGAGCAAGTACGACGCCGACGTCATCGTGGTCGGTGCCGGCCCATCGGGCAGCAGCGCGGCCTACTGGCTGGCCACTGCTGGCCTCGACGTCCTGCTGCTGGAGAAGACGTCGTTCCCGCGGGAGAAGGTCTGCGGCGACGGCCTCACCCCGCGCGGCACGCGGGCGCTCATCGAGATGGGCATCGACGTCAGCGAGAAGGCCGGCTGGCTGCACAACAAGGGACTCCGCGTGATCGGCGGCGGCCAGCGGCTGCAGCTCGACTGGCCGGACCTCACCAGCTTCCCGCCCTACGGCCTCGTCCGCCCCCGCGCCGACCTCGACGCCCTCGTAGCCCAGCAGGCGGTGAAGGCCGGCGCCCGGCTGCACGAGCAGACCACCGTCACCGAGACGATCGTCGACCGCACCGGCCGGGTCACGGGCGTGAAGGGCCGCAACGCCGACAAGGCCCCCGTCGAGTACCGGGCCCCTCTCGTCCTCACCTGCGAGGGCGTCTCCGGCAAGCTCGCGCAGTCCCTCGGCGTGCACCGCAACGACAAGCGCCCGCTCGGCGTGGCGGTGCGTCGCTACTACGAGAGCCCCAAGACCAACGACGACTACCTGGAGTCCTGGCTCGAGCTCTGGGACGGCGTGCCCAACGAGTCCGACCTGCTGCCCGGCTACGGCTGGATCTTCGGCATGGGTGACGGCACGGTCAACGCCGGCCTGGGTGTGCTGAACTCCAGTGCCGGCTTCCAGAAGACCGACTACCACGGCATGCTCACCCGCTGGCTCGACAACACCCCTGAGGAGTGGGGGCTGCGCGAGGAGAACGCCACCTGCCCGACCCGCGGCGCCGCCCTGCCGATGGGCTTCAACCGCACGCCGCACTACCTGCGCGGGCTACTGCTCGTCGGCGACTCGGGCGGCAGCGTCAACCCGTTCAACGGCGAGGGCATCCCGTACGCGATGGAGTCCGGGCGCTTCGCCGCGGAGGCCGCCATCCAGGCGCTGGCCCGCACCGCCGGCCCGGACCGCGAGCGTGCGCTGCAGGCCTACCCGGACCGGATGCGCCAGGAGTGGGGTGCCTACTACCGGCTGGGCGGCATCTTCGTGAAGCTGATCGGCCGTCCGGAGGTCATGCGCGCCTGCACGCGGCACGGCCTCCCGCACCCCGCGCTCATGCGCTTCGTGCTCAAGCTGCTGGCCAACCTCACCGACCCGCACGACGGTGATGTCTCCGATCGCGTCATCAATGCCCTCACCAAGATCACCCCGGCTGTTCGTTAGGCATGCCTTACCAATTGGCCCGTCGTGCCCACGGGCTAGCCTGTGAATCGCGTTCCCGGCCCGTTCGGGACGTGCCATCGAAGGGAGTCCAGCGCTAGATGCTCGCGCCGTATCTGCCGATTCTGCTGCTCTTCTTGCTGGCAACCGGCTTCGCCACCTTCTCGGTAGTGATCGCCCCGTTCACGGGGCCGCGTCGCTACAACAAGGCCAAGCTCGACTTCTACGAGTGCGGCATCGAACCGACTCCGCAGCCGCTGGGCCCGAGCCGGTTCCCGATCAAGTACTACCTGACGGCGATGCTCTTCATCGTCTTCGACATCGAGATCATCTTCCTGTACCCGTACGCCGTCGACAACAAGGCGCTTGGGCTGTTCGGCCTCGTCGAGATCATCATGTTCATCGTCACCGTGTTCACCGCGTACGCCTACGTCTGGCGCCGCGGTGGGCTGGATTGGGACTGACCGATGAGCGAACGCAGTGAGCGAATCAATGGGCAGGGCGGGTTCGCCCCGTGTCGGCCCGAAGCGGAGCGAGGGTTGGCATGGGGTTAGAAGAGAAGCTGCCTGACGGGGTCCTGCTGACCACCGTCGAGGGCCTGGTCAACTGGACGCGCAAGTCCTCGCTCTGGCCCGTGCAGTTCGGCCTGGCCTGCTGCGCGATCGAGATGATGGCCTTCGGCGGCCCGCGCTTCGACTCCGCCCGTTTCGGTATGGAGGTCTTCCGGGCCTCCCCGCGCCAGGCCGACCTGATGATCGTCGCCGGTCGGCTCAGCCAGAAGATGGCGCCCGTCCTGCGGCAGATCTACGACCAGATGCCCGAGCCGCGCTGGGTGCTCGCGATGGGTGTCTGCGCCAGCTCCGGCGGCATGTTCAACAACTACGCGATCGTCCAGGGCGTCGACCACGTGGTGCCGGTGGACATGTACCTGCCCGGCTGTCCGCCCCGCCCCGAGATGCTGATCGACGCGGTGCTCAAGCTGCATCACAAGATCATGAACGAGCCGCTCGGCCCGAAGCGTGCGGCCAAGCTCGCCGACAAGCAGGTCGAGCTCATCCCGTCCAGCTACAAGTACGCGAAGTGATGCGGCCATGACCGACGACGCGAGCACCGACCAGCCAGCCGCCGAGATCGCGCCGACCACGATCTCGCACGGTCCCGGCGACGGCGCCGTGAGCGCGGAGAAGCACGGCATGTTCGGTGTGGCCGGCTCCGGTGATACCTCGGGCTTTGGTGGCCTGGTCCGCGACAAGTGGGTCGCCCCCGCCGCCGCGCGTCCGTACGGCAGCTATTTCGACGAACTCGTCGACAACCTGCAGATCGTCTACCCCGAGTTCGACGCAGCGGTCACCAAGATCGTGGTCGACCGGGACGAGCTGACCCTCGAGATCAAGCGGGAGCACCTGCTCGGCATCGCCGGCGCGCTGCGCAACGACCAGTCGCTGCGCTTCGAGCTGCTCTCCAGCGTCAGCGGCGTCGACTACTTCGACGCCAACCAGCCGGAGAGCGCGCGCTTGCACTCCGTCTACCACCTCACCTCGATGACCTATCGGCGGCGCATCCGCCTCGAGGTGGCGCTGACGGTGTCCGACCCGCACGTCCCGTCGCTCACCAAGCTCTACCCGACTGCCGACTGGCAGGAGCGCGAGACCTGGGACCTCTTCGGGATCATCTACGACGGTCACCCGGCGCTCACCCGCATCCTGATGCCCGACGACTGGGACGGCCACCCGCAGCGCAAGGACTACCCGCTGGGCGGCATCCACGTGCAGTACAAGGGCGCCACCATCCCGCCACCGGACGAGCGGAGGGTCTACAAGTGACCGAATTTGCACCGTCACGCCAGACGACCGAGGGCCGGGTCTACAACCTCACCGGCGGTGACTGGGACTCGGTCATGGCTGAGGTCGGCCCGTTCAAGCAGGAGCGGCTGGTCCTCAACATGGGCCCGCAGCACCCCTCCACCCATGGCGTGCTGCGGATGGTGGTCGAGCTCGAGGGCGAGACCGTCACCGACATGCGCACCAACATCGGCTACCTGCACACCGGTATCGAGAAGAACGTCGAGTTCCGGACCTGGACGCAGGGCGTCACCTTCCTGACCCGCGCCGACTACCTGGCTCCGCTGTTCAACGAGTCGGTCTACTGCCTCGGTGTCGAGAAGCTGCTCGGCGTCGAGGTCCCGGCGCGCGCTCAGCTGATCCGGCTGCTCCTCATGGAGATCAACCGCGTCTCCTCGCACTGGGTGGCGCTGGCCACCGGCGGCATGGAGATGGGGGCCCTCACCGCCATGACCAACGGGCTGCGCGCCCGCGAGCGCTGTCTCGACATGTTCGAGCTGATCACCGGCCTGCGGATGAACCACGCCTTCATCCGCCCCGGCGGCGTGGCGCAGGACCTGCCCGAGGGTGCCGTCGAGGCGCTGCGGCAGTGGATCAAGGACATCCGCGGCGAGATCAACGGCCTGCGCAAGCTCGTCGGCCAGCAGCCGATCTGGATCAACCGCCTCAAGGACGTCGGCTGGCTGGGTGTCGAGGGTTGCCTCGCCCTCGGTGTCACCGGACCGATGCTGCGCGCGGCCGGACTGCCCTGGGACCTGCGCAAGACCGAGCCGTACCTGGGCTACGAGACCTTCGACTTCGAGGTCCCCACCGAGGACACCGGCGACTGCTGGGCCCGCTTCCTGGTCCGCGTCGAGGAGATGTGGCAGTCGGTGCGCATCATCGAGCAGGCCCTCGAGCGCCTCGAGCCCGGCCCGGTGTGGGTCGACGACCCGAAGATCGCCTGGCCGGCCAAGCTCTCGATCGGCCCGGACGGCATGGGTAACTCCCTCGAGCACGTCCAGAAGATCATGAATGGGTCCATGGAGTCGCTCATCCACCACTTCAAGCTGGTAACCGAAGGCTTCCGCGTGCCGCCCGGTCAGGTCTACACGACGGTGGAGTCGCCGCGCGGCGAGCTGGGCGCCCACGTCATCAGCGACGGTGGCACCCGGCCGTATCGCGTGCACCTGCGTGAGCCCAGCTTCGTGAACCTGCAGTCCACGGCCGCGCTCTGCATCGGCGGCATGATCTCGGACGTGATCGCGTCGGTCGGTTCGATCGACCCGGTCATGGGTGGAGTGGATCGATGAGCGAGCTTGCACGTGAACACCTAGGCGCAGTGACGTCTCCGCGCCCGACGAAGGAGGGCGAGTGACCAACTTCCGCACGTCTGTGCTGACGCTCGACCGCCCCGGCGACCCGAGCGTCTTCGACGACACCACGCGCGCCGAGGCTGCCGCGATCATCGCGCGCTACCCCGAGGGTCAGGGCCGCTCGGCGCTGCTGCCGATGCTGCACCTCGTGCAGTCGGTGCAGAGCCAGATCACGCCCGACGGCATCGCCTTCTGCTCCGACCAGCTGGGCATCACCAAGGCTCAGGTCGCCGCGGTCGCGACGTTCTACACGATGTACAAGCGGAACCCGACGGGCGACTACCTGGTCAGCGTCTGCACGAACACCCTCTGCGGGATGCTCGGCGGCGACGAGATCTTCGCCGCGCTGAAGGACGAGCTGGGCATCGGCAACAACGAGACCACGGCCGACGGCAAGATCACCCTGGAGCACGCCGAGTGCCTGGCCGCGTGTGACTACGCACCGGTGGTCACCGTCAATTACGAGTTCTTCGACAACCAGACGGTCGGCAGCGCCCGCACGCTGGTCAGCCAGCTGAGCAACGGCGACACCCCGGAGCCCACCCGCGGTGCCACGCTCTGCACCTTCAAGCAGATCTCGCGGCAGATCGCCGGCTTCTTCGACGACGAGTCGGCGGTGGCCGGTGACTCGAACGGCAGCGGAGTCCCCACCGAGGTCGGCGTCAAGCTGGCGATCGAGCGCGGCGAGACGGCCCCGTCCTACGCGGTACAGGGCAGCGCGCCCACCCAGGCTCCGGCCGAGAAGGCAGCGGCGCCCGAAGGCGAGACGAGCGCCAACGACGCTCCACTGGAGACCGCGGAGTCCGACCCTGCCGCCGGGCCCACCGCGGCGAAGAAGGCACCCGCCAAGCGCGCACCGCGCAAGGCCGCTCCGGCCGAGCAGCCGACCCTTGACAGCACGGAGGACTGACGTGCCACTGAGTCCCGTCCTGACGAAGCGCTTCGGCACCGACCAGCCGTGGAAGATCGACAACTACGAGCGGCTCGACGGCTATGCCGGCCTGCGCAAGGCCCTCACCATGCAGCCCGACGAGCTGATCGCGCTCGTCAAGGACTCCAACCTCCGTGGCCGTGGTGGCGCCGGCTTCCCGACGGGCATGAAGTGGAGCTTCATCCCGCAGGGCGACGGCAAGCCGCACTACGTGGTGGTCAACGCCGACGAGGGTGAGCCCGGCACCTGCCGCGACCTGCCGCTGATGATGAACGACCCGCACGGGCTGATCGAGGGCATCATCATCGCCTGCTACGCCGTCCGTGCCGAGCACGCCTTCATCTACATCCGCGGCGAGGCCATCCACGCCATCCGCCGGGTAACGCAGGCCGTGGTCGAGGCGCGCCGCAAGGGCTACCTAGGCCGCAACGTCCTCGGCTCGGGGCTGGATGTCGAGATCACCGTCCACGGCGGTGCCGGTGCCTACATCTGTGGCGAGGAGACGGCACTGCTCGACTCGCTCGAGGGTCGGCGTGGCCAGCCGCGCCTCAAGCCGCCGTTCCCCGCCACCAACGGCCTCTACGACGCACCGACGGTCGTGAACAACGTCGGCACCCTGGCCAGCGTGCCCGGCATCGTGCTCGGTGGTGCCGACTGGTTCAAGCAGATGGGCCCAGAGGGCTCACCCGGCCCGAACATGTACTCGCTCTCCGGCCGGGTCGCCAACCCCGGCCAGTACGAGGCACCGATGGGCACCACGCTGCGGGAGCTGCTGGCGATGGCCGGTGGCATGAGCCGTGGCAAGGAGCTGAAGTTCTGGACGCCGGGGGGCTCGTCCACGCCGATGTTCACGAGTGAGCACCTCGATACCCCGCTCGACTTCGACGCCGCGGTCAAGGCCGGCTCGATGAACGGCACGTCGGCCGTCATGATCTTCGACGAGGACGACTGCGTGGTCCGCGCGGTCAAGAAGTGGTCGGAGTTCTACAAGCACGAGTCCTGCGGCAAGTGCACGCCCTGCCGCGAGGGCACGTACTGGTACGTCGGCATCTACGACCGGCTCGAGACGGGCGAGGCCACGATGGAGGATGTCGCCACGCTGCTCGACCTCTCCGAGAACATCCTGGGCCGCTCGTTCTGCGCGCTGGGGGACGGTGCCACCAGCCCGGTGTCGAGCTCGATCAAGTACTTCCGCGACGACTACATCGCCCACGTGAACGGCCACGGCTGTCCGTTCCCGGGAGCCCGAACACTGGCCGGAGCGCACTGATGACATCGGTCGAAACGAAGGAAGACCTCGTCACCGTCACGATCGACGGCTTCGAGATCTCCGTACCCAAGGGCACCCTGCTGATCCGGGCCGCCGAGCAGCTCGGCATCCAGATCCCGCGCTTCTGCGACCACCCGCTCCTCGAGCCGGCCGGCGCGTGCCGCCAGTGCCTGGTGGACGTCACCGACATGGGCAACGGCCGCGGCATGCCGAAGCCGGCCGCGTCCTGCACCACCACGGTGATGCCCGGCATGGTGATCAAGACCCAGCACACCTCCGCGGTGGCCGACAAGGCGCAGCAGGGCGTCATGGAGCTGCTGCTCATCAACCACCCGCTCGACTGCCCGATCTGCGACAAGGGCGGGGAGTGCCCGCTGCAGAACCAGGCGATGAGCAACGGCCGGGCCGAGTCGCGCTTCCACGAGGTCAAGCGCACCTTCCCGAAGCCGATCGCGATCAGCTCGAACGTGCTGCTCGACCGCGAGCGCTGCGTGCTCTGCCAGCGCTGCACCCGCTTCTCCGAGCAGATTGCCGGCGACCCGTTCATCGATCTGCTCGAGCGTGGCGCGAACCAGCAGATCGGCACCTCCGAGGAGCAGCCCTTCCAGAGCTACTTCTCCGGTAATACCGTGCAGATCTGCCCGGTCGGTGCCCTCACCAGCGCGGCCTACCGCTTCCGGGCCCGGCCCTTCGACCTGCTCTCCACCGACTCGATCTGCGAGCACTGTTCGTCGGGCTGCGCGCAGCGTTCGGACTGGCGCCGCGGCAAGATCACGCGCCGCCTCTCCGGCGAGGACCACGAGGTCAACGAGGAGTGGAACTGCGACAAGGGTCGCTGGGCCTTCCACTACGCCACCCAGTCCGACCGCCTCACCGTGCCGCTCGTCCGCGACCCCCACGGCTCGCTCGTCCCGACGTCCTGGCCGGCCGCCCTGGAGCGCGCCGCCACCGGGCTTCGCGAGGCGATCGACCGCGGCGGGGTCGGCGTGCTGCCCGGCGGCCGGCTGACCGAGGAGGACGCCTACGCGTACTCCAAGTTCGCCAGGGTCGCGCTCGGCACCAACGACATCGACTTCCGCTCGCGGGCGGCCAGCGCCGAGGAGCTCGCGTTCCTCGGGGCGACGGTCGCCGGCGTCACCCCGCAGCACGTCTCCTACTCGTCGCTGGAGAAGGCGCCGGCCGTCCTGCTTGCGGGCTTCGAGCCGGAGGAGGAGTCGCCGATCGTCTTCCTGCGGCTGCGCAAGGGCACCCGCACGGGCAAGACGCGCGTCTTCTCGATCGCGCCGCTCGCCTCTCGCGGGCTCTACAAGCTCGACGGCACCCTGCTGCAGACGCTGCCGGGCGCCGAGGCCGCCACCCTCGACGGGCTGGACGACTCGATCATCGAATCGCTCAACCAGCCGGGCGCGGTGATCCTGGTCGGTGAGCGGCTGGCCACCAGCGCCGGGGCCTTCACCGCCGCCACCGCGCTGGCCAACCGCACCGGAGCCGCGCTGGCCTGGGTGCCGCGCCGCGCCGGTGAGCTGGGTGCTCTCGACTCCGGCGCCCTGCCGACGCTGCTGCCCGGCGGTCGCCCGGTCACCGACGCCGCGGCTCGCGCCGAGGTCGAGGCGCTCTGGGGCACGGCAGTTCCGTCCGTCGCCGGGCGGGACGTCGATGCGATCCTGCAGGCTGCAGCCGACGGCTCGCTCGCCGCGCTCGTCATCGGCGGCGTCGACCCCCACGACACCGCCAACCCGGCACTGGCCACCGAGGCGCTGGAGCGCGCAGGCTTCATCGTCAGCCTGGAGGTCCGCGCCAGCGCGGTCACCGCCTACGCCGACGTCGTGCTGCCCGTCGCGCCTGCCGCCGAGAAGGCCGGTCGCTACGTCACCTGGGAGGGGCGTCGCCGCCCGTTCGACCTGACGATCACCGGCACCGGAGCCCTGAGCGACGGCCAGGTGCTCGACGCCCTCGCCGAGGAGCTCGACGTCGTGCTGGGGCTGCGCACGGTCGCAGCCACGCGTGACGAGATCGGCAAGCTGGCGACGAGCAGCACGCGCGTCGCCGGCCCGTCCGCCAACCCGGCGGCCGTCGACCAGCCGGCCCCGGGCGAGGCGCTGCTGGCCACCTGGGCCGAACTCCTCGACGCCGGCCGCGGCCAGGACGGCGACGAACACCTCGCCGGCACCGCCAAGCCGGCCCGCGCCCTGCTCTCGGCTGGCACCGCCGCGGCCCTGGGCCTCAGCGCTGGTGACCAGGTATCGCTCAGCACGAGCGCGGGTGTCCTGGTGCTGCCCGCGATCGTCGACGAGCTACCCGACGGCGTCGTGTGGGTGCCGAGCAACGCCCGCGGCAGTGCCGTGCGCGCCACGCTCGGAGCCGGTCACGGCGCCACGGTCAGCCTGGCGCGTGCCGAGGCCCCACCCGTCGTAGGCCTCGAGCCCACTGGAGGTGAGTCGTGAGCGTCCTCGCCCAAGCGAGCAACAGCACCCATGATCTGCTCGCCAGCTCGCAGAACCTGCCGGGATTCGGCAACCAGCCGGTCTGGATCATCCTGATCAAGGTCGTCGGCGTCTTCGCGTTCCTCGTCGTCATGACGCTCTTCGCGATCGTCTTCGAGCGCAAGGTCGTCGGGCGCATGCAGAACCGCATCGGCCCGAACCGCGTCGGCCCGTGGGGCATCCTGCAGTCGCTCGCCGACGGTGTGAAGCTGGCCTTCAAGGAAGAGGTCATCCCGCTGCTGGCGGACAAGCCGGTCTACTTCCTGGCGCCGATCATCTCGGCAGTGCCGGCCTTCCTCGCCTTCTCGGTGATGCCGTTCGGCCCCGAGGTGTCGATGTTCGGCCACCACACCCCGCTGCAGCTCACCGACCTTCCCGTCGGCGTGCTCGTGGTCTTCGCCTGCTCCTCGCTCGGCGTCTACGGCATCGTGCTCTCGGGCTGGGCCTCCGGCTCCACGTATCCGCTGCTCGGTGGCCTGCGCAGCGCGGCCCAGATGATCTCCTACGAGGTCGCGATGGGGCTGTCGATGGTGGCGGTCTTCCTCTTCTCCGGCACGATGTCCACCTCCGGCATCGTGGCTGCGCAGTACCACACCTGGAACGCCATCCCGCTCTTCGTCTCCTTCGCGATCTACGCCATCTCAGTGGTCGGTGAGACCAACCGCGCGCCCTTCGACCTGGCCGAGGCCGAGTCCGAGCTCGTCGGTGGCTTCCACACCGAGTACTCGTCGTTCAAGTTCGCGATGTTCTTCCTCGCCGAGTACATCAACATGGTCACCGTCTCCGCCCTGGCCACCACGCTCTTCCTGGGCGGCTGGCGTGCGCCGT
>JAOPUX010000085.1 GCA_025963285.1 Jatrophihabitans sp.
CAGCTCGTGAGCCCACGGTGTGAACAGGCGAGCGATGATGGAGTCGTAGGCATGCATCGAATCGACTGTCGCACCGGCGAACGCGGCACTCCATCGCGAGCCCGCACTCGACGAAGCGTCGTCAGCCTCCACGCGGCAGAGCCTATCCCCGGACGACCCGCATCTGCGGCAGCCGCTTACGACGCACGCGGCGTTGAACCTTGCATTCTTGGTCGTGCGGGATCAGCGGCTCGCGTGATCAAGGGCGAGTGCCGAGCTGGTGGCGACTGGAACACCCCCGCTAAGACCATTGACATACGTATTGTCTATTTCGTCGGTAAATGAAAACTCTGTTGGCATTTGATGTGGTCGACCCGATCGGCTGCGACGCGGCGCTCGGCGGTACGGCACAGTGGACGGTGATGGCAACCCTGGCGAGCACGGCGGTGGGCTCGTCGGCTGATCCCGACGAGCTCTACTCGGCGTTCGCGCTCTGGGTGGAGGAGCAGGGCATCACCCTGTACCCGGCGCAGGACGAGGCGATCCTCGAGCTGGTTACCGGCACGAACGTCATCCTGGCCACGCCGACCGGCTCCGGGAAGTCGCTCGTCGCGGTGGCCGCGCACTACTTCGCGATGGCGGCGGGGGTGCGCTCGGTCTACACCGCGCCCATCAAGGCACTCGTCAGCGAGAAGTTCTTCGCTCTCTGCGCAATCTTCGGCTCGGAGAACGTCGGCATGGTCACCGGCGATGCGTCGGTGAACGGCGACGCGCCGATCCTCTGCTGCACCGCGGAGATCCTTGCCAACATCGCGCTGCGCACCGGGTCGGCCAGCGACCTCGGGGTCGTGATCATGGACGAGTTCCACTTCTACGCCGACCCGGACCGTGGCTGGGCCTGGCAGGTGCCGCTGCTCGAACTCACCCGCGCACAGTTCCTGCTGATGTCGGCGACTCTCGGCGACACCAGCGAGCTCGCCGACGACCTGGCCCGCCGCACCGGCCGGCCCAGCGTCACCGTCGCCGGTGGCGACCGTCCGGTACCGCTGTTCCACTACTACGCCCTCACCCCGCTGCACGAGACGATCACCGACCTGCTGGCGGGCGGGCAGGCGCCGATCTACGTCGTCCACTTCACCCAGGCCGCGGCGCTGGAGCACGCGCAGTCGCTGACCAGCATCAACGTCGCCTCCCGCGCCGAGCGCGACATCATCGCCGAGACGATCGGGGCGTTCCGGTTCACCGCCGGCTTCGGCAAGGTGCTGTCGCGGCTGGTGCGGCACGGCATCGGGGTGCACCACGCGGGCATGCTGCCGAAGTACCGCCGCCTGGTCGAGCAGCTGGCGCAGGCCGGGCTGCTGAAGGTCATCTGCGGCACCGATACCCTCGGCGTCGGCATCAACGTGCCGATCCGCACGGTCGTCTTCGCAGCCCTCAGCAAGTACGACGGCGTCCGGCAGCGGCAGCTGCAGGCCCGCGAGTTCCACCAGATCGCCGGCCGGGCCGGCCGGGCCGGCTTCGACACGGCGGGCACCGTGGTGGTGCAGGCCCCGGACCACGAGGTGGAGAACGCCCGGCTGCTGGCCCGCGCCGGCGACGACGAGAAGAAGAGGAAGCGCATCGTCCGCAAGAAGGCTCCCGAGGGCTTCGTGTCGTGGGGCAGGAACACCCATGAACGGCTGCAGACGGCCGCCCCCGAGGCGCTCGTCGCGCAGTTCGTGGTGACCCCGGCGATGGTCCTCAACGTGATCGCCCGCCCCGGCGACGCGTTCGCTGCGATGCGGAACCTGATCCTCAGCAACCACAGCCCGTTCGCCGCGAAGCGGGTACAGGTGCGGGCCGCGATCCGTGCCTACCGGGCGCTGCTCGCGGCCGGGGTGATCGAGCGGCTGGACGTCCCGGACGCCGCCGGGCGCCGGGTGCGGCTCACCGCCGACCTGCCGCTGAACTTCGCGCTCAACCAGCCGCTCTCCACCTTCGCCCTGGCCGCCCTCGACCTGCTCGACCGGGAGTCGGACAGTTACGCCCTCGACGTCGTCTCCGTCTTCGAGGCGACGCTCGACGACCCGCGGCAGATCCTGCGCGCGCAGCAGTTCAAGGCCCGCGGCGAGGCGGTGGCGGAGATGAAGGCCGACGGCATCGAGTACGACGAGCGGATGGCGCTGCTCGACGACGTGACGCATCCACGCCCGCTGGCCGAGCTGCTCGGCGCCGCCTTCGCGATCTACCGGCAGACCCATCCGTGGCTCACCGAGGATCAGCTCGCCCCCAAGTCCGTCGTGCGCGACATGTGGGAACGTGCGATGACCTTCACCGAGTACGTCTCCTACTACGGGCTGGTGCGCAGCGAGGGGCTGGTGCTGCGCTACCTCTCCGACGCCTACCGCACGCTGCGGGCCTCCGTTCCGGACACCGCCCGCACCGACGAGCTCGACGACATCACCGAGTGGCTGGGTGCCTTGGTGCGTCAGGTCGACTCCAGCCTGCTCGACGAGTGGGAGCAGCTCACCGCAGGCGGCGCGCCCGATGCCGTGGTCGAGGTCGTCGTGCCGGTGTCGCTGACCGGGAACGTGCGGGCCTTCACCGTGCTCGTCCGCAACGCGATGTTCCGGCGGGTGGAGCTCGCAGCGCTGGGCCGCTTCTACGAGCTGGGCGAGCTAGACGGGGCCGCCGGCTGGGACGCCGAGCGCTGGCGCGAGGCGATCGAGGGTTACCGCGCCGAGTACGACCGGTTGCCTGCCGATGCCGACGCCCGCAACCCGGCCCTGCTGCACGTCGAACGCAGCACCACCCAGTGGCTGGTGCGGCAGGTCTTCGACGACCCCGAGGGCGACCACGACTGGGGCATCAGCGCGAGCATCGACCTTGCCGCCAGCGACGAGGCCGGTGAGGCTGTCGTCACCGTGCTCGCGGTGGGCCCGCTGTAGCCACGCGATTGCTAGCGTCTGTTGCGACAGCTCCGTCCCCTGGGAGGTACCAGTGCCGCAGGTCGTCGACTTCGTGAACGTCTCCACCGAGGGGCTGGAGTCCTCGCCCGTCGCGCAGGCGCTCGCCGGCCTGCGGGCCAACGAGGCGCGGCACTACAAGAACAAGTACGACCATGTCTTCACGGTCGACCCGGCCGAGGACGTTCCGGAGACCGTCGAGTGGGTGCGGCGCGTCCTCAAGGAGGAGCGCGACATCGTCTTCGCCTCCCGCCCGCTGCAGGCGACGGCCTTCGAGGTGGACGGACTGCGAATGGCCTACGTCTTCTACGAGTCCGGCCTCGCGCTGAACGTCATGTACGGGATCGAGGAGGGGGCCAAGCGGGCCGTCGGCTTTAAGCTCGCCGAGGGCATGGAGGTGCCCGAGGAGCTCGCCGAGCGCTTCAAGTTCGCGCGGCAGAAGTCCAAGCTGGCCGGCACGATTCGCGGCTCCTACTTCGTGATCAAGGGCGAGTACTGAGGTGACCGCCGTGCCGTCGCTCTTCGACTGGGCTGGAGGCGGGACGGCCTTCGCTCGGCTGATCAACGCCTTCTACGACCGCGTCGAGGGCGACGAGTTGCTGAGCCCGCTCTTCCCCGGTGGAGTGAGCAGCGAACACCGCGAGCACGTGACGACGTGGTGGATCGAGGTCTTCGGCGGCCCGGCGGACTACACGGCCGACCTCGGTGGCTACGAGGCGATGCTGCATCACCACCTCGAGCTGGGGATCACGAAGGAGCAGCGGCTGCGCTTCGTCGAGCTGATGAGCCGGGCAGCCGACGATGCCGACCTGCCGTCGGACCCCGAGTTCCGTGCTGCCCTGATCGGCTACCTCGAATGGGGCACGCGGCTGGCCATGCACAACTCGCAGCCCGGCGCGGCAGTGACAACGCACGCCCCGGTGCCGCGCTGGGGTTGGGGCGTCGCCCCGCCGTACACGCCGTAGCGAGCCGTGGGGTACGCGTCCAAGCGTGCCGTTGTCATCAGGCGGGCTTGCGTCGGTTCTGGGCAACGAACCCGGCGGCCAAGAAGATGGCCAGCATGACCCCGACTATCGCGATCCACACCAATCGGCCCATCGATGCCGACGCTGCCGGACGCGGATGGGCGGCGGCAGCCACCTTCGCCGGGACGAAGGCACCGGCCGGCACCGGGCTCGCATCACTGCGGTACACGTAGGCGTCGGACTGGGCGACTCGGCCGGCCATTCCGCCGGTCAGCAGGGCTCCGCCGTCAACGACCGCACCCACCGCACCCCCACGCCCGGCTGGCAGGGGTGGCTGTGCCGTCCAGTGGTTGGTTGACGGTGCGTACACGTCGACCTGAGCCAGCGATCCGGTACTGCTGAGACCGCCAGCGACGAGAACCGTCCCGTTCGGGAGCGTGACCATCGCCGACAACAGCGCCGGGCCGCTCTGCGATCCGGCCGGCGACCAGCTTGCGCTGGCCGGGTCGTACAGCTCGGCCTGCGACGCGTCGCCGGCCACCAGGACCCGACCGTCCGCAAGCCGGGTCGATGCCGCATAGAAGCGGGGATGGATCATCGGAGTACCGGTCGTCCAGGCGCCGGTTGCCGGCTTGTAGAGCTCGGTACTGGCCAGTGGACCGGACGCTCCCATACCGCCGGCGACCAGCACCGTGCCATCGCTGAGCGTCGTAGCGGTCGCCGCCGCGCGTGCGATGCGCAGCGATGGGCCAACGGTCCATCGGCCAGCTGCCGGATCGAAGATGTCGACCGTCGGCTTGGGGATGCCCTTGACCTGCCCGCCGGCGACCAGAACCCGGCCATCGGCCAGCACGGACGCAGTTGCAGACACCCGCGCGACGGAGAGGCCGCCGGCGCGAGTCCAGTGCCCGGTCTTCGGGTTGTAGAGCTCAGCGCCAGCGATCGGTGCCGACCGGTTGTCGCCGCCGACGACCAGTACCCGGCCGTCCGCGAGTTGGACGAGGGTGGGCGCGGTGCGTGCTGTGTGCATCGGCTCCGCCCCGGTCCATGCCCCGGTGGCCGGGTCGTAGAGCTCGACCGAGGCAAGCGGGCCCCCGGACTTGTCCGCACCGCCTGCAACCAGAACCCGACCATCTGCCAGCGCCAGGCCGGCCGCCGCGGTGCGAGCCGAGCCCATCGACCCGGTGGGTTGCCAGGCGGCAGCCTGCGTGGGCCGCGTCAGGTCCGGCGTCGCGACCTTGGACTTCGGGAACTGCGACAGGTCGACGGTCTGTTCGGTCGGCGGTCCACCGTTGAGGGACCGCGCGGAGGCGCTCTCCGCGGAGTCGGGCCAGGGGAAGGTCACCGAGCTGGCCGTGTTGGGGATGTCGACCGTGAAGCCCGAGGAGTCGATCGCGAACCCGATGTTGTCGGCCGTGATCGTCAGCGGCGGGTCGTCGACCCAGTGATAGTCACACGGCTGATAGATGACGTCGAAGCACCAGTCCTGTGGCAGGAGGTTGCTGCCGGTCACGCTGGCCTCGAAGTTCAGTTTCGCGCTGATGCCGCTCGTGCCGATCGCGAGGGTGACGTCGCTCTTGAGGTACCCGCTGAATCTGAGCAGCGGGCCGATCTGGGTCGTCGACGGACCGATGTTCAGGTGTCCGGAGAAGGCCATGTCGAAGCGGCTGGGGGCGGCATCGATGAGCAGTGTCGTCGGACCGATCTGGAGCGAGCCGATGTTGATCGTGCCGACCGAGCCCCTGAAGTAGAAACTCTTCGCGACCGGGTCGATCTTGGCGAAGACATCCACGTCCACGCCGACGACCGTTCCCTGGAAGGCCAGGCTGAACCCGGGCTGGTACACGGTCTGCCCGATCGTGGCACCGGTCGGGGAGATGTAGAGCTCGGCGTAGTTGACGGTCAGCAGGTCGGCCCGGCCGAACGACTGCAGGGGTTCGAGCGCGACCGTCGTGGAGTCCTTGGTGCCGATCGACAGCTTGAACAACAGTGAGGTCTCGCCCAGGCTGAGCGCGATCGAGATCGGCGCGCCCTCTTGGTAGCCGAGGATGCTGGCCAGCGAGGTCGGCAACCCGGTGACCGTCGCCGCGACCGCGAGTGACGGCAGGGGCAGGCCGGTGAGGGTGATGCCGCCCTGGATGGTGAAGTCCTTGAGGTTGAGCCCGGTGATCCCGAGCGCGTTGTTCCAGTTGGTGATCGTCAGGAAGGCGGTCAGCTGGGTCCCGATGCTGATGCCGCCGGTGAGCTGGACGTCGGACGGTGCGTCGCCGGCCGCGATCGCTGGGAGATGCAGGGTGCCGGTCGTGACGAACCCGAAGCTCGGCTGGGTCGGCGAGAGCGTCATCGCCAACGCCAACGTGTCGGCCCGCAGGTACATCCCGTTGGACTGCTGGATGAGGTAGGACGCTTGAAAGGCGAGGTTGACGTTCAGCGTGATCGTGGTGTCGTTCAGATCGAGGTTCGCCGTTGCGGCAAGGGAACTGCCGGCACCCACGCCGATACCGAGATGACTGATCGCAGCCGCCACCGATGGGCTGACGGAGAAGTCGAGCCCGACCGTCACCCCCGTCTTGAGCGCGAGCGTGCCCAGGGTCGGGTCACCGGTCGTCACGCTGATCGGGGCACTGGCGTAGTAGAGGTAGGCCCTGCTGGCAGAGCCTCCCAGGAAGGACGACAGGTCCGCGACGCCGCCGATCGCATACCCACCGGGTCCGAAGGTGAGCGAGGCCAGCAGGGAGAACTGCCCGCCGGTCGCCATGATGACGTTGAGCCGAGCGCTGGCCTTGGCGGAGAAGACGCCGGCGGCGCTGGTGATCGTCACCGACACCGCGCTCAGCGTGACCTTGCCGTCGGCGCCGCCGAAGTTCGCGCCGGGTACCTGCGCGGTGAGGGTGAAGGCCGGCTTCGTGAGGTCGAAGCAGCCGGTGCCGGCTGAGCTACCGGTGACGCTACCGAGACCGAACGACACCCCGCCGGTGACCGCAAGCCAGGTGTCACCCTTGGTGGTGAGCGTGCAGCCCGCTGGCACGGTGGTGCCGTTGCTGAGCTCCAGGGAGTTCATCGCGAGCGTCACGCCGGCCGTCGGGGTGATCGTGATGAGCGCGCCGCTGCTCGAGACCGGCTTGGCGGCGAAGTCGTAGGTGTACCCGGTGGCGGCGTGGCTCAGCGTGCCGGTCAGGATCGCGTTGACGGTGACGCCGGCCGCGGGGGTCCAGTTGCTGATCGTCGCGTGGACAACGAGCGAGTAGGTCTTGGTGTTGGTGAACGCCGCGGTGAAGGCCACCGCCGTCGAGGCGACGGCAAGGGTGCCCGTCGCGCTGAGACCGCTCGATCCCACCGAGACGGTGACGCCGGACAGTGTCGCGTCACCGATGGTGATCGTGCCGGCGCTGGCCGCGCTCAGGTTCGACGAGAAGACGCCGGCGGCGGAGCGGCTGACCGATCCGGACAGGTCTAGGGTCTGGCCGAACAGCGACAGGCCCGTCACCGAACCTGCACCGCTGAAGCTGCCGTCCTTGGAGATCGCGACCGCCAGGTGAACGGCCGCGGCCGACCCGTCCTGGCCGGGGACGGTGCCGTCGGCGGTGAGTCCGAACTTCCCGCCCGAGTAGGTGACCGAGGCCGAGCTGAGCGCGGCACCGCTCGGCAGCGTCAGGATCGGATAGCCACTGGGTGCGGCGAGTTCGGCCCGGAAACTGACCGAGGTCGCGTGGAGAGCGACCTGCGCCTCGAAGGTCACGGTGGCATCGGCCGGCAGGACGAAGTGTGCGGAGTTGAGTACCGAGACCACTGGCGCGGGAAGCACGAGCGAGCCGAAGAGCGAGACGCCGGCCGGCAGGTCGACGAGTCCCTGCTCGCCGATCGAGGAGAGCCCGGTCTGCCAACCATCCTGCGCGGCTGAGGCGTAGGCGAGGTAGGTCGACACTGACGGCAACCCGAGGCTGGTGGCATCGATCTGGCCGCCGATGACGAGCACGCCGCCGATCACGCTCAGCGTGACGGTCGTCGAACCGGTCGTCGAACCCACCGCCAGGGTGGCCGTGGCCGATCCGGTAACTGCTGTCGAGCCGCCGCCGGGATGGGCGGCGTTGAGGACCAGGTCGGTGAGGGTGATACCGCCGACCGCACCCGTCGTCGCGGTCACGCCGATGTGCCAGCCGCGGTCGGCGAGGGAGAAGCAGCCTGAGGCCGCTGCCGAGAGGCCGCCGACGCTCAGCGACCCGCTGATCGCAGCGACGGTGCCGGTCGTGTAGGGGCAGCCGAGGTCGGTGGCGGTCGCGTCGCCGCCGAGGGAGACCCTGTCGATCGTGACGGTGACTCCGCCCGGTGCCGCCCAGGTCGCCAGCGGCTGACCAGCGCTACGCGCGGCGGAGACGGCGAAGGTAGTACCGCTCGCGCTTCGGGTCAGCGAGCCGTGCAGCACCGGGTTGAAGGTCAGCCCGTCCGTCGGGGTCCAGGCCGGACCGGGGTCGGAGCTGTCCAGGCTCAGGGCGTAGGAGGTGAACGAGGTGAACGAGCCGGAGATGGTGACGTCGACCGACGAGGGTGTACCGGCCCCGATGCGGGCGGTACCGGCCACCGCCAGGGTCGGTGACAGGCCGGTGCTGCCGGTGAGGGTGATCGAGGCGCCGGCCAGCAGCGAGAGTCCGGGAACCGGGGTGGCGGGCGAGGCCAGGGTCGCGGACACCATGGCGGAGATCGCGCCGGTGCCGGTGCGGTCGATCGTTCCGGCCAGGACGACGGAGGTGCCGAAGAGGGCGATCGCCGTGGTCGTGACCGTGCCGTGGATGCTGCCGTCCTTGCTGACTGTGACGGCCACGGTCGCCCCGGGAGCGGTCGGCGACGACGCGGCAAGCCCGGCGGTCAGCGTCAGGGCGGGCACTGTGTTGTCCCCACAGGTGGTCGGGTCACCGACGGCCGAACCGGGGCAGACGTCACCGAGTGCGAGACCGAGCGAGACCGCCCCGGAGATGCCGGGGATCGACAGCAGCGGCAGCGAGGCGCTCTGGTCGTTGCCGAGCGCGAGTGCGCCGCTCACCGGGGCGGTGATGCCACCGTTCGGGGTCAGTGGGAAGCAGATCGACTGGGTTACCGTGAGCGCCCCCGACTTCCAGATCGCGGGGAGCGCGAAGGAGCCGGAGTTAAGGCAGAGCCCGTTGGTCTGGTCGACGGTCGCCTGCACGCCGGTGGCAGTGAGCGTGCCGGTGAACAGCGAGATGTCGGCCGAGATCGCCAGCGTCCCCGCCTTGTCGCACGTGCCGATCCCGCCATCGACCGTCAGCGAGACGGTACTCAGTCCGGCGGTGTCGAGGGTCAGGGTTCCGCTCGCCGCCTGGGCCGCCGCCCAGAGGTTGGCGAAGCCTTGGGTGCAGGGCCCGGAGGTGGGCCGTTGGTAGGCCTTCGAAACCGACGGCGTGGCACCGGCGACGAAGTCCGCAACGGTCGGCACGAAGGTCGCCGACAACGTGGTGACGCTGCCGGCCGCCGGTAGTGGCAGCACGCAGCGGGCCAACCCGCCGACCAGTGCCACCGTCGCGCAACTCGTCGACCCGTCGGTGAACTTCACCGAGCCGACGACGGTCGGGGAGGCTGCGTTGCCGCCGTCGACGCTCGTCTGAACGGAGATGGTCAGGTGCTTCGCGTCCTGGGTCGTCGACATGGCGACGCTGACGTGCAGCGCGGTCACCGTGACCACCGCAGGTTTGCTGCTCACCGAGGCGGTGGTGAAGCTGGTGGCGTCCGGCAGGTAGGACGCGGTCACGGTGTGCTTGCCGGCATGCAGCGGCGTGGTTGGCGAGCAGGACGCGGTGGCGACTCCTGCGCTGGCCCCGATCGATCCGGTGCAGAGCGTCTTGGCGCCCTCGGTGAAGGCGACCTGGCCGCTGACGGCGGTCCCGGTCACGGTCGGCGTCACGGTCGCTCGCAGCACCGGCACGACACCGTAGGCAACGGTGGCCCCGGTGAGCGCGACAGCGGTGGGCGAGTACGGCACGACGGTGGTGTTCTCGGTCGTCTGCAGGGTCGCGACGAGATCGTCGGTGTAGGTGGCGACGAAGCTGGGCGTCGTGCCCGGCACACCGATGTAGGCACAGACGACGGTGATCACCCGCTTACTGGCGACCGTCGTGTCCGTGCGGGTGCAGGGTGTGGCTGATGCCGGCGAGAGCGTCAGCGGTTGGGTCAGCTGGTCCTGGGTCGGGATCGTCAGCTTGGCGGTCACCGTGAGCGGGATGCCCGCGGCGCTGGCATGGGCAACATCGCCGACCATCGTCACGTCCAGGGTGCCGACGAGCGGCTGGATGAACACCTGCTGGGCCGGGACGGTGACGACGGAGTAGTTCGACTGGCCGGGAACGTCCTTGTATTGCAGGTAGTACGTGTGCGTCCCCGCCTTCGGGGTGAGGGTGATCGTGCCCCCACCGGGGTTTGCCGCGAGGTCGATCGAGCCGACCGCATTGCTGCCGTCCGGTGCCACCGGGCCGTCGTAGATCGTGGCCGTTCCCTCGGCGACGTTCGCACCGGTCGGGTCGGTCACGGCCGCGATCAGGTCCAGCGGGTGTCCGACGGGGAGCTGCGAGACCGTCGCCCCGCCCGACTGCGGGGTCAGCGTCAGGCTCGGGGTGCTCGCCGTGGTCGAGACGATGGCCACCGGGCTCGCGACGGCCGCGAACGAGGAGTTCCCGGTGTAGGAGGCGAGGTAGGACTGATCGCCACCGTCGGGGATCACCGAACACGACACCGTGGCGACCGCGCCGACCGCGGTTGCCGGCACGTTCGCGGTGCAGCTCGAGCCACTCGAACCCGTGGCGGGCGCGATGGTCACACTGCCGTCCATACCGCTGACGGCCCCGGTCGGTGGGGTGAGGACGACGGTGCCGACGGTGCTCGCGCCGTAGTGGTCGAGCGAGCTCGGCGCAAAGGTCAGCCGAGCATCCGCGTCGTACTTCGGCACGGTGAACGTCGACTGACTTCCATCGACCTGAGTCGTGGAGGTAGCCGACACCGAGTTCGCCGTTGCGGTGAAGGTGGCCGTGAGTGCGTAGTCACCGGGCGGCAGGGCGGGGGTGCAGCTGAGGACCAGGGCGACGTCGTGCCGTGCGCTCGACGGTGCCGGCGACGTCACGGTGGGGCACGCGGCCGCCAATACCGAGCTGCTGGGCGTGGAGGTGATCGAGAGCGTTCCGTCGGCGATTCCGCCGGTGATGCTCGGGGTTGCCCGGGCCTCGATCGAGTAGGTGTGGTCGGGCTGCTCGGTCGGCGTGACCGTCACTCCAACCGGGTCCGGAGCGACCGTCAAGGAGAGGTACGTAGAGGCCGGCTGGTAGCCGGTGTCCCCGCTGTAGTCGAACCGGAACAGATGCGAGCCGCCGGAGAGCTGTCCATCGCTGAGCGAGCAGGAGCCCGCGCTGCTCGCCGCCGACTGGCAGACCTGCTGCCCCGTCGACAGGTCGGTGACGGTGACCGTGCCAGTGGCACCAGACGTCAGCGTGTACGGCAGCGTGGCGTTGCCCCAGGCGTAGACCGTGCCGGTCGGCTGGGTTGCCGATAGCGACGACGCCGAGCGGTCGAAGGTGATGACCGCGTAACCGTTGCTGTGGTTGAAGGTGGTGCCCGGCGTCATGGTGATGCCGAAGGCCCCATAGGCGAAGTTGCCGCCACCCTGGCCGGCGTGGCCGCCGGTGCCGGCCCCGAGGCCGGCGTAGTAGCCGCCTCCGCCGCCGCCACTGCCTGCGCCGCCGCCGGAGGTAGCCCCGCCGCCACTAGAACCGGCGAAGTAGCCCGTACGCCCGCCCCCGTTGCCGCCGTTGAGACCTGCGGCCCCGAGGTCGTAGCCGAGAATTCCCTCGTTGTTGTTGCCACCGCCGCCACCGCCGCCACCGGCCACCACCAGCCACGCGGAACCCTGCATCTTGATGACGCTGGCCGCTCCGCCGCCACCGCCCCCGGAGAAGCCGCCGCCACCGTTGCCTCCGGAGAGACCCTCGACGGTGGACGATCCCCCGGTGGCGTTGGACGCGGCGTTGCCCGGTTCGACCTGCAGGGTGATGCCACCGACGCTGCCGAGCGTTCCCGTCAACACCGAGCCGCCACCGCCGGGAGGACCGGCATAGTTGCTGTCTCCCGCACCGCCACCCGCGGCCCCGCCCGCCAGCGTGTACTGGACGTTGCTGACGCCACTGGACAACGGCAGCGTGGAGACCGAATCGCCGTTGTAGGAGCAGAAGACCTCCACCGAGGTGATCGCAAAGCACCCGCTGGGCAGCGCCGTGGCGGCAACGTCGGCTGGCGAAGCGTGACTACGTGCTCTGGCCGCACTCGGAGGACTGACCGGCACCGAATCCGACGCCGGCGACGGGCTCGCTGCCACTGCCTGCGACAGGGCGGGCGCGGAGCCGATGAGGAGCGCCATCGTGAGGAGGACGGCAGCAAGTCGAGGATTCTTGAGACGACGCATCGAACACCTTTGAGCGATTCGGTGTCGGTGCTCTCTCACCAACTGCCCAGAGCGTGCCTTTCGCCGAATCCGGTGTCAAATTTTGGTTAACTTTGAAGTTGTTTGGTGCATTTGGTCCTTTAGGCATTCTGGCCGTGGCCACCGTTTCCGAGAGCATGACGGAGTAGCCGGGCGCGGTCGAGGAGATCCGAACGTCAACGGGCGCGCTCACCAGGCGGGCCGCACGTCGAAGGTTCCGGAGGATGGGGGTGCTCGACCCCGCCAGGTGGGTTAGCTCAGGACGGAGGCCGGAGCAAGACGCGGAACGCAGGGAATCCTGGCGCCGCTGCGGCGAGGTCCGCGTCCGAGGAGTCCGCGCTGAGCCCGTCGAAGAACGCCCCGACCTCCCACTTCCACCGGCGTAGGTACTCGCGCAGCACCACGGCCTTTGCCTCGTCGGAGAGCTCCTGGGCGGTGAACTCCTCGGTACGACGGCCGACGCGCAGGCGTCCATTGCCTGCGATCCGCAGGTTGCGGACCCACTGGGTGTTGCCGCGCGGCGAGACGAGGTAGCTGTCGCCTTCGACGGTCAGCAGGTTCACCGGCGTGGTGCGCCATTCACCGGAGACCCTGCCTCGCACGCTGAGCTCGCGCGAACCCATCACGCTGATGCCCAGCTTCGTCAGCCACTGGACGAGCCGGTTGAAGACGTTGCGGGTGAACCAGCCGGGTGCGAGATAGCGATGCTCGACCATGACGATCTCCTTCGTTGGGGATATTCGCGCCGTACAGACGTTCATGGTCCAGTACGGAGCGGGCGCGCAGGGCTCAGCAGCTAGCCCGGCTACAGGATCGTCGAGAGCGCCATGATGAAGCTGAAGGCGACCAGGGAGACGGCGGTCTCCATGAGCGACCAGGACTTGAACGTCTGGCCCACGGTCAGCCCGAACGACTCCTTGACCAGCCAGAAGCCGGCGTCGTTGACGTGCGACAGGAAGAGCGATCCCGCGCCGATGATCAAGGCCAGCAGGGCGAGGTGCGTCGGGCTGAGGGATCCGGCCAGCGGCGCGACGATGCCGGAGGCGGTGATCGTGGCGACGGTTGCCGATCCGGTCGCGAGGCGGAGCGCGACGGCCACGAGGTAGCCGAGCACGAGGATCGAGATGTGGGAGTTGTTGGCGAACTTGGCCACCGAGTCACCGACGCCGGCACCGATGAGCGTCTGCTTGAAGCCGCCGCCGGCGCCAACGATGAGGATCACGGAGGCGACGGGCGCCACGCTCGCGCTGAGGCGCGAGGAGATCTTGCCGCCGTCCAGGCCGACGGCGTAGCCGAAGGTGATCATTGCGAGCAGCACGGCGAGGACGAGCGCGACGAGCGGTTCGCCGATGAAGTCGAAGATCGTCCGAGCCATCGGCGGGTGCTTGTCGGAGTTCCAGACGATGTCGGCCAGCGCCTTGGAGAGCATCAGCGCGACCGGGAAGAGGATCGTCGTCAGGGTGATGCCGAAGGACGGCGGCCGGGTGACGTCCTCGTGCTGCGTCTTCACCGCTGCGGTGTCGGTGCCCCCGCTGACGTCGATGCCGCCTGCCTTCGTCGGAGCGTCCACAGGCACCAGGCGGGTGATCGCGATCGACAGCAGCGGGCCACAGAGGATGACGGTCGGGATGGCGACGACGATCCCGAGCGCGAGCGTCGTGCCGAGCTGGGCATGCACCGCGGCGATCGCGATCAGGGGGCCCGGGTGCGGGGGGATCAGCCCGTGCAGCACCGACAGCCCGGCCAGGGCGGGGATGGCGATGCGCATCAGGCGGAGGCCGGAGCGGTGCGCGACCAGCACGATCACCGGCAGCAGCAGCACCAGCCCGATCTCGAAGAACATCGGGATGCCGATGATGATCGCGACGAGGGCCATCGCCCAGGGCAGCACCTTCGGGGAGGCCTTGCTGAGCAGGGTGTCCATGACGCGATCGGCGCCCCCGGAGTCCGCGAGCAGCTTCCCCAGCATCGCGCCGAGCGCGATCAGCAGCCCGACCTCCTGCAGCGTTGCCCCGACCCCGGTCTCGAAGTTGGAGATGATCTTCGGCAGGGGCACGCCACCTGCGAGCCCCACGAAGGCCGACCCGAGGATGAGCGCGAGGAACGGGTGCATCTTCACCAACACGATGAGCAGGACGATCAGTGCGATGCCGCCGAGCGTGACCAGCGTCAGGCGGGTGTCGTGGCTGCCCCACTGGTGGGTGGCCGCCGCCGCGACGAGCGTGCCGGTCACGCCGGGTCCGCCTCGTCCTGCAGGTGCAGGAGCTCGATGATCTGACTGGCGAGCTCGGAGCTGCTGGCGGAGATGTTCACGGTGATCGCCCTCTCGTCGGCTGCGGGTGGTTCGAGGATCGCGAACTGGGAGTGCAGCAGTGCCGGGGGCATGAAGTGACCGTGCCGCGCCGCGAGACGCTGCGCGATCTCCGCCTCGGTACCGGCGAGGTAGACGAAGGTCACGTCATCGCCACGGAGCACGTTCCGGTAGCGTCGCTCCAGCGCTGAGCAGGTGATGATGCCCGGCTTGCCTGCCTCGGTGTGCTCCCGGATCCAGGCCGCGACCTTTGCCAGCCACGGCGCGCGGTCCGCGTCGTCGAGCGGGTGCCCAGCTGCCATCTTGGCGATATTGGCCGCGGGGTGAAGGTCGTCGCCCTCCTCGAAATCCCAGCCGAGCCGACCGGCCAGCAGGGCGGCCACAGTGGATTTGCCGGAACCGGAGACACCCATCAGCACCAGGACGGGTGCCAGGGAAGGCGAAGCAGTCATCGGGGGGAAACCTCGCATCTCAGACCTCTGCGACGCTAGCAGCACTGCGACACCTACCGCCCGAACGCCCAGTCGACCATGAGGGGGAACTCCTGCCTCCAGAATGGGTCGCCGTGTGATCCGTCCCGTTCCTTCGTGACGACGTCTGCACCTGCGGCCCGCAGCGCGTCGGCCCACCGGGTCGCGTTCGCGCGGAAGAAGGGCTCCCGCGTGCCGGCCACGAAGTACGCGCGGGGAGGCGGCTCCGGCAGCGGCGACGGCGGTTGGTAACCCGCGCCTGGCGAGGCGCAGAGGACGGCCCCGTACACGTCTGGATGCCGGAGGCCGACGGCGAGCGCCAACTCGCCGCCCGCCGACACCCCCATCACGGCGGTGCGTTCGGGCGGAGGGGACATCCCGAACCGCAAACCTGCCCACTCGCGGACGGTGCCGACGAAGAAGGCCTCGTGTGCGGTGAACCGCTCCGGGTCGAAGGACGGCGAGTACTCGTGCAGCCGCAGCGTCTCGTCGGCCGCCCGGTGGACGCCGACGATCATGGTGGGCCGGCCACCGGCCGCCTCCAGGTCGTCGCCCCACAGGGAGATCAGCTGGCCGTCTCCGGCGTAGACGATCGCCTCGGCTGGGGCCGGCGGGATGTACACGGTGACCTGTCGGCCCCCGTCGTAGTCCAGCATCTCGGTGACGAGCTCCCCCGCGAGCGACGACATCGTCAGCCTCCTGGTCAGTAGCGGCTTTCAGTCGACCACGGAAAGCGGTGGCTGGGAGATGATCTGTCGCATGTCGGCCGAGGAAGAGATCGATATTCCGGAGGCGTGGCGACGTGCGGTGCATCCCCGCCGCAGCGGGATCTCCCCGTTGCCGCCGCTGGAGGAGTCCGGTGAGAGCGTCTTTACGCTCGTGGCGCGCCGCTCCGGCAGCGGAGTCGATCTCGACGTGGCGCGAGAGAAAATCCTTGCCCATCCCGACACCGAGGCGGGGCTTGCAGAGCTGGCGCGCTCGGCCGAGCCGACCGTGGCGGCAGACGCCGTCCGGCTCGCCCTCGCGCCCAGCCCACTGCGTGAGACGTTCTGGTACAGCTCCTCGCTGGCACCGATCGATGCACTTGTCGCGGACCGAGGGCTGGCTCATGCCGCAGCGGCGTTCGTCGCGAGCTGCGAGTACTACTGCCCCGCGGCCGGCATGGGTACCCCGCCGCTGCTGCGGCTCACGGATGCCCGCGACTCGGAGGTGTGGCCACCGGGACTCTGGGGCGGCGCAGCGCTCCGCCTCCGTTACCTGCTGGCAACGGCCTCGCAGGAGGTCTACGACGACACGCTCTCAGCGCTCACCCCCGCGCGCGCCGGGCTGTTCCGGCAGCGCATCGTCACGACCTACCTCATGCCGGACATGCAGGAATGGGTCACCGCTGACTTCGGTTCGTGGCCGGCAGAGTACCGAGGGCCCATCGGCTGGCTGTTCTACAGCGCGTCGACGGCGGAGCAGTTGGCCCGTTTCCAGGTGACACAGCTGGGTGACTTCGTCACCGCGTACGACGCGGTCGGAGCGGAGGTCGCGCCGTTGCTGGCCCACTGGCTTGGCCAGGGCAGCGCGTCGCCGGAGATCCGTCGCGACGTGTTGGACGTGCTGACTCGCATCCCGACCGATCTCGCGTTCGACTGCCTACTCGCCAACCTCGACCTGCCGGATGTGCTGGCCGGCGTGCGTGCCGCGGCTGACCGCTTCCCCAGACGCGCGGGCAGGATGCTCGCCGAGCGGCGCGGCGCGGACGCCATCGACGCGCTCTTCGTGCGCCACGTCGGTGCCCACCCCGACATCCCTGAGGCCCAGCTCCTGCCTCGTGTGCCGGAGGCGAGGGCCGAGGCTGTACCCGCTCTGCTCGCGTCCCCGCCCTGGACCCGCCCGCCCGCCCCCCGGGCTGCCGTGCCAGCCAGCCCGGATGCGGCCCGGCCGCGCATCGTCTGGCAGGAGGACGAACGCGAACGCTGGTCCTACGACTGGAAGGCCTTCCTCGCTGACGAGATGGCCAGGCATCTACCGCTGGCCCTGCGCGGCGAGGCCCCGGCGGAGTTTTACATCAGCGCCCCGGACGAGATCGTTCGGCCGAACCTTGCGGCCTGGAAGGCGGAGTCGACCTGGTTCTATCTGCAGGAGCCGCACGTCATCGTGGGCAAGTACGAACTCGACGCACTCGCGCCGATGCTGCGCCTGGCGCGGACGAAGCCGGCGGTCGGTGCTCCCCTCCTGATGCCCTACCTCGGGCAGGAGGTCGCCGACCTGATGGCCGAGTGGCTCACCCGGTCCCGGCAGTTCCGGCCCCTCGCACGGCAGTGGTTCACCCGGCACGGCCCTGCCGCCGCGGCACTACTGATCCCGGCCGCGCTGGGCGGGGCACCGGCCGACTCGAGAACTGCCGCGCTGGCGCTGACGCGCATCGACGAGGACGACGTGCGAGCCGCGGGCGATACGCTCGGTTGCCGTACCGAGGTCGAGGAATTCCTGCAGCGCGACCCACTCGACCTCTTGCCTAGCAAGATCCCGGCGGCGCCGAAGTGGGCCGATCCGCGATTCCTGCCGCAGATCCTGCTGCCAGGTCGCCAGCACGCCCTGCCGTCGGCGGCGACCACTGCCCTGCTGCGGTTGGTCGCTCTGTCCCAGCTCGATACGCCCTACGAGGGGCTGCGGGTCATCGCCAACCAACTCGATCCGGTCAGCCTCGCCGACTTCGCCTGGTCGCTGTACCGGCTGTGGGAGATCGAGGGCCGGCCGTCGAAGGACGCCTGGGCGATGAACTCGCTGGGCTACTTCGGCGACGATCGGATCGCGGACCGGCTCGCCCCACTGATCCGCGCCTGGCCATCGGAGGGCTCCGCGCCACGAGCCAAACGGGGCGCCGAAGTGCTCGCCACCCTCGCAAGCGATCGTGCCCTGGGACACCTGTCTGCGCTGGCTCGCAATGCCAAGTCCACACCGTTGCGGGCTCACGCGACGACCCTGCTGGACCGGGTGGCGGCCGAGCGAGGGCTACTGCCGGAACAGCTCGATGACCTGCTCGCGCCCGACCTCGGTCTGGACGGTGACCCGATTGCCTACCGCGGGGTCTCCTACGACGTCGAGCTGGGCGTCGCCAACGATCTCGTGCTGCGCGACCCGGTACGTGGCGAGGTGACGGCACTGCCCAAACCGGCCGACGACGAGGAGAAGGCGCTCACCTCTGCGTGGAACAGCCGACGCCGTAAGGCGAAGCCGGTCGTCGCTGACCAGATCGCCCGGCTGGAGGAGGCGATGGTCGTGCAGCGCCCGTGGACCGTGGCCGAGTTCCGGTCCCGAATCGCGGCGCACCCGCTGCTCGGCCGTCTCGCCCGCCGACTCGTCTGGGCGCTCGATGACCGGCTGGTAGGTGTCGATGCCCTCGGCGATCTCGTTGACCCGGCTGGCGCGCTGGCGTCGGACGGCGCCTGGGTACGCATCGCCCACCCCGCCATCGACGAGCTCGCGCCCTGGATTCCTTGGCTTGCCCGCCGACCTGCCTCGCCGCCGTTCGAGCAGGTCGAGCGCGAGGTGTTCCTCGATGAGGACCCGTCGGCCTACTGGCAACGCAGCGTCGAGGCAGCCGCGCTGTACGGCCTCACCCGACGCGGGTGGCACTGGGGGCCGAGCGGGCGGCAGGCATTGCGCTTCCAGTTGTTCCGCCCGTTCGGAGCAGAGGGCCGCGTGGTGCTGACCATCGAGCCGGGAACCTCGGCCGTGCTCAACCCCAGTGACGAGCCGCGGCAGACGATCACTGAGCTGAGCTTCGAGTCGGCTACGGGCGAACTGGGCGTCTTCTCGGACCTGCCCCGCGTCACCCGCTCGGAGCTGATCCGTTCCCTCCGCGCCCTGGGCTGAGTCACCCGTTGACAGTCGTCGGCTCCATTCATACAGTCACCCACCAAGTGTATGAATGAGTGGAGACGGGGTAGGGCATGGGTCTGGGCCGGACGGCGGTCGTCCTCGGCGGCAGCGTGGCGGGTCTCTGTGCCGCCGGAGCCCTCGCCGCGCACTTCGACGAGGTGATCGTGGTCGAGCGCGACGAGCTGCCCGTCGACGCCGAGCACCGCCGCGGGGTCCCGCAGAGCAAGCACCCCCACTTCCTGCTCAACTCCGGGCGCAAGGCGATCAGCTCGCTCTTCCCCGGCTTCGAGGAGGACCTCATCGCGGCCGGCGGCCTGCACCTGACGGCATCGTTGGACGCGGCCTACTGCGAGGAGGCCGGCTGGGCGCCGCGCAAGCAGAGCTCGATGACGATGGTCTACAGCTCGCGGATCCTTATCGAGCGGGTGCTGCGCGACCGGGTGCGCCGGCTCGGCAACGTCAGCATCCGCGAAGGCGTGGCCGTGGAGGGGCTGCTCACCAGCGGCACGCGCGTCACCGGTGTCACGCTCGCCGGGGCCGAGTCCCTGGCCGCGGACCTCGTCGTCGACGCGCTGGGCCGCGGCTCGTCGGTCGCCGACTGGCTCGTGGCAGCCGGGTCACCTGCGCCGCCCGTCCAGACGCTCGACGCGAAGGTCACCTACACCTCGCGCTGGTACGACCTGCCGAGCCCGGCGGAGCGCCCCGAGTCCTGGTGGTGGCAACACATCGTGGTGATGCCGACGCAGCACAAGGGCGAACACCCCGCCGAGCACGACTTCCTCGTCAACTTCTTCCCGATGGAGGGCAACCGGGCCATCGCCTGCATGGGCTCCTGGGGCATCGAGATGCCGCGCACCACCGAGGACTTCGTGGCCTCGGCCGAGCGGGTCCGGGCCCCGCTGTTCGCAGCGGCGATGGCGGCCTGCGAGCCGATCTCCGACGTCCACCTCACCCGGTCGACCGGCAACAAGTGGCGCCGCTACGACCAGCTGCCGACGGCACCCAACGTCGTCTTCATCGGTGACGCGATCTGCGCGTTCAACCCGTTCTACGGCCAGGGCATGAGTTCGGCGGCGCTCTCGGCCCGCCTGCTGCGCGACCACCTGCTCGCCGCAACGGCACTGGATCAGGGCTTCTTCGACCGGTTCCTGCTAGCCCAGCGCAAGCAGTTGCTGGTCGCCTGGCGGCTGGCGATGGCTCGCGACCAGGGCTACGAGTGCGCCACCGGTACCGAGACTGTCGCGCCGTGGCGGCGCAGGCTCGTCGCAGCCATGACCTGGCCGTTCTTCAACCTGATCACCGGTGCCGCGCGCGAGGACCCGGTGATCGACGAGCACTTCGCCAGGGTCTTCAACCTCGACGAGTCGATCGGCGACATGATGAAGAGCCCGCGCGTGCTCTTCGGGCTGCTGCGCTACAAGATCAACGCAATGCTGGGCCGCCGCACGCTGCCGTTCGGCTTCGACCTGCAGCAGGACCCGCCCGGCAAGGACTGGACGCCGTCGCGCTCGGCGGAGCCGCAGACGGCCAGAGCCGCCGGATGAGCGGAACCTGCGACGCCGCCGCGGAGCAGGTCACCCGCAGGCTCGGGTTCGACTGTCACCACGTCAGCCCGATCGTGTCGTTCCACAACCCGTTCGCGCTGGCCAGCTGGACGATGCCGATCCTCGAGCTGCTGATCGTCGCGGGCGCGATCTTTGCGTTCGTGCACGCCCGGCGACGGCTACGAGCCGGCGACCCGACCGGCATCGCCATCTGGTTCGCGTCGCTGGTCTACCTCTTGGTCACCGAGCCGCCGCTGTACTTCCCGGAGTGGTTCGGCCTCGAAAAGCAGTTCGGCTTCATCTTCGCCCACAACGTCTTCACCGTGCAGTTCATGTACGGCCGCCTGCCGCTGTACATCGTCGCGATCTACCCGGCATTGAGTCAGCTAGCCTACGAACTCGTGCGGGTACTCGGTGTCTTCCGCCGCGGCGCGCTGGTGGGATCGATCGCGGTGGCCTTCGTCTGCCAGGTCTTCTACGAGATCTTCGATCAGCTCGGGCCGCAGCTGAAGTGGTGGGCGTGGAACGGCGCCAACCTCAAGGTAAACCACCCGGCGCTGGCCTCGGTGCCCATGACGAGCATGCTGCTCTTCGCCTCCGTCTCCTTCGGCGCGCTGACGTACCTCGTCGTGCGGCTGACCGGCTCTCGCGACGCGGCAGGAGCACCACGCCACGGCTGGTCCCTGACGGGGCGGATCGTGCTGGCCGGCGTGCTCACCCCGCTGGCGATGGGCGTCGCAGGCATCCCCTCGGGGCTCTTCGGTGGAGACCATCCGCACCTTCACGTGCAGGCATGGATCATCGGGGTCGAGCTCGGCCTGGTGTGGCTCGGTGGCGGCTGGGTGCTGATCACCCAGCTCCGGCGTCGCGTCGGCACCGAGTCGATGACACCGTTCGCCCGCATGTATCCGGCGGTCTACCTGGCGGTGCTGGCGGTGCTCTGGCTGAGCGCGCTGCCCGCCTATCTCGACGCCGAACACGGCCTCACGACGAGCGGAACCCCGATCGGCAGCGGACCGTACGTGATCGCCTGCTTCGCCGCCGCTGCCGCCCTCCTGGCGATGCTCTACCGCACCAGGCGTGATGCCCAGGCCCGGACGGGCTGAGCAGCGATGGGACACCACGGCTGGAACGGCAACCCGCCCCCGAGCGAGGAGGAGGCCCGGCGTCGGATCGTCGCCGCGGCGGCGGACTGCATCGAGCAGTTCGGTGCGGCGAAGACGACGCTCTCCGACGTCGCCAACGAACTCGGCGTGACCCGGCAGACGGTGTACCGGTACTACGCCAACCTGGGCGAGCTCTTCGGTGCCGTCGCCCAGGACCGCGTCGAGGACTTCGTCGACCGCATGGCGGCGCACCTGTCCGGCTTCACCTCGGCGGCCGACGTCGCGATCGAGTCCGTGGTCTGGGCGGTCCGCACGATCCCGCAGGAACGGTTCGTCGGCGCACTACTGGGGGCCGGCGAATCCGATGCGTTCAGCCGGGGCGTCACCTCGTCGCTGGCGCTCGCGCTCGGTAGCGGCATCCTGCGTCGCGTCGGGGTGGAGTGGTCCCAGGTCGGTGTTGCGGACTCCGAACTGGAAGGACTCGCCGAGCTGCTGATGCGCCTGTTCGTCTCCTTCCTGCAGTACCCCGCCGACCCGCCACGCTCCGACGACGAACTCAGGCAGCTCGTCGGCCGGTGGCTCGGCCCGGCACTTGGGGGAGGGGTGCACGTCGCGTAGCGAGCACCCGGCCTCCCATTGACTACGTTTGGTGATGGCGGGCGATTGCGAACTGTCGTTAGACATCGTCAAGACGCAGGGAGAGGCTTGGCTCATGAGCCAAGCGCTGACCTCGCCGGACCTCGTTGCCTACGTCGATGGTTGGAACGCCGCCCGCGAGTCCCGGGAGCAGCAGCGGCGCGATCCCTATGGCTACCTCTCCTACGCCGGATTCCACACCCTTGGGACCAGCCCGGCGAGGTTCGCGGGCATCCCGGGTCGCTGGTCGATCCGAGCCGATGGGCCGGTGGTGGAGCTGGCCGACGGCGAAGAGCTGATCGTGGCCGGCGAGCTCGTGACCGGCTCGCACGGCTTCGGTCCCGTCCGCGAGCGGGAGTTCCGCAGGGCGGCCCAGCACGGTGACGTCATCCTCGAGCTCTCGACACGGGGAGGGCAGAGCCTGCTGCGCCCCATCGATCCGGCCTTCGGTCGCGGGCTGCGCGGCGGCTACGACCACACACCGGCGTACGAGCCGGATCCCCGGTGGATCGTCGAAGGCCAGTTCCGTCCCTTCGAATCCCTCCGGCCGACGCCGTTCGACGCGACGGTCGGCGACATCGTCCACACTCATCTCGTCGTCGGCGAGGTCGTCTTCACGATCGCGGGCACCGAGCAGCGACTGCTCGTCATGGTCCGCGACGATCAGCAGGCCGGCGTCGCCGGTACGGGCACGGTCCTGTTCACCGATGGGACGAGCGGGCTCACCACGGATCGCCACGGCCGCTCGCTGCAGCTCGACTTCCCGGCACAGGCCGGCGCGGTGACCCTGGACTTCAACTTCGCCCGGAATCTCCAGCGCCCGTACACCAGCTTCGCCCCCTGCCCGCTGCCCCCGGCACAGAACACGGTGACGGC
Source organism: Jatrophihabitans sp. (assembly GCA_025963285.1). Classification (GTDB taxonomy): domain Bacteria; phylum Actinomycetota; class Actinomycetes; order Mycobacteriales; family Jatrophihabitantaceae; genus JAOPUX01. Next base: position 23,179 of record JAOPUX010000085.1, read on the forward strand.
AGCGGTCGAGGCAGGCGAGCAGCTTCCGGTCTTCAACGGCGGCTAGTCCTCGCGGAGCCTGCGCAAGATACGGGCGAGGTGGGCGCGATCGGTGGCGCTGAGCCGATCGAAGACGAGCTCGGCCCCGCTGCCGCGGCTGGCCCGGAGCTGCCCGCAGAGCGCGGCGCCCTGCTCGGTGAGGCTCACCAGGGTGGCGCGTCGGTCGTTAGGGTCGGGGCTGCGCCTGACGAGGCCCTTCGCCTCCAGCCCGTCCACGACCTCGGTGGTCGAGCGGGCCGCGATGCGCAGGTGCTCTGCGAGGTCGGAGAGTCGCAGCCCGTCACGACGGGCGAGCACCCGCAGCACGCGGGCCTGGGAGGGCGTGACGTCCCACTCGGCGAGGGAGTCCAGCGAAGCGCGCCGCAGCTGCCTGGCCAGCGCCCAGAACGACTCGCCGAGGGATTCGTCCTGCGGGGCATTCGGCCGGTCCGAGGTCACCGGAATAGCGTACCAACAATCACTGTTGTAACCTCATGTTGAGGTAACCTCAGCATATGAAGCCGGCCGCAGACGCGCGCCGCGAGAGAATCGAGGCAGCCGTTGACCTCGCCACAAGCAGAGCAGAACGTCCGCCGGGCCGGCCGCCCAGGCGGGACCCGCACAACCGTTACCGCGGCGGAGAAGGAGCAGGCCCGCGAGGTCTCCCTGCGCCGAATCGGCGGCCTCTTCCGACCGTACCGCTGGCCGCTGGCGATCGTCATCGCGATCATCGTGGTCTCCTCGCTGGTGGGGCTGGCCTCACCGTTCCTCTTGAAGGCCGTCCTCGACACCGCACTGCCGAAGCAGAACCTGCACCTGCTCGTCTGGCTGGTGCTCGGCATGGTGGCCGTCGCCGCAGTGACGTCGGCGCTGGGAGTCGTCCAGACCTGGATCTCGACGAAGGTCGGCCAGCAGGTCATGCACGGCCTGCGCACGAGTGTCTTCAGCCACCTGCAGCGCCAGTCAGTCGCCTTCTTCACCCGTACCCGCACCGGAGAGGTGCAGTCGCGTATCACCAACGACATCGGGGGGATGGAGTCGGTGGTCACCTCGACGGCCACGTCGATCGCCTCGAACCTCACCACCGTCATCGGCACTGCGGTGGCGATGGTCGCGCTCTCGTGGCGCCTGTCGCTGATCTCGCTCGTCGTGATGCCGCCGGCGATCTACTTCACCCGCAAGGTGGCCCGGATGCGCCGCGCCATCACCGCCGAGCAGCAGCGCGAGCTGGCCGAACTCAACGTCATCATCGAGGAGGGCCTGTCGATCAACGGGGTGCAGCTGGCCAAGACTATGGGCACCGGCCCGTCGCTCGTGGCCCGGTTCACCGCCTCCTCCTCGAACCTGATCGACCTCGAGCTCCGCTCCCAGCTCGCCGGACGTTGGCGGATGGCCTGGCTGAGCATCATCTTCGCCGCGATCCCTGCCGCCATCTACCTCAGCGCCGGGCTTCCGGGCTTCTCCGGGACACTGACCATCGGCACGCTGGTGGCCTTCACCAGCCTGCAGAACGCCCTGTTCCGTCCCCTGATGGGCCTGCTGAACACGAGCGTCTCGGTGATCAGCTCCCTCGCCCTCTTCGCCCGGATCTTCGAGTACCTCGACCTTCCGGTGGAGATCGACGATCCGGTCGACCCCGTGGACATCGACCTCGCGCAGATCACCGGACACGTGCGTTTCGACGACGTCGGCTTCAGTTACCCGGGCTCCGACCGTGCAGCCCTGGCCGGTATCGACCTCGACGTCCCAGCCGGCAGCACCCTGGCGCTCGTGGGGGAGACCGGCTCGGGCAAGACCACGCTGGCCTCGCTCGTCGCCCGGCTCTACGACCCGACCTCCGGTGCGGTGACCATCGACGGCATCGACGTCCGCCGGCTCCGGTTGGCCGACCTCGCCAAGATCGTCGGTGTCGTCAGTCAGGAGACGTACCTGCTGCACTCCACCGTGCGGGAGAACCTGCGCTACGCCAAGCCCGAGGCCACCGACGCCGAGATCGTGGCCGCCGCGAGGGCAGCACAGATCCATGACCTGATCGTCGACCTGCCGGATGGCTACGACACCCTCGTCGGCTCGCGCGGGCACCGCTTCTCGGGCGGGGAGAAGCAGCGGATCGCGATCGCCCGGACGCTGCTGCGCGACCCGCGAGTGCTGGTCCTCGACGAGGCCACCAGCGCGCTGGACACCAAGACCGAGCGGGCGGTGCAGGCTGCCTTCGAGGCGCTCTCGCGGGGTCGCACCACGATCACGATCGCGCACCGCCTCTCGACAGTCCGCAACGCCGATCAGATCGCCGTGATCGGGCACGGCCGGATCGCCGAGAGCGGCACCCACGAGAGCCTGCTCGACCACGACGGCCGCTACGCCGCTCTCGCTACCTAGGGCGACGCGCACGGTCACCACCTCGGGGCCACGCGTGCGTTCCTAGAGAGAAGTTCCTCCCTTTGGTGAGGCCTTCCAGCGCTCCTACGCTCTGCGCTGAAACCCACCACTCTGGAAGAGGAACCCGACATGATCAGCATCTCGCCCGTCGCCGGAGGGCACGCCCGTCGCCGGCTCACCGGCCTCGCTGCTGCCGCCGCCCTCGTCGGCGCCGCCTGCGCCAGCGCGGTGTTCATCGGTAGCGGCACCGCCTCAGCGGCCAGCACAGCAGACATTTCGGTGTCGCAGCACATCAGCGGGGGCACGGCCTCCGGCTCGACGGTCGACACGGTGACGGTGCACAACGCCGGTGCCGCGACGGCGAACTCGATCGAGGCCGTGTACCTGCTGAAGTCGGCCTCTCACGGCTACACCGTGCGCTCCAGCACGAGTGCGGCGTGCCAGATCATTCCGGCGCCGCCCGGCTACCTCGGCATGGTCACCTGCCCACTCGGCTCCCTGGCCAGCGGCCACAGCGTCGTCGATACGCTCACCTGGACCGGCACTGTCGGCGTTGCGTTCTCGGTGACCGCATCGATCGGTGACGGCAGCCCCACCGACCCGAACTATGCGAACAACACCAGCACGATCTCGAGCTACTTCGGCCCGCGCGCTGATCTGCGAATCTCTGGAACCCTCACAGCTGGTGCCACGGCCGGCACCGGATCGGCAGTGACCACCGTCGTCAACGCCGGCCCGAACAGCGCCGCCGCACTCCAGCAGATCATCGAGATCAAGGGGTCCATCTCCGCCGTCCACGCCACCGCGAGCACGCCATCGGCCAGCTGCCAGTTCATTCCGGCCGCGACCGGCTACAACTTGGCGGTCTCCTGCGTGACGAACTCCCTAGCCACCGGTGCGAAGTGGGTGCTGACCCTCGCTTACACCGGAACCAAGGGCAGC
>JAOPUX010000092.1 GCA_025963285.1 Jatrophihabitans sp.
GTTGGCCCTGCGGAGGCCGCGGGGTGATCGAGGGTCCACGCACGCTGAACCTCGGGCCCTCGAAGTAGATGTAGTGCAGCTTCTCGACGTCGACGAAGCGACCGGTCGCGGAGTCCCGGATCTCGGCGTCGTCCTCCCAGCTGTCCCAGAGCCGGCGCAGCACCTCGACGTAGTCGGCGGCCTCGTCGAAGCTGTCGGCAATGGCCTGCTGGACGGCGGGATCGGCGAGGTTGTCCAGGCCGATGCGGCCGAACTCGCGGCGGCCGAAGTGCGCCGCGGTGTCCTGGCGGGGGGCGAGCTGGATCCGCACGCCACCCCGGCCCGAGCTGACGTAGTCGAGCGTCGCGATGGCCTTCGAGACGTGGAACGGCTCGGTGTGCGTGGCCACCGCGGTCGGCAGGAAGCCGAGGTGGCTCGTGGTCGGCGCGACGCGGGCGGCGATGAGCACCGCGTCGAGGCGGCCCCGCACCCGGTCGGTGCGCTGGTCGGCCTGGAAGTGGTCGTCGGACTGCAGGTTCAGGGAGTCCTCGATCGTCACGAAGTCCAGCAGGCCGCGCTCGGCCTGGGCGGCGAGATCGACCCAGTAACCGGCGGTGAAGAGTTCGTCGGCGCGCGCGCCGGCGTCGCGCCAGGCGGCGGTGTGCCAGCCGGCGCCGTCGAGGGCGACGGCCAGGTGTAGTAGGTGTAGCGGGATCGATTCGGACATGCCGAAGCTCGCTTTCCTGTGCGGGAGTGCAGGACGGTCCGTCAAGGCAGGGACCGGGAGGGGTGGTCGAGACGTCAGGCGTGGACGCTTCGACACAGCGCACCGGCCACACGCTGCAGGTCGATGTGGCGCCGCGTGACGAGTCGACGAGTCGGCTTCGGCACTGCGGTCACCTCCTCACGGCCGGCTTGCGAGCTCGGCCTCGCGGCCGCCAGGACACGTCGTCCCGACCAGAACATCGTTGATCGGCCAGTTTATTCCCTATAGAAGTGATAGACAATGCGATAGAGTTGACGATCGTGCAATTTTCGCCGCCGCCAGGGCGGCGGAAGTTGCACAATCCCGGGAGAGCGAGCGTCATGCGGCCACCTCCGCGCTTTCATTGGTTCCTGCCGACCGGTGGCGATGGCCGGACCCTGGCCAACGGCGTGCACGGCCTCGGGATCGGCGGCTCGGCCTCGGGCGAGTCGGCGCGGCCGGCCTCGCTGGAGTACCTCTCACAGCTGGCACAGGCTGCCGACTCGCTCGGCTACGAGGCGGTGCTCACCCCGACGGGTGCGCACTGCGCCGACGCGTGGATCGTCACCGCCGCCCTGATCGCCCAGACCCGCCGGCTGAAGTTCCTCGTCGCGTTCCGGCCCGGGCTGGTGGAGCCCGCCCTCGCCGCCCACATGGCCGCGACGTTCCAGCAGCTCTCCGGCGGACGGCTGCTGCTCAACGTCGTCACCGGGAGTAGCGGAGCCGAGCAGCGCGGCTTCGGCGATCGGCTCGATCACGACGCCCGCTACACCCGCGCCGAGGAGTTCCTGGAGGTGGTGCGGCGCCTCTGGTCCGGGGCGGAGTTCGACCACCACGGCTGGTTCTACGAGCTCGAGAAGGCGGCGCTGCGTGAGCCCCCGGAACAGCTGCCGGAGGTCTATCTCGGCGGCTCGTCACCGGCGGCGTACGAGGTGGCCGCGCGTCAGGCCGACTGCTACCTCACCTGGGGTGAGCCACCGAAGCTCGTCGCCGAGAAGGTGGCCCGGATCCGTGAACGTGCAGCCGCGCAGGGTCGCGCGATCCGCTGCGGCCTGCGCATCCACGTCATCACCCGCGACACCTCCGCCCAGGCCTGGGCCGACGCCGACCGGCTCATCGCCGGGCTGGACGAGGCCACCATCGCCGCCAGCCAGCGACGGTTGCGCACCCTGGAGTCGGTGGGCCAGCAGCGGATGCTGGCCCTGCACGGCGGCTCTCGCGACGACCTCGTCGTCGCGCCGAACCTCTGGGCCGGTGTCGGGCTGATGCGCGGTGGGGCCGGCACCGCGCTGGTGGGCAGCCACGACGAGGTCGCCGAGCGGATCGACGAGTACCGGCAGCTCGGGATCGACGAGTTCATCCTCTCCGGCTACCCGCACCTCGAGGAGGCGTACGCCTTCGCCGAGGGGGTCCGCCCCCTCTTCGGGTAACGGCGACCGGCGGCCCCGCTGGCGACCGCAGCCGGCACCGCCGCCATGACGAGGGCCACTACTTCAGCCGGTGGCCGCAGGCGTCACCCGCGCGTCGTACTCGGCGCGCGCCGCAACGATCCGCGCCGTGTTGGCGGCCGTCCACTCCGCCAGTGCGGCAACCGGCCGCAGCAGCTCGCGGCCGAGGTCGGTCAGCGCGTACTCGACCTGGGGCGGCACACTCGGCAGCACGGACCTGCTCACGAGGCCGTCACGCTCCAGCACCTTAAGCGTCGAGGAGAGCATCTTCTGGCTGATGTCGTCGACCTGGCGACGTAGCTCGTTGAAGCGCAGCGGCCGCTCACCCAGCGTGGAGACGATCAGCAGCGACCACTTGTCACCGATGCGGGCCAGCATGTCCGAGATGGTGTCCCGGACCTCGGGATCCGGCTTGTGCCGCGTGCACGTCCGGCTGTCGACCATCGTCGCTCTCCTCACGGGCGGTCACCTGCGGGTGACCTAGTGCCGACCAGGTGCCCCCTTGCGAGCCTGCGCCTGCCGGGCCAGGGTGGTAACTACAGGAAACTTACTGCCCAGTCGATACTTAAGGAAGACTTGTGAGCACACCGCCCCGTCTGGCCCTCATCATCGGTTCGACCCGTCCGCAGCGCTTCGCCGACAAGCCGGCCGACTGGCTGCTCGAACAGGCCGAGCAGCGCGACGACCTCACCCTCGAGCGGCTCGATCTGCGCGACTTCGACCTGCCACTCTTCGCCGAGGCCTCGTCCAACCTGCACATGCCGACGGTCGACCCGAAGGCGCTGGCCTGGCAGGACGCGATCCGCCCCTACGACGGCTACGTCTTCACCGTCGCCGAGTACAACCACTCGATCACCGGCGCCCTGAAGAACGCGCTCGACCAGGCCTACGTCGAATGGGTCCGCAAGCCTTTCTCCGCCCTCGGTTACGGCAGCACCGGCGGCGCCCGCGCCGTGGAGCACCTGCGCGGCATCGGCGTCGAGCTGCAGATGGTGCCGTCGAAGTTCGGGGTTCACATCGGCGGCAGCGACCTGTTCAAGGTGCACCCGTTCGGCGGCAACGCGCCGCTCAGCGAGATCGAGGCCGTGCTCAAGCCCTCCGTCGACGCGATGTTCGACGACCTCGTCTGGTGGTCCACGGTGCTCACCGCAGCCCGCTGACCCCCCGCGATTGTGCAACTTTCACCGCCGCTAGGCCGGTGGAAGTTGCACAATCGGGTTAGTGCCACGATGGACGGCATGGATAGCAGCCAGCTGGAGAAGGTCAGGTCCGCCCGCGGGTTCTTCGCCGCCCTCGACCAGAGCGGCGGCAGCACCCCGAAGGCCCTGGCCGAGTACGGCATCGCCGAGGACCGCTACAGCTCCGACGCGCAGATGTTCGACCTGGTCCACGCGATGCGTACCCGTGTGATCACCTCGCCGGCCTTCGACGGCACCCGGGTCCTCGCCGCGATCCTCTTCGAGCAGACGATGGACCGCGACATCGACGGCCTGCCGACCAGCCAGTACCTGTGGGAGCGGCGCGGTGTCGTCCCGTTCCTCAAGGTGGACAAGGGACTGGCCGACGAGGCCGACGGCGTCCAGCTGATGAAGCCGATCGACACCCTGGGCGAGCTGCTCGAACGCGCGAACGAGCACCACATCTTCGGCACCAAGATGCGGTCGGTGATCAAGGATGCCGACCCGGCCGGCGTCGAGGCCATCGCCGATCAGCAGTTCGCCGTGGCTGCGCAGATCTCCGCCGCCGGGCTCGTCCCGATCCTGGAGCCCGAGGTGAGCATCACGAGCCCCCACAAGGCCGACGCCGAGGCGCTGCTGGAGGCGGCGCTGCGGAGCCGGCTCGACGGCCTACCGGCTGACGCGACGATCATGCTGAAGCTGACGATCCCCACCGAGGCTGGCCGCTACGCCGAGCTCGCGGCCGACCCCCGCGTGCTGCGCGTGCTGGCACTCTCCGGTGGCTACAGCCGCGACGAGGCCTGCGAGCGCCTGGCGCGAGACCCGAACCTGATCGCCAGCTTCTCCCGCGCGCTGCTCGAGGGCCTCTCCGACCAGCAGAGCGACGAGGAGTTCAACGCCACCCTCGAGGTCTCGATCGCGCAGATCTACGCAGCCTCTTCGCACACTGTGCGCTGAGCCAGTCAGCCAGCTGCTCCGGGCGTGGGCGCGAGCAGCCCGATCACCGCACCGGCGGCGCCGGAGCCAAGCGCGATAAGCGTGTCGGCGGCGTTCTTGATGGCCGTGTCATAGGCCGTCGTGGCCGCCGCGACGTGGTCACCTACCTGGAAGGCCAGCACGATCCCCGTGACGAAGGCCGCGAACCCGACGACCGACAGCAGCACGATTCTGAGGTCGAAGGTGCTCGACCCTGTCACCGCCGCACTCGTCTGCTCCGCCCGCGCGGTGAAGGCGGTCCGCTGATCATCCGGCGCAGTAGCGGCGAGCGCGTGCAGCTGCGTTGCCTGTCGCTGCAGCGCGCCCTTCGTCGCCGGCTGGGGGGCGAGCAGACCCACGAGCGCACCGCTGAGCGAGCTGGCGGCGGCCCAGAACTCGGTGGGCACGGAGTGCCCCACCCCCAGGATCACCCCGGCGCCGATGAAGAGGACGACCAGCGCAGCACCGATGGCACTCACAGCGTGGATCGACAGGTTCTTGATGTCCATCAGCTCGTCTTAGCACGCGGGGCGAGCTTTGGGCACCTCGTCTAGCTGGCCAGCTCGGTGATCGCGGTGGCCTCCTCCGGCGTGAGGCGGAAATTCTGCGCGGCGAGGTTCTGTCGAAGGTGCTCGATGCTGGTCGTGCCGGGGATGGGGAGCATCGCCGGCGAGTGCTGCAGGAGCCAGGCCAGCGAGACCTGCGACGCGCTGGCTCCGTGGGCTTCGGCGATCGGTTCGAGCACCGCTCGAAGGTGGTCGGGGCCGTTGACGTCGGTGCGCTCGTCGCGCGGCGGGATGAGTGAGATCGGCTGCCAGGGTACGAAGACGGAACCGGCGGCCTCGGCTGCTCTGAGCAGCGGCTCGTTGGTGCGGTCCGCGACGTTGAAGTGTGCCGTCACCGCAGCGATCTCGGTGATGCCGCAGGCGATCGAGAACTGCTCCACCGAGATGTTCGACAGCCCGATGTGGCCGATCACGCCGTCGTCGCGCAGGCCGACGAGGGTCTCGATCTGGTCTTCGAAGGACGCATCGGTGGCGTGGCCGCTGTGCAGGTAATACAGGTCGATGCGCTCGACCCCGAGCCGACGAGCGCTCAGCCGCGCAGCCTGTTGCAGGTAGCTCCGTGCGCCGATGGCCTGCACCGAGCTGAAGTCTCGACTGCCTCGCACGAAGCCGCCCTTGCTGGCCACCACGAGACCGTCCGGGTAGGGCTGGAGCGCATCGTGGATGAGGTGCTCGTTCGAGTGCGGCCCGTAGACGTCCGCGGTGTCTATGAGCGTGACTCCCGCCTCGACCGCGGCGCGCAGGAAGTCGACCGCGCCCTCGTGATCGGCGTAGGGGCCCCAGAGCGCCTCACCGGTCAGCCGCATCGCGCCGAGGCCGATGCGACCCACCACGAGCTCGCCACCGATCGTGATCGTCTGCTCGTCCATCTCTAGCGCAGCCGCTGGGAGAGTTCGCGGGCCCGCCGGATGGTGCGCTGCGCAGCGGCCGTCTGCGCCTTGCCGTCGGCAACGGCCTGCCAGTAGGCAGCCTTGGCCTCGATGTAGGCCTGACGCAGGCGAAGCTGCTCGACCTGCTCGTCGATGCTGCGCGCGTGGGCGCTGAGCAGCGCCGCGTGATCGGCAGCCGCGAGATCGCCGCGGTCCAGGTTGGCCAGGTAGATCCGCATGTCGTCCATGCTCAGCCCGGCAGCACGGAGGTAGCCGAGCGACTCGACGCGCTCGACCGTCTCCCGGCTGTAGCGCCTATGCCCGCTACTCAGCCGCGGAATCGGCGCGATCAGCCCGATACGTTCGTAGTAGCGCAGCGTGTGCACGCTCAACCCGCTTGCTGCCGCCATCTCACCGATCGACAACTCATCCGCTAGCACTTCGTTGATCACCAACCGAGCGTACGAAGGCTAGAGCGCTCTAGGTCAAGCCCCACTCCGTGTATCGGAACCGCGCCCGAGTCGGGCAGGGTGTCCTCATGACCCTGCGCTCCCCGAACGACCGCGAGACGGAGGACGAGCCGGTCCGTCACGCCGTGCGCACCTACGCCGCGCTCCAGCCCGGGCTGCACGTCGCCACTGACCGGTACGTCGCGATCATCACCACGCTGCTCGACGACGCGGGGATCAACTATCTGAGCATCACCGGTCGCACCAAGAGCGTGGCGTCGTTCGCGGCGAAGGCAGTCCGGACGATCGATGGCGAGCCGCTCTACTCCGACCCGCTGTCCCAGATCACGGACGTGGTGGGGATTCGCGTGATCACCTACCTGCAGAGCGATGTCACCGCGGTGGCACAGCTCTTCGCCGACCAGTTGACGATCATCGACGACCGAGACCTCGGCGAGGAGACCGCGCGCGAGGGCCGCTTCGGCTATGCCAGCCGGCACCTGCTCATCTCCTCGCCCGCCGTGCAGCGGCCGGCATCGGTGCAGGTGCGGACGGTACTGCAGCATGCCTGGGCGGAGTTCGAGCACGACATCCGCTACAAGGGGACGGTGCCTGCCGAGCTGGCGCCGGATCTGGAGCGGCGCTTCACCCTCGCCGCCGGGCTGCTGGAGCTGGCCGATCGCGAGTTCCCCGAGATCCGCAACCGGCTGCAGTCCTCACTGGAGGAGCGGCATCCCGACTTCGACCCGGCCGATCCGCGGATCAGTTCGCAGGAGCTGGCAACCTTCCTCGCCTCGCAGTACCCGGATGCGAGCTGGTCGCGCACCAACCACTACGGCTGGATCTCCGGCCTGCTGCTCGAACTGGGCATCACCTCCCTCGAGGAGCTGGGCGGCCTGCTCGCCTCGGTCGACATGGATGCGCTGATCGCACGGATGGGCTACCGCTATCCAGCAGGCGTCGTCCGCCGCCTCGACGATGCGCTGCTCGCGGTCTTCGGGGCGCGCTACGTCGGTCTCACCGGCAATGCGCACCGGATCCCGCTGCTCACCAGCCGGCTGGAGAAGCTCTCCGGACGCTCCGCCAACAGCTAGCGCAGCCCGTCCAGGATGGCGCGGACGACCGGGCTTGGGGGCCGGGCCTCGAGATCGAGGTCGTGCGCGGGGTCCAGCGGCGGCTGCGCCATGAATCGCGGGACACGTCCGCGGTGCCGCTGCGCGGAGTGGACGAGGAACGGGTGGCAGAGGAAGACGTCGCCAAGGGCACCCGTGGCCTGGGTGACGGGGCGCGCCGCGCTGGCCGGAACGACCTCACGGCACAGCTCCAGCCAGTCCCGGCCCTCGTCGCCGTACCCGCTCAGGTGGGCCGGCACGTCGAGGTGCGAGCCCACCCGGATCAGCGTCGGCGCGTCGTCCGGTCCGACGTCGGAGAAGAGGAAGAGCATCAGCAGCGCCCTGCCGCGCGACCGGAGGCTCACCCGGCTCTGACCATCCGGCCCGGCGAAGCTCGACTCGACATGCCAGCCTGCCTCGGGTGCCTCTCCTTCACCGGGGAAGCGGAGCGGAAAGGTGCCGAGTCCGGTTCGTGGCAGCCACTGTCCCTCGCCGACGAGCTGGTCGAACGCCTCGTGCAGCTCGGGCCCGGTCGCGGCGGCGCGGAACGGCGGAGTGCCGAAGCCGTTGATCCGGACGAGGGTCTCGGCCCACGTCGACGGGTCGTGCGGGTCGTAGCCGGTAGCGGTCCAGAGCTCGTCGCGACACGTCTCGGCGACGCCCCGAGGCACCGCGCCCTCGATACGAACGAAACCGTCGGCGACGAAGGCATCGAGCTGCTGTTGGGTCAGCGACATCCGATCTCCCCTCCACCCCAGCCTGGATCAGGCGGAGGACGCCGTCCACCGGGTTTCACCCCGGCTTGTCTATTGACCCAGGTTCAACTAGAACTTGATGCAGGTGTTCCTCGAACAAGGGAGTTCGTGTGTCGACCAAGGCTCACCTCAGCGCCGTCGTCGGGGCCGTCGCCCTCATCCTCTCGACCGGCGTCGGGGCCGTCGCCGCCGGTGGCACCACCACGATCGCATCACCCGCGAGCGACCCGTTCTACACGCCGCCGGCGCACCTGGCGTCCTACGCGCCGGGCGCCGTCCTCCGGTCGCGGCCCGTAACCCTGGCCACCTTCGCTGCGCTGCCGTTGAAGGTCACGGCCTGGCAGCTCTTGTACCGGACCACCGACCACGCCGGAGCGCCCGAGGCGACGGTGACCACGGTGCTGCGGCCAGCCGGCGCCGCACCGAAGGGCGTCATCTCCTATCAGATCGCGGAGGACGCCGGCGCTCCCCAGTGCGCCCCGTCCTACACACTGCGCGCGGGAACCGACTTCGAACCCGTCAACCAGGCCGAGGGCCTGCTCATCGATGCTGCCGTCGCGCAGGGCTTCGCGGTCTCCGTACCCGACTACGAGGGCCCCGACGGCGACTTCGGTGCCGCCCGCCAACCCGGCTACGCCGTGCTCGACGGCGTCCGCGCGGCCCAGCACTTCGAGAGCCTCGGCCTCTCCGGACCGCATACCCCGGTCGGCATCTGGGGCTACTCGGGAGGGTCGCTGGCCTCGGGGTGGGCGGCGCAGGTTCAGCCGACCTACGCCCCCGAACTCAATGTTCGTGGCGTCGCGCTCGGGGGCTTCGTCACGAACATCCCGCAGACCTTGCTCAAGATCAACGGCGGAGTCGGGGCCGGGCTGATCGTCTCGGTCCTGCAGCACCTCGCGGCCACCGTTCCGGCCGTCGCCAAGCTCATCAACAGCTACGTCACCCCGGCCGGCAAGGCGATGCTCGCCACGGGCGCGCGCCAGTGCGAGACCGCCAACGTCACCGAGTACGCCTTCACCAACCTCAACAAGTACCTGACCCTCCCGCTGTCCCAGCTCCTCGCGATGCCCGCGGTGAAGGCCGCGGTGGACGGGCTGAACCTCGGCGGCACGACACCGACCGCTCCGCTGTTCGTCTATCACGCGGTCAACGACGAGCTCGTCCCGATCGCCTCCACGGACGCCACCGTGGCCAGCTACTGCTCGCGTGGCGGCGACGTCACCTACACCCGCGACTCGCTGAGCGAGCACATCGTGCTCGCCTTCACCGGCGCACCGTCAGCGCTGAGCTGGCTCAGCACCCGTCTCACTGGCGGCGCTGCTCCGAGCGGCTGTTCGACGAAGACCGTCCTCACCATGCTGCTGAGCCCGACCGGACTCAGCGGCGGGGCGAAGCTGCTCCTCGCCGACGCGCTCGCCCTGCTCGGCCAGCCGATCGGGCAGTTCTAGCTGCTGCTCCCAGCCATGTCCCTGCGGGCGTGTCCTGCGGCGGAGCGGTACAACGCGTCCCTCCCGGGAAGACTCGCCCCATGACGAGTGACGAGCAGTGTGGCGAGATCCTCGACTCCGTGCAGTGCCAGCTGCGTGCCGGCCACTTCCCGGAGGCCCATGTCGCCGGGCGTCGCGGCGGTGCAGGGCGGCGGTCCTGGCTGCTCGGACGCGATTTCGACACCGAGGTACCCGACTCCGAGCTGGACTGGGCGGACGGCTTCCCGCAGCCATGATCGGTACAGCCGAAGCCGGGCCCGGGGGATGTCCCGGGCCCGGCTGACGAGCGGTTCGAGCTACGAGTGCAGGTGCGTCGACAGCGTCTGGCTGTTGTTCGACGGCACGGGGTCGGCCGGCGAGTTGGCGCTGATCGAGGAGTTCGTCGTCAAAGCGCTGCCCTTGGTTCCGGTGTAGCTGAGCGTCAGCGCCCACTTCGCACCGGTGGCCAGGGAGTTGGTCACGCAGGAGACGGCCAGGTTGTAGCCGCTCGCTGCCGGGATGAACTGGCAGCTGGCCGCGGGCGTGCTCGCGGTGGCGTGGACGGCGGAGATGGAGCCCTTGATCTCGATGATCTCCTGCAGCGCGGCGGCGTTG
>JAOPUX010000268.1 GCA_025963285.1 Jatrophihabitans sp.
CTGAGCGTCTTACGCGAGTTTCGTCCGGACATCATCGTGCTCGACATCATGCTGACCGACATCGACGGCCTTCAGGTCCTCCAGCGTCTCCGCGCGGACGGCAACCAGACCCCCATCCTGTTCCTGACCGCCAAGGACTCGGTGGCTGACCGCATTGCCGGCCTCACCGTGGGCGGCGACGACTACGTGACCAAGCCGTTCAGCCTCGAGGAGCTGGTTGCGCGCCTGCGTGGGCTCATCCGTCGATCCGGGATGACCGTGGACGACTCCGCCGACTCGCACCTCGAGGTCGGCGACCTCGAACTCGACGAGGACAGCTACGAGGTTCGTCGCGGCGGGGAACTCATCGAGCTGACCGCGACCGAATTCGAACTGCTCCGCTACCTCATGCGGAACGCACGTCGTGTGGTCAGCAAGATGCAGATTCTCGATCGGGTGTGGAGCTACGACTTCGGCGGCAAGTCCAGCGTTGTTGAGATTTACATCTCGTACCTCCGCAAGAAGATCGACGCCGGCCGCACGCCGATGATCCACACCGTTCGCGGTGTCGGGTACATCCTGAAGCCCACGCGATGAAGCTGCGGCTTGGCCGCGCACCATGGACACTGCGGCGGCGCCTGGTCGTCAGCGTTGTCGCGCTGTTTGCTGTGCTCAGCGTCGTTGTCGGCGGGCTCAGCGTCCTGTCTCTGTATAACAATCTCGACTCACGCATCACCGGCCAACTCGACCGGTTCGTCCATGTGTTCGGCGGCGGTGGCGGCGCCCAGGTTCCCGATATTGGTGGTTCGTTCAACCAGCCGAATTCGCAGCCGGGCTCGATTACGGCCGTCCTGATCGGCTCGACCGTTACGGGCGAAGTGCGCCCGAACATCGGTGGCACCGTTCAGACTCTTCCCCCAGCCGCGGCTGCGACGATCCATTCGGCGGTCACCTCGGAGAAGCCCACGACGGTCTCGCTTCAGGACCTCGGCACCTTTCAATTTGTGCGGGTGGCAGTCTCGTTGCCTCAGTATCCGACCATCACTGATGTTTACTACGGCCTGCCGCTCGCCGACACTCAAAGCGAGCTCGAGAGTTTCGCGGGGGTGCTCGGGGGCATATCGCTCGGCGGCATCCTCCTTGTCGCCCTGGCGACCTGGTTCATCGTGTCGTACGCCCTCCGGCCCCTGCGCCGGGTAGCCGCCACCGCAACGGAGGTTGCGTCGATGCGTCTCGACCGTGGCGAGGTCGATCTCGCCGCTCGAGTGCCCGAGGCCGACACCGATCAGCGCACGGAGGTCGGCAAAGTCGGCGCCGCGCTCAATACCCTGCTCGGCCACGTCGACAATGCCCTGAAAGCCCGGCAGGAGAGCGAGAGCCGCGTGCGCCAGTTCGTCGCGGATGCCAGCCATGAACTGCGAACGCCGCTCGCGTCGATCCGCGGTTATGCCGAACTCACCCGACGCGGAAACTACGACCTGCCACAGGATGTCACGCATTCGCTCGGTCGAGTCGAGTCAGAGGCCGTGCGCATGACTTCACTCGTCGAAGACCTGCTGCTCCTCGCTCGGCTGGATGCCGGTCGCGATATCGAGACTGCGCCCGTCGACCTGTCCCGGCTGCTGGTCGACTGCGTGAGCGACGCGCATGTCGCAGGCTCCGACCACGAGTTTGAACTCGACCTCCCGGACGACCCGGTGATGATCGAGGGGGATGTGCAGCGCATCCATCAGGTGTTTGCTAACCTCCTCGCGAATGCGCGCGTTCACACACCGGCGGGCACCCACGTTTCGGTGACGCTCGCGAGCAAGGGGCCGGGCGGCGCGGTCGTGACGGTGGCGGATGACGGCCCCGGCATCCCCGCGGATCTCCAAGACGACCTCTTCGAGCGGTTTGCGCGCGGGGACACCTCGCGGGCCCGTGCGACCGGAAGCACGGGGCTTGGGCTGGCGATCGTGCGCGCGGTCGTCGACGCGCACGGCGGAGCGGTGAGTGTGTCGAGTTCGTCGGAGGGCACGACGTTCACGGTCGAACTTCCCGGCGTGAGCGCTAACCCCTCGCTGGCAGAATGGTCATATGAAGATTGTTGTAACGGGCGGAAATGGCAAACTCGGCGCAGAGGTCGTGCGCGGACTCGGCGCTGCAGGGCACGAGGTGTTCGTGTTCGATGCGGTTGGCCCGCGGGCGGACAACTTCACGCGCATCGACCTGACCAACTACGGGTCCGTCGTCGACGCGCTCAGCTCCGTCGATAACCGCTACGACGGACTCGATGCTGTCGTGCACCTCGCGGCCATTCCGGCCGGCGGACTGGAGACCGACTCGGCGACCTTCCATAACAACATGAACGCGACGTTCAACGTGTTCCAGGCGGCGCGACGTGTTGGCATCAAGTCGATCGTGTATGCGTCCAGCGAGACGCTGCTTGGCATCCCGTTCGAAATCGACCCGCCGTACCTGCCCGTGGACGAGGACTACCCGTCGCGTCCCGAGTCGATGTACTCGGTCGTCAAGCACCTCGAGGAAG
>JAOPUX010000033.1 GCA_025963285.1 Jatrophihabitans sp.
TCCTTGATCACCGAGCCCTCGGGCAGCCCGGCGATCTTCTTCAGCGCCCCGGCGAGGCCGCTCGTCTGCCGGGTGAACTGCACCGAGGAGGCATCGGCCAGCCACTCGCGCTGGCGGCTCACACCAGCCTTGATCAGCCCGGCGAAGAACTGTCCGATGAAGCCGAAGACGAGGGCCGCGATGGCCAGCACCAGGATCGGGTTGCCGCCCTTGCGGTTGCTGTTCCCGCCGCCGAACTGCAACAGTCGCAGGCCTACGAGCCCGAGCAGCAGGATGCCGTTGAGCAGCCCGATCAGCCGGACGTTGAGGCGCATGTCGCCGTTGAGGATGTGGCTGAACTCGTGGCCGATCACGCCCTGCAGCTCGTCCCGACTCAGGGTGTCCAGCGATCCAGCGGTCGCCGTGATCGCCGCGTCGGCCGGGCTGTAGCCGGCGGCGAACGCGTTGATGCTCGACTCCTGCTCGAGGACGAAGAGTCGTGGCATCGGCACTCCTGACGCGATCGACATCTCCTCGACCACGTTGGCGAAGCGCCGGAGCCTGGGATCGGTGGTGCTCGGGTCGACCGGTACGGCGCCAACCGACTGAGCTACCGCCGCGCCGCCTGCCCGCAGCGCCACCATCTTGCTGGCGGTGCCGCCGCCGATGATCAGCAGCGTGATGATCGTGCTCGCGGTGACGGCGCTGATGATCGTGGACGGGCCGCCGCTGCGCCAGGAACGCGGCCACGACACCGGTGGCCGCGACGATCGAGAGCACGGCCAGCGTGAAGAGCAGCACGAGCCGCAGTGACGTGCCGCGGGCCGCGTGCTGGCGGTCGAAGAAGTTCACAGGTTCAGAACTGCACCTTGGGCGCGTCGCGGGTCTCCGGGTGGTCCGGCGCGATCTGCCACTGTGCGGCCGCCTCGAAGTGGAAGAGACCGGCCAGCACGCTGGCGGGGAAGCTCTGCCGCTTGTTGTTGTAGGTCAGCACCGAGTCGTTGTAGGCCTGCCGGGAGAAGGCGACCTTGTTCTCCGTCGAGGTCAGCTCCTCGGTCAGCTGGGCCATGTTCTGATTGGCCTTGAGGTCCGGGTAGGCCTCGGCCACCGCAGTGAAGCGGCCAAGCGCGGCGCCGAGCGCCCCCTGCGACTGCGCAAGCTGCTGCATCGCGGCCGGGTCGCCGGGCTTGGCCTGAGCGGCGCTAAGGCCGGAGAGCGCCGCTCCGCGGGCCGCTGTGACCGCCTCGAGGGTGTCCTTCTCGTGGGCCATGTAGGCCTTCGCCGTCTCGACCAGGTTCGGGATCAGGTCGAAGCGGCGCTGCAGCTGCACGTCGATCTGGGAGAAGGCGTTGCCGTAGCCGTTGCGGGCCCGGACGAGGCCGTTGTAACCGACGACAGTCCAGAGCAGCAGCAGGACGACGACGACGGCGACGATGATGCCGATGACCATGGTGCGGTGCTCCCTCGATCGATGGGGGCTGAGCCTATCCTGAGGGACGTCTCAGAGCAGGAGCTTGAGGATCGCGAGCACCCCGACGACCACGATCAGGCCGCGCAGGGCAGCCGGCGATAGGCGCCGGCCGATCTTCGCGCCGAGCACGCCGCCGAGGATCGACCCGGCCGCGATCAGTCCGGCGACGCTCCAGTCGATGTGCGAGCTGATCACGAATACGACCGCGGCGACCAGGTTGACCGTCCCGGCCAGGATGTTCTTGAGCGCGTTCTGCCGCTGGATCGTCTCGCTCAGCATGAGGCCGAGGAACGCCATCATCAGCACGCCCTGGGCAGCCCCGAAGTAGCCGCCGTAGACCCCGGTGCCGAAGATCGCCACCCACAGCGGCCAGCGCACCCGGTCCCCTGCGGCACGTCCCCGATCGGCCAGCGCCTTGTTCATTCGCGGGCCGAAGACCACCAGTACGAGCGCGAGGACGATCAGGGCGGGAACCACCGCCTTGAACGCACCTGCCGGGAGGACGAGCAGCAGCACGGCGCCGAGGATGGCGCCGAGCACGGTAGCCGTCAGCAGGATCAGTGCCCGTGACCGCTGGCCGCTGAGCTCGCGCCGGTAGCCATAGGCACCGACGAACGAGCCCGGGAAGAGGCCGACCGTGTTCGAGACGTTCGCGGTGATCGGCGAGAGCCCGATGCTGAGAAGCACGGGGAAGGTGATCAGGGTGCCCGAGCCGACGACCGTGTTGATCGCGCCGGCCCAGATCCCGGCGACCAGCACCAGGACGCCCTGCCAGAAGCTCACCCCGTCATGGTGTCAGCGAGCCGGTGGAAGGTGATCGGCAGGTGGTGGCGCAGGCGTACTCGAACACGTTCTGTGCCGTGCTGACCGCTACGGAACTCCGCAGCGGTCAGCCCAGCCCGAACGTGATCGACAAGCCTCAGAGGTACTGACCGGTGTTGCCAACGGTGTCGATGGAGCGACCGGCGTCGGAGCCCTTGGCCCCGGAGATGAGCGTGCGGATGTAGACGATCCGCTCGCCCTTCTTGCCGGAGATCCGCGCCCAGTCGTCGGGGTTGGTGGTGTTGGGCAGATCCTCGTTCTCGCGGAACTCGTCGACGCACGCCGCCAGCAGGTGCTGCAGGCGCAGGCCACGCTGGCCGGTCGTCAGCAGGTCCTTGATCGCCATCTTCTTCCCGCGGTCGACGATGTTCTGGATCATCGCGCCGGAGTTGAAGTCCTTGAAGTAGAGCGTCTCCTTGTCGCCGTTGGCGTAGGTGACCTCCAGGAAACGGTTCTCGTCGGCGTCGGAGTACATCCGCTCGACCGTGTGCTGGATCATCGCCGCCACCGTGGCGTCGGCGTCGCCGCCGTGCTCGGCCAGGTCGTCTGCGTGGATCGGCAGGCCGGTGAGGATGTACTTGGCGAAGATGTCGCCGGCGGCCTCCGCGTCGGGGCGCTCGATCTTGATCTTCACGTCGAGCCGGCCGGGGCGCAGGATGGCGGGGTCGATCATGTCCTCGCGATTGGACGCGCCGATCACGAAGACGAACTCGAGCCCCTCGACACCGTCGATCTCGGACAGCAGCTGCGGCACGATCGTGGTCTCGACATCGGAGGAGACACCCGAACCTCGGGTGCGGAACAGCGAGTCCAT
>JAOPUX010000145.1 GCA_025963285.1 Jatrophihabitans sp.
GTAGACGTCGCCCACCGGATCGATCAGGCAGACCACCCGGCCGGCGCCGCACAGGTTGAGGCCGGGCAGGGCCTCGCCGTAGCCGGCGAGGTGGAAGAACGAGTCGCCGGTGAGGACGCCCTCACCATGGGCGAGGAGCCACTCGTAGAGCTCGCGTTGCTGCTCGCCGGTGGGGTGGAGGTCGTCCCACACGTCGACGGCCCGGCCCGAGGGGCGCAGGCGCGTGATGCGCAGCTGGGCGTCGAAGCGGTCGGCGATGGCCTTGAAGGCGTCGAGCTGGTCGACGTTCTCCCGGGTCATCACCACCGAGATCTTGAAGCCCTTCATGCCGGCGTCGTAGAGGTTCTGCATCGCCCGCAGTGCCGTGTCGTAGGAACCCTCACCGCGCACCGCATCGTTCACCTCGGCAGTGGCGCCGTCGAGGGAGATCTGGACGTCGACGTAGTCACTGCCCGCCAACCGGGCAGCGACCGGCCGCGTGATCTTGATGCCGTTGGTCGAGAACTTCACGCCGACGTGGTGCGCGGTGGCGTAGTCGACGAGCTCCCAGAAGTCCGAGCGGACCGTCGGCTCACCGCCCCCGATGTTGACGTAGAAGACCTGCATCCGCTCCAGCTCGTCGATCACCGCCTTGCACTCGGCGGTGGAGAGCTCGCGCGGATCGCGCCGGCCCGAGGATGAGAGGCAGTGCACACAGGCCAGGTTGCAGGCGTACGTCAGCTCCCAGGTCAGGCAGATCGGTGCGTCCAGCCCGAACTGGAACTCCTCGACGAGCGACTTGCGAGCAACTACGGCCGTCATGCTGCTATCTCCTTGCGTTCACAGATCATCGATGACGCGGCGAGTGTCGACAGCGCCTTCACGTACGTCGGCATCTCCTCGGCCGCGACGCCAGCCTCGACGCAGGCCGTGCGGGCACTTCGCGACGAGTCGAGCAGCTCGACCACGCGCAGCAGCAGCGGCGTGGTCACGAACGAGAGCTTGCGAGTGCCGAAGTGATACAGCAGCGCACCGAAACGCTCCGGGCGGATCGACACCTGCGGATGCAGCTGCCACCCCGCATCCAGATCGAGCGGGCGCGCCGCCACGGCAGGCTGGTTAGTAGACACCGCACATGCCGTCGATCGAGACCTCTTCGACGAGCACGTCCTCGACCACCTCGTGCTCGGTCGTGACCTCGTCCACAACTGTCGTCGGCTCGTCCATGGCTGCTCCTTGTTTCATGCGGTTTATGGCACCGCGTGTCAGATTCACGCACGCTATCGTCACCGAGTGCCAGAATCAAGGCTCGAACTTCCCCGGCGCGGCAGGCCGCCCGGGACGAGCGCGCGGGAGCTCGAGCTGGTGGCGCTGCGGCTCTTCACCGAGCAGGGCTTCGACGAGACCACCGTCGAGCAGATCGCCGCCGGAGCGGGCGTGAGCCGGCGAACCTTCTTCCGCTACTTCGACACCAAGGCCGCCGTTCTCTGGCACGAGTTCGACCGGGAGGTCGAGGCGCTGCACAGCGCCTTCGACAGCACCGGCGACGACATCGCCCTCATGGACGCCATCCGCCAGGTGGTGGTCGGCGTGAACCACTACCACGCCGAGGACGTCGCCGAACTACGCATGCGGATCAACCTCATCGGCACGGTGCCCGCGCTGCAGGCAAGCTCCGCCCCGCACTACGACGCCTGGGAGCGGGCCATCAGCACCTTCGCCGGCCGGCGACTCGGCCTCCCACCGGACGGCCTCGTGCCGCTGGCCATCGGCCGCACCACCCTCGCCGCCTGCCGCGCCGCGTTCGACGTCTGGGTCGCCCAGGCCGATGCCAACCTCACCGTCTACCTCGACCGGGCCCTCCATGCGCTCGCGCGCGGCTTCGACCCCACTGTCCACTGACCTAGCCGTCGGCAGTCCAACTTACTGCCGCATCGCCATCAACCCACCGTCGATCACGATGTCCTGCCCCGTGACGAAGCTCGACTCGTCACTCGCGAGCCAGACCGCCGCATGGGCGACGTCAGCAGGAGTACCGGGGCGCGGAATCGGCTGGTAGGCCGCGAAGAACTCCTCGACCTCCGCCTGCGACGAGTCGGGGCGCGCGTCGTAGGACATCGACGTGAGCAGCGGCCCGGGCGAGATCGTGTTCGCCCGCACGAGGCGGTCCGCGTACTCCGCGGCGCAGCTCCGGGTGAGGCCGTGGACCCCCGCCTTGGAGGCCGAGTACGGTGCCCGGTTCTTCATGCCGCGCAGGGCGCTGATCGTCGAGATGTTGATGATCGACGACCCGCCCGCCCGGACGAGGTGAGGCAGCGCGTGCTTGGTGTAGAGCCAGACGCTTCGGAGGTTGACCTCGAGCTCCAGGTCGAAGGCCGCGTCGCTCATCTCCTCGATCGAGGCGAAAGGCGAGATCATCCCGGCGTTGTTCACCACGATGTCCAGCCGGCCCCACCTCGCGACGGCCGTGGCCACGGTGGTCTCGGTGCGGCTGGCATCCGAGACATCGGCCTCGACGAAGGCCGCGCTCGAGCCCAGCGCGCCGGCCACCGCCGCCGCCTTCTCGCCGTCGATATCGACGATCAGGACTCTGGCCCCCTCTGCCACGAAGAACTCAGCGATGGCGTGCCCGACTCCGGCGGCTGCGCCGGTGACGATGGCGACCTTGCCGTCGAGTCTCAGCCGTTGCGGCGCAGGCGAAGAGGCGTCAGACACCCGAGGTCCCCTGTGGTGAGTGTGACTCGTCGCAGCGCGCTAGGGGCAGGTGCGTCGTGTCGAAGCCCAGCATGCCGACGATGTGGTCCACCTCGGCAGCATTGCCCTGCGGGATGACGTATCCGGTGACATCGCGGATCGCGTCGAGTTCCCGCGACACGTCCTCGACACTGATCGCCGCGGGGTCATCGGCAAGCCAGCCCGGTGTCAGCCCGACGAAGACCCGCGCGTAGCGACCGTAGGCCGACGAGTAGGCCTCGCCGGAGACCGAACAGGCGCGGCTGGCCAGCCAGCACACCAGCGGGGCCGATAGCTCCGGTGCCCGCCGGGCCGCGAGGGCGGCGCTCACCTCGGCAGTTCGACCCTCGGCGGGGCCGGCCACCTCGTTGCCCACGGTGATCGCGGTGGCGGCGCGGGGCAGCACGACGTTGACCTTGATGTCGTGCGGCGCCCCCTCGAACGAGAGCGCCCTCGCCATGCCGTACATGGCGGCCTTCGAGGCCGAGTAGCTCACCGACCCTGGTCTGGAGAAGAGCCCGGCTGCCGAGCTCGTGAGAACGACCCGGCCGTAGCCCTGCCGCTTCAGGACCCGCCACGCGGGCTGCGTGACGTGAAAGGCGCCGCGCACATTGACGTCGATGACCGAGTCGATCTCGTCGCGAGTCAGCTCCTCGAAGGGGCTGCTCCGGAGTATCCCGGCGTTGTTGATGACGGCGTCCAGGCGGCCGTAGGCGTCGAGCGCGTCCTCCACCACCCGCGCGCCCCCCGCAGGCGTCCCCACCGAGGCGACGGAGGCAGCCGCACGACCACCGGCCGAGACGATCTCACGGACCACGGCATCGGCCGAGAGGCCATCGATGTCGTTCACCAGCACGGACGCGCCTCGGCGCGCCAGCTCCCGGCAGTAGGCGCGGCCCAAACCAGCGCCGCCGCCGGTGACGATGACGACCTGGCCGTCGAAGTCGATCTGATCCATTCTCATCCCCACGCCGAAGCGGCGATGGTGGCCAGACCGGCGAATGCGCGACCGCCGTAGCCGCTACAGAAGGCCGCGAGCAACGCGGACTCGCTCTTCACGCCAGCTCGAACCCGTAGCTGGCGAGTTGGTCGGCGAGCCAGCGCACTGAGCGCCCGAAGGCCTCTGGGCGCCCCTCCTCGTCCAGCCGCCGCCCCATCAGCTCTAAGTCGAACGGACCGGCGAAGCCGGCCCGCTTCAGCGCGGCGAAGAGACACGCGAAGTCGATCACGCCGTCGCCGGGGACGGCACGGTCGCGCACACTCCGCTCCCCCAACGCGTAGTCGGCGATCTGCACGAGGCCGCAGTTGCCGGCCGCGGTGTCGAGGAGCGACTCGAAGCTGCTGTCGCTCCACGAGGCGAAGGTGTCCAGGCACAGCTGCAGGCCGCTCTCGGCGCAGACGCTCACCTGGTCAGCCAGCGTGTGGATGATCGAGAGCTCGGCATAGCCCGGCGCGGTGGCCTCCAGCAGCAGCGGCAGCCCGAGCGAGGCCGCGAAGCCCTGCAGCTCGGCGCCGAGCTCGACGAAGGCGCTGGCCGCGGAGCGCCAGCCAGCCCGTCCACGCCCACCGGTCGTGACGTAGACGCTCTGGGCCTCGAGTTCGGCGGCGAGCTGCACGGTGTGCCGGGCGGCGCGGAGCTGGGCCGCCCAGGCGTCGGGGTCGTCCAGCGTCGCTAGATCCGGGTGGCAGACGGTGCTGACGCCCACCGGGCTGCGCTTGAGCAGGGCGACGGACTCGGCGTCCGCGAGCTTGTAGTTGGGCACCCCCACCAGCCCGGCGCCGACCTCGAGGCAGAGCGCCAGGTCGTCGGCGAGCGAGGCCTGGCTGTCGTAGGCACCGTTGATCGAGATCAGCGGGTGCAGCTCTGCCGTCACGACGCCACCCGGGCAGCTGCCAGCCGCGCGGCCAGCCCGGCATACACCGACAGCGCGGCACCACCGGCCTCGGTGACCACGTTCACCGCCACGTGATCGGCACCTGCGGCGAGGTGCTGTGCCAGGCCGGCGACCTGGGCGCCGCGGTCACCGCTGACCACCAGCGCGTCGACCAAGTGGTCACTACCCGGGTCGGCGACGTCCTCGTCACCGAAGCCGAGCGAGCGGAGGCTGCGCACGTAGTTGTCCAGCTCGAGATAGGGCGTGCGTATGGCGGGGCGGCCGATCCGCCGCGCCTCGTCGAGGTCACGCTCCGCCACCAGCTTCTGCTCTGGTGCCAGCAGGGCGTCCTGGCCGAGCAGCGCGCGGGCGCGCCGGGTGTGTTCGGGGGTGACGAGGTACGGGTGCGCCCCCACCGCGCGGGCAGCCGAGAGGGCCAGCATCCGCGGTCCGAGTGCCGCAAGGACCCGCGCGGACGCAGGCACCCCGAAGGCATCCAGCTCGTCGAGGTAGGCCTCTACGGCGGCGTAGGGGCGCCGGTAACGCTCACCCGTCGACTCCGGGTGGCCGACGCCGAGGCCGAGCAGCAGCCGCCCGGGGTGGCTGCTCTCGATGCGGTGGTAGGCGGCGGCCACGATGGCCGCGTCGGCCTGCCAGATGTTGATCACGCCCGTCGCGAGGACGAGGCCGGTGGTGGCGTCGAGGAGTTCCTCGGGCTGGCGCAGGTCACCGGCGGGCGAGCCGGCCAGCCAGAGCGTCCGGTAGCCGAGCGCCTCGATCTCTGCGGCGAAGGCGGCGTCGACCCACGACGCGCGCCGGAAGACACCGTACGGCCCGAGCCGTCCGGCCCAGAGCCGGCCTGGGGCGTCGATGCCGCTCACGCTTCCACGAGCCGGTCGACCCAGGTGTGGAAGTGGTGTAGTGCCAGCTCGTTGCGGCCGAAGATCAGCTCCTGCGCGGCACCGGACTCCAGACCGCGCTGCATCGAGAAGTTCATCGCGTAGTCCTCGTCCTCGACGGCGTCGTAGAAGAAGTCGCTCAGCCGCTGCGCCTCGGCCACGCGCGCCTCGTCGCCCTCGGTCGGGGTCAGCGTGAGCAGCGTCTGGATGGTGCGCGACGTCCCGGGCGTGGCACCTGGGAAGAGCACCGAGACGAGCGCGTACTCCCCACCGTAGGTGGAGGAGACCGCGGCGTGCGGGAAGATCGCGTCGATGACGCCGAGCTGCTCGGCCGGCCGCCAGTCCTCCTCCGGCAGGGCGCGCATCTCCGGCATGGTCTTGCGGCAGAAGACGACCCGCTGGTGCGGTCCGTAGGCGTCGACCAGCATCAGGTTCGAGTAGTCGAGCTCGAAGATCGTGCGCGGGTGCAGGGCGGCGAAGTGGTAGCCCTCGAGGTAGCCGTCGTAGGCCAGCTTCCAGTTGGCGGCCTTCAGCTCGCGGCGGGAGAAGACGTGTCGCTTATCCAGCTCGAGGCAGGCGAGCTCGTCGGCGAAGTCACCCAGCCAGGAGTCGATGTCGAGCTCGGCGCCGGGACGGGGCAGCCCGAAGACCAGTCCGGCTCGCTCGGCCACCGGGATCTCGACCAGCCCCAGGGTGGAGCGGTCGAGGTCGCCGAAGGTCTGCGCCTCGGTGACACCGACCAGTTCACCCGAGCGTGCGTAGGACCAGGCGTGGTAGCCGCAGGTGAAGCGACGGGTGGCGCCGCAGCCGGCCGCCAGCGGAGCGCCGCGGTGCCGGCAGATATTGAGGAACCCGCGCACCGATCCATCGTCCTGCCGGACGAGGAGGATCGGCGTGCCTGCGACGTCGAGCGCCGAGTACTGGCCGGGCGAGCGGAGCTCGGCGGTGAGACCGAGCACGAGCGGAACCCCCTTGAAGATCTTGTCCAGCTCCAGCTGCCAGCGCTCGGGGTCGGTATAGCGCGTCACCGGGTTGCGATAGATATCCGGCGCCAGATCGGTGGTCTTGGCGTCCAGGTTCGCGAGCATCCGCTTCGCGAGTTCCATGATCACTTCGGGGCTGTGCATCTGTGGCTACCTCCAGCCGGAAGGTGCCTCCGCGACCGACCGGCCGGTAGGCGATACCAGCGAATGTAGCGCGCATCACGGCTGGTGACCAGCTCCGGCTCAGAGGCGGCCGATGATCTCGTCGGAGTAGCGGAGGATGTCGTCGATCTTGTCGCGGGTGGTGCGCTCACCCGCGTAGTCGGCCAGCGACGAGTAGTTGTAGACGGTCGTGACGCCGAGCTGCTCGAGCTGCTTGATGAAGTCGAGGTCCGAGCGGGCCAGCACGATGACCTCGAACGAGCCGTCGTCGCGCCCTGCCTCGGCCATCTTGGCCTGGATCCGCGGCAGCTGCTCCAGTGCCTTTGCCGGGTTGGTGCTGCCGCTGATCCAGCCGTCGCCGGCGGTGACGGCCCGGCGCAGCGAGGCGTCGGAGTAGCCGCTGATGTAGAGCGGCACGCGGCCCAGCGGGCGGGGGCGAGTCATCATCGGCGGGAAGTCGAAGAAGCGCCCGTGGTACTCGGCCATCTCCCCGGTCCAGAGCAGCCGCATCACCTCGATCATCTCGTCGGTGCGCTTACCGCGGGTCGTGAAGTCGATGCCGGTGGCGCGGAACTCGTCCTCCATCCAGCCCACCCCGATGCCCAGGGAGACGCGCTCCTCGGAGAGCACCGAGAGGGTGCCCATCATCTTGGCGATGTCGACGGGTGAGTACAGCGGCAGCACCATGATGCTGGTGGTGAAGTGCAGCCGGCTCGTCGCCGCCGCCAGCGCCCCGAGGGTCGCACCGATGTGCGGCCACTCGGTCTCGGCGGGGAAGCCCGGCGTGCCATCGGCGCTGTAGGGGTACGGCGCGAGCAGCGTCTGCGGGTACAGCCAGTGGTCACCGAGAAAGGCGCCGTCGAAGGGGGTCTGCTCCTCCAGCACCCGCGCCAGATCGAACAGGTCGGCGGTGGCGGCGAACTGCAGGGACTGGAAGAACTTCACGGCCGTGCTCCCTAACGTGCGTCGGATCGGTGTTCAGAGGTCGAGGACGAGCCGGGGGCTGAGCGCCCGGCCCACGCAGATCATCATCGTGTCGTTGGCCGCGCGCTCGTCCTCGCTCAGGATCGTGTCGCGGTGATCGACCACGCCGCCGAGCACGGCCGTCTCGCAGGTGCCGCAGTAGCCCTCGCGGCACTGCGACGGATGGTCGGGAAGCACCTGGCGCACGGTGTCGAGGATCGTCTGCTCCGGGCCGACCGTCAGCACGGTGCCGCTGCGAGCCAGCTCGATCTCGAAGGTCGCTCCGGCCGTCGGCGGTGCG
>JAOPUX010000152.1 GCA_025963285.1 Jatrophihabitans sp.
GGCCGGGCCGGAAATGCACGTAGCCCCCGGATTTCCGGGGGCTACGTGGGAGCGGTCGATCAGCTGTTGTAGTACAGGTCGAACTCGTACGGGTGCGGACGCAGCCGAACCGGGTCGACCTCGTTCATGCGCTTGTACTCGATCCACGTCGCGATGAGGTCCTCGGTGAAGACGCCACCCTCGAGCAGGTAGTCGTGGTCGTTCTCCAGCTCGACGAGAACCTCGGCGAGGGAGCCCGGCACCTGCGGGATCGAGGCGGCCTCGTCCGGCGGGAGCTCGTAGAGGTCCTTGTCCACCGGTGCCGGCGGCTCGATCTTGTTCTTGATGCCGTCGATGCCGGCCATCAGCATCGCCGCGAAGGCGAGGTAGGGGTTGGCCGACGGGTCCGGCACGCGGTACTCGATGCGCTTGGCCTTCGGTGACGTGCCCGTGATGGGCACGCGGATGCAGGCCGAGCGGTTACCGGCCGAGTAGACCAGGTTCACCGGGGCCTCGTAGCCCGGCACCAGGCGGTGGTAGGAGTTCACCGTCGGGTTCGTGAAGGCCAGTGCCGACTTGGCGTGCTTGAGCAGGCCACCGACATACCAGCGTGCGATGTCGGACAGGCCGGCGTAGCCGAGCTCGTCGTAGAAGAGCGGCTCGCCGTTCTTCCACAGCGACTGGTGGCAGTGCATGCCCGAGCCGTTGTCGCCGAAGAGCGGCTTCGGCATGAAGGTGGCCGACTTGCCGTTGCGCCAGGCCACGTTCTTCACGATGTACTTGAAGAGCAGGATCTGGTCGGCCGCGTGGGTCAGCGTGTTGAACTTGTAGTTGATCTCGGCCTGGCCGCCGGTGCCGACCTCGTGGTGGGCGCGCTCGAGCTCGAGGCCCGCCGCCATCAGCTCGAGGCTGATCTCGTCACGAAGGTCGGAGTGGTGGTCGTACGGCGAGACGGGGAAGTAGCCGCCCTTGACGGTCGTCTTGTAACCGAGGTTGCCACCCTCCTCCTCGCGGCCGGTGTTCCACGCGCCCTCTTCCGAGTCGACGAAGTACATGCCGCCGTTCATCTTCGACTCGTAGCGCACCTCGTCGAAGATGTAGAACTCGGCCTCGGGGCCGAAGTAGACCGTGTCGGCGATGCCGGTGCTCTTGAGGTAGGCCTCGGCCTTCTGGGCAACCTGGCGCGGGTCGCGGTCGTAGACCTCGCCAGTGCGCGGCTCGACGATCGAGTGGTTGATGTTGAGGGTCTTCGCCTTGCGGAACGGGTCCAGGTACGCGGTGGCCGGGTCCGGGATGAGCTTCAGGTCGGACTTGTGGATCGCGGCGAAGCCACGGATCGACGAACCGTCGAACATCTGACCCTCGGTGAAGGAGTCGAGGTTGAAGTTCGAGGCCGGGACGTTGAAGTGCTGCTGGACACCAGGAAGGTCCGTGAAACGAATGTCGATGAACTCGACACCCTCATCCTTGATGAAGGCCAAGACCTCTTCTGGGCTACTGAACATCGATCCTCCGTTGGGCCGGTTGGGCGTTACTGGACGTCCAGGGACGACGTCGGCGACAGCCGCCGACGGCCCCGCGATACTTTCGCGCCGTTGTTTCGGGGATGTTGCCAAGTTGCCGACGCGGCTGTGATTGGTCTGTGGTCGATCACGATCGGACTACTGCAGTATCGGAGTAGCGATCATGCAGGCCCCTGCCGTCTTTATCCCACACGACGGCGGGGACGAACAGCATGAGCAGGAAAGTGCGTAGAACGGCACGCCACGGGTTCACCGGCTGGCTCTGGTCGTCGACCCGGATAATGCGCAGCCCGCAAAAGTACATGCCGAGGGTGCGGCCCGCGACGAGCATGCCGACGATGTAGTCGAGGGCGAACGGGATCAGGCTCCACGACTTCGGCAGCCGGGTCGTCAGGTCGTGGCTGTGGCCGTGGTGAAAGATCTGCACCACCAGCCCGGCTATCAGGATCGAGGCGATGGCGTCGATGAGCAACGCCCCCGCGCGCGGGCCCGAGGAGGCCAGCGAGGCAGGCCCGGACTCAGGCAGTCCGATGCTCTCGCCGCGGTAGGCCTGGGGGGCGGTCATGGGGGTGATCTCGCTGCCTGCTCGTCAGGACTTACGCCGGGCGGCACGCTGGACGTTGCGCATCTTGGCCCCGGCCGGCATCGGTCCCTGGGGCAGCGGCGGGCGGCCCCCGCCGAGGGCGGCGAGCCGCTTGTCGAGCGCGCCCACCTCCTGCTTGCTGAGGTTGGAGGGCAGCTTGAGCAGGTAGCGGTTCAGCTTGGCCAGGCGCAGATCGCCCTCTTCGGTGCCGACGATGACGTCGTAGATCGGGGTGTCGCCGGCGATGCGGGCGACCTTCTTCTTCTCCTGGGCGATGAGGCCACGCACCCGGTGCTGGGCGCCCTCACCGACGAGCACCACCCCCGGACGGCCGACGAGGCGGTGGATCGCGTCGAGGTGGGTGTTGCCGGCGACGCCCTGCTCGAGGCGCCAGTCGCCGCGCAGCTGCTGCTGCAGCATCCAGCCCGCCGCTCCCGGCTGGCCCTCGGCCTGGGTGAACATCGCAGTCTGCGCGCGCCTGCTGAAGACCAGCATCGCGGCGACGGCGAAGAAGATGACGGCGGTGACGATCGGGGCGATGATCGAGCCGGTGATCTCGAAGACGACGAGGTAGCCGACCGCGGCGGCGAGCACCCCGAAGAGCGCGACGTAGGGCAGGAACCGCGCGTCGTTCTGGCGGGTGATCGTGAATGCCTGCCGCAGGTTCGCCCACGTCTCGCGACGCTGCGCCCGCTTGCCTGCGCGGATGACCTTCTTCTCCGCGCGGGTGGGCTTCGGCGCCTTCGTTGGGCCTGAGGATTTCGCCATGCGGTCAGGATACGGGGCAGCTCATAGCCGACCGGAGGCCGTCAGCTGCGGGCCTCGATCGCCTGCTGGTAGAGACGTCCCGCGCGGTAGGAGGAGCGGACGAGCGGTCCGGACATCACCCCGGCGAAACCGATCTCCTCGGCCTCCTCGCTCAGCTCCACGAACTCCTCCGGCTTCACCCAGCGGGTCACCGGGTGGTGCTTCTTCGAGGGCCGCAGGTACTGCGTGATCGTGATCAGCTCGCAGCCGGCGTCGTAGAGGTCCTGCAGTGCCTGGCTGATCTCCTCGCGCTCCTCGCCCATACCCAGGATCAGGTTGGACTTGGTGACCAGACCGTCGGCCCGCGCGGCGCGGATGACGTCCAGGGAGCGCTCGTAGCGGAAGCCCGGGCGGATCGTCTTGAAGATCCGCGGCACCGTCTCGATGTTGTGGGCGAAGACCTCGGGACGGCTGGCGAAGACCTGGGCCAGCAGCTCCGGGATGTTGTTGAAGTCCGGGGCCAGCAGCTCGACGCCGGTGTCGGCGTTGAGCTCGTGGATCTGGTTCACCGTCTCGGCGTAGAGCCACGCCCCGCCGTCGAGCAGGTCGTCGCGGGCCACCCCGGTGATCGTGGCGTAGCGCAGCCCCATCTGGGCCACCGACTCTGCGACGCGTCGCGGCTCGTCACGGTCGAGCGGCAGCGGCCGGCCGGTGTCGATCTGGCAGAAGTCGCAGCGGCGCGTGCACTGGTCGCCGCCGATGAGGAAGGTGGCCTCGCGGTCCTCCCAGCACTCGTAGATGTTGGGGCAGCCCGCCTCCTGGCAGACCGTGTGCAGCCCCTCGCGCTTCACCAGCTGCTTGAGTTCGGTGAACTGCGGGCCCATCACCGCCCGCGTCTTGATCCACTCCGGCTTCCGCTCGATGGGCACCTCGGCGTTGCGGGCCTCGATGCGCAGCATCCGCCGGCCTTCGGGTTCGACCGTGGTCACGCGAGCACTCCAGCCTGGGGGCCCGGCCCCACCAGTTCGGCGGCCAGCAGCGTGGGCAGGTGGGCCTCGACCAGGGGCAGGACCTCCGCGACGGTGACGTCGCGGCCCAGCTCCTTGCTCAGCGACGTGACGCTGGCATCGGCGATGCCGCAGGGAACGATCCGGTCGAACCAGGTGAGGTCCGGGTTGCAGTTGATGGCGAAGCCGTGCAGCGTGACGCCCTGCGCCACGCGGATGCCGATCGCGGCGATCTTGCGATCTGGACCGTACTGGTCGGCTGGGAGCCACGCTCCGCTGCGACCGTCGATGCGGCTCGCTGCGACGCCCACCTCGGCGCAGACGGCGATGAGGACGTCCTCGATGCGGCGGACGTAGGAGACGACGTCGATCGGGTCGGGCAGGCGGACGATCGGGTAGCCGACGAGCTGCCCCGGGCCGTGCCAGGTGATCTTGCCGCCGCGGTCTACGTCGATCACCGGGGTGCCGTCGAAGGGCTTCTCCCAAAGCTCGGTGCGCCGGCCGGCGGTATAGACGGGCGGGTGTTCGAGGAGCAGGACGGTGTCGGACTCGGTGCCGTCGGCGACTGCCGCGTGAATCTCGCGCTGCCGCTCCCAGGCCGCCTCGTAGGGCACCAGCCCGGCCCGGATGACGTTCAGATCGCTCACCTCGACAACGGTACTCGGCGATCGTGACCGTCTGCGATCGTGCAACCCTCGCCGCCTTGGCGGCGGTAAAAGTTGCACGATCGGGGAAAGGCTGGCCCAGGTCGGCTCGCGATGGCTAGTTTCTGGCGATGACGGGAGGGCGGCCGCGGGTCCGGGGCTACCGGGTCGAGGAGCTGCTGGGCACCGGCGGCTCCGCGCAGGTGTGGCGGGCGCGCTCGTGTCGCACCGGCGAGCTGGTCGCGCTGCGGCTGCTGCCCTCCGAGCGGGCGGCCGAAGGGCGTGCTGAGGCGGCCCGGCTGCAGACGGTCGATCACCCGAACCTGATCGGAGTCCACGAGCTGGTCACCACCCGCGGCGGCCTCGTCCAGGTGCTCGACCACGCGGCGGGCGGCACCCTCGCCGAGCTGGTGGGCCGCCGGCGTGCGATCACCGCCGGTGAGCTGATCGCCGCCCTCGTGCCCGTCGCGTCGGCGCTGGCCGCGCTGCACGCGGCGGGGTTCGTGCACGGCGATGTCACGCCCGCCAACGTGCTCTTCAGCGCCGACGGCCTGCCGCTGCTCGCCGACCTCGGTGTGGGTCCGTCGAGCAGGCCGGCGCGGGCCTTCGCCGATCCGGTCGCCGAGCAGGGTTGGTACACCGGTGCGGCCGGCGACGTCTACGGGCTGGGCGCAGTGGCGTTCTTCGCCGCCCTGGGCCGGCCTCCGCCGCTGCCGCTCGCCGCGCCCACGCCCCGTGCGGTGGACGAGCACGCGGCACAGCTCCGCGCGGCGCTGAGTTCGCTGCCCGGCGCGGTAGCCGACGTCGTGGCCCGGGGCCTCAGCCTCGACCCGGGCAGCCGCGGCAGCGCCCTGCAGTGGGCACTCGACCTGCGTTTCGCCGGGCCGGCCAGTGGCGTCGACCTGCGGGCCGGGCGGCACTCGCAGCCCGTGCCGCTACCCGTGATCACCCGGGGCGCGCGGCTGCCGGCTACAGCCTCCGTGGATCGATCACGGTCTCGACGACTCCGGCCGCGGAGCGGGCCACGTGATACGCCGCCGCGCCGTCACGTTCGGTGAGCGCCTCGATGAACTCGGTGCCGCGGTAGAGCAGCCCCACCCCGTCGTCGGTGGCGTAGCCGTCGCCCAGCACTCCGCTGCCGACCAGCTCCTGGAAACGGGGCCGGCGCTGCTCCTCCGAGTCGTAGTGCACTCCGTTGGAGTAGGGCAGCAGCCCGAGCCCGTTCGTGACGGGCTGCAGATCGGGGCCGAAGGAGTCCGTGGTGCCGCCGGTGTGCCAGCAGATGGAGCCGGCCGACACCCCCGTGAGCACCACGCCGGCCGCCCATGCCGCGCGCATCATCTCCCCGACCCCGTGCAGCTCCCAGAGCGCCAGCAGCCCCGCCACACTGCCACCGAAGACCCAGATGACGTCCTGGGCGAGCAGGTGAGCGGCCACGTCGGCGAGGTTCGGCATCGGGAAGAGCGCGACATGCGTGGCCGCCAGCCCGCGCTGCAGCGCCGCGTCGTAGAAGGAGTTGATGACGAAGGGGTTGTCGCCCATCGCCGTAGCCAGGAAGCAGACCTTCGGGGCCCGGCCGGTGACCCCGCTGAGCTCGATGGCGTACTCGGTCAGCGGCCCGAGCTCCCACCGCACTCGCGGGGACGCGACGATCCCGCCTGAGGTGGCCAGGATCGTGGGAGCGTCGGCCGGCACGCGGGTCTACCGCCCGAGTGAGGCCCGCAGTGCCGCCTCGAGGTCGGTGTCGGTGAAGGTGAACCCCGCATCCAGCAGCTTCGCCGGCACGGCGCGCTGGCTCGCCAGCGCCTCGCCGCCGAACTCCCCGAGCGCGAGCTTGAGCGCGAATCCTGGTGTGGGCAGCAGGGTCGGCCGGTTCAGGACGGTGCCGAGCGTCTTGGTGAACTCGACGTTGCGCACCGGCGTGGGAGCGGTGAGGTTCACCGGCCCCGAGACCTCGGCGGTGAGCAGGAACTGGATCGCTCGGAGCTCGTCGCGCAGCGTGATCCACGGCATGAACTGCCTGCCGCTGCCGAGCCTGCCCGCCACACCGCACTGCACGATCGGCTTGAGCCGCTGCAGCAGGCCGCCCTCGGCACTGAGCACCAGTCCGGTGCGGAGGGAGGCCACGCGCACGCCCGCCTCCCGGGCCGGGGCGGCGGCCTCCTCCCACTGGATGCAGACGTCGGCGAGGAAACCGGTGCCTGGGCGTGCGTCCTCGGTGAGCGTCTCGTCACCCCGGTCGCCGTAGTAACCCACGGCCGAGGCGGCGAGCAGCACGCGCGGGCCGCCGTACGTGGCCAGGCTCTGTGCGAGTGTGCCGACCGTCTGAACGCGGCTGTCGATGATCTGCTGCTTGTACTCGGCGCTCCAGCGGTGATCACCGACGCCGACGCCCGACAGGCAGACGACGGCGTCGGCGCCGGCGAGGAACTGCGGGTCGACGAGCCCCTGAGCTGGGTCCCAGCTGTCCTCGCCGCGCACCGAGGTGTCGTGCCGCACGAGCACCGCCACCTCGTGACCGTCCTCGCGGAGGGCGCGCTTGAGGGCTGTGCCGATCAGGCCTGACGCTCCGGCGAGGACGATGCGCATCAGCTCAGGCCAGCCCCAGCGCCCGCTCGAACGCCCCGGCCTCGAGGCGCTCCTTCATCGTGACGAGGAAGCGCGCTGCGTCGGCACCGTCGACGATCCGGTGGTCGTAGGAGAGCGCCAGGTAGACCATCGAGCGGATCGCGATCGTCTCGCCGTTCTCCGCGTCCTTGACCACGACCGCCCGCCGCACCACGGCTCCGGTGCCGAGGATGCCCGACTGCGGCTGGTTGATGATCGGAGTGTCGAAGAGCGCGCCGCGGCTGCCGGTGTTGGTCAGCGTGAACGTGCCGCCGCCCAGCTCATCCGGGCTCACCCGGTTGGTGCGGGTGCGCTCGGCCAGGTCGGCGATCTTGCGGGCCAGGCCGCCGAGGTTCAGGTCACCGGCGTCGTGGATCACGGGCACGAGCAGGCCGCGGTCGGTGTCGACTGCAATCCCCAGGTGCTCGGCGTCGTGGTAGGTGATCGTCTTGGCCTCGACGTCGACGGTGGCATTGACGACCGGGTGCGCCTTGAGAGCCTCGATCGCGGCTACCGCGAAGAAAGGCAGGTAGGTGAGCTTGACGCCCTCGCGGGCCTCGAAGTCGGCCTTGGCCTGCTCGCGCAGCCTGGCGATCTTGGTGACGTCCACCTCGACCACCGTGGTCAGCTGGGCCGCCGTTTGCAGCGACTCGACCATGCGAGTGGCGATGACCTGACGCATCCGCGACATCGGCTCGACCCGGCCACGCAGGGCCGAGACCGGAGCCGCGGCCGGAGTTGCTGCGGCCGGAGCTGCTGGGGCCGGTGCGGCTGCTGCCGGTGCGGCAGCGGGGGCCGCCGGTGCGGCGTGGGTCGGCGCGGGTGGCGCAGCTGCTGCCGGCGCGGCGGTGGGTGCGGCGGCGGCCGGCGCGGCCGCGGCGGCGCTGAGCACGTCGGACTTGCGGATCCGGCCGCCTACACCGGTGCCGCGGACGCTGTTGAGGTCGACGCCGTGCTCGCTGGCCAGCTTGCGCACCAGCGGCGTGACGTAGGTGCCGGCCACCTCGTCGTCGTCCTCCGAGTCCGAGGCCGAAGCGGCGGGAGCAGGAGCGGCGGCAGGAGCAGGAGCAGGAGCGGCGGCCGGTGCCGGTGCCGCAGGGGGAGCCGGTGGGGCCGGGACCTCGGCGGCGGGCGCGGGGGCCGGCTCGGGCTCGGGCGCAGCGGCTGGCTCGGG
>JAOPUX010000157.1 GCA_025963285.1 Jatrophihabitans sp.
GCTCTTCCGATCTATCTCGGTGACGTCGCCGTCGGCAGCCACCCATACCGACGAGGTCGTGGTCGTGGTCAGCTCGTCGAGGCCGTCGTCGCCCCGGAAAACCAGGGCTGTGTCGCCCCGGGCGGCCAGCACCGCCGCCATCACCGGGGCCATCCGGCGGTCGGCACAGCCGATCGCCGAGGCGCTGACCCGCGCCGGGTTCGTCAGGGGTCCCAGAAAGTTGAAGGCGGTGGGGACGCCCAGCTCGCGGCGCACCGGGCCGGCGTGCCGGGTGCCGGGGTGGAACACAGGGGCGAAGCAGAAGCCGATCCCGACCTCCGCAACGGACTCGGCGACTCCGGCGGCGGGCAGGTCGATGGCCACGCCCAGCTCCTCGAGCACGTCCGCGGTGCCGCAGGCGGACGTGGCGGCCCGGTTGCCGTGCTTGACGACCTGCCGCCCCGAGCCGGCCACGACCAGGGCAGCCATCGTGGAGATGTTCACCGTGTTGGCGCGGTCGGCGCCGGTGCCGACGACATCGACCGCCCGACCCACCACCGGCACGAGCACGGCCCGCTCGCGCATCGTCTGCACCAGGCCGGCCAGCTCGTCGGGCGTCTCACCCTTGGCGCGCAGCAGCACGGCGAAGGCCGCGAGCTGGGCGGGGTTGGCCTCGCCGGCCATGATCTCGTTCATCGCCCACGCGGTGTCGGCGCTCGTGAGCGACCCGCCGGACATGAGGGTGTTGAGTACTGCAGCCCAGGTCCGCTGCGGGGCAGCGTCGCCCATGGTTACCTGACGACGGGGATGGCGCTGGCCGAGCGACGGAGCTGCTCGGCCACCACTGCGGCGGCCTCGATCGGGTCGATCGGGGTGTTGATCACCGCGTCGGCGAGTGACCAGCTGGCCAGCCAGGCATCCTGCGGCCGGGCGATGACGACCACGATCGGGGGGCAGTCCTCGATCTCGTACTTGAACTGGCGGGCCAGCCCCATTCCGCCGGTTGGCTGGGACTCGCCGTCGAGGATCACCAGGTCGAGACCACCCTCGTCGAGCTGGGCGATCACCTCGGCATATTTGGCGCATTCGACCCATTCGATGCGGCCGGTGTCGGGTGCCGGACGGCGCCCGACGGCCGTGCGCACAGCCGCCCGGACGTCCGCCGAATTGCTGTAGACGAGGACCGTCCGCCCCTGCGTCCCCGTACCCGCTCCAGTACCCACTCCACCGGTCATGACACGGATCGTATCTGCGACCTCCCGCGGTTTGCGCGCCGGTCGATTCCCAACCTGAACACACCCCCACCCCGGCGCGAATGGTCCGCCCGGGCAGGACATAATGCGTCTGTGACCTCGACTGCTGCGGCGCCTACGTTCGAGTCCAGCAAGGTGCATTCCCTGACGCGTCCCAACATCGTCAGTGTCGGCACCATCGTCTGGCTCTCCAGCGAGCTGATGTTCTTCGCCGGCCTGTTCGCCATGTACTTCACGATGCGTGCCGTGCACCCGGGTGACTGGCCGATGCACCTGCCGCTCACCTCCAGCGTGCACCCGGGCGAGCAGATCAAGATCAGCCTTGCCTACGCCACGCCGTTCACGGTGGTCCTCGTGGCCTCCAGTTTCACCTGCCAGTGGGGCGTCTTTGCCGCCGAACGCGGCGATGTCTTCAAGCTGCGTCGCTGGTTCACCCTCACTTTTGTCATGGGACTCATCTTTGTGCTGGGACAGGCCAATGAGTTCCGTATGCAGGTCAACGACGGCAACACGATCTCGCGCACCGGGTACGGCTCGGTCTTCTTCCTGACCGAGGGTTTCCACGGGCTGCACGTCATCGGCGGCCTCGTCGCCTTCGTCCTCTTCCTGATCCGGACCACCCTGGGGAAGTTCACCCCGGCCCAGGCCACCGCCGCGATCGTCGTGTCGTACTACTGGCACTTCGTCGACGTGGTGTGGATCGGGCTCTTCGCCGTGATCTATCTCATCCGATGAGTGACGACTCGGCCCACGCCGACCTCCCCGACAACGACCTTCCGCACGGCACCGACCTCCCCGAAGGGATCTCTGTGAACGAGGAGCTGGATCCAGACTCCGGCGTGGAGCTGGGCTTCGAGCCCTCTGCCTCCGCCACCGGTGCTGACCCACAGGTAAGGCGCCCGCGCAGCCGCCGCGCCACCGGCTCGCCCGGTAGCCGCCCGCGGCGCACGCTGGGTCGCCGCCTCGGCGCGGCCGGCGTCCTGATCGGTGCCCTGGCCGGCATGGGCGGGGCCTACGCGGCCTTCGCCGCCAGCTCCGGTGCTGAGAGCGGGGCCAACGCCTCGCAGCAGGTCGCGGAGGGCCACCAGCTCTACCAGGTCAGCTGCATCACCTGCCACGGCGCGAACCTGCAGGGTGTCACTGGCCGAGGCCCGTCGCTGCTGGGTACCGGCGGCGCGGCCGTCTACTTCCAGGTCACCACCGGCCGCATGCCGGCCACCGGCCAGGGTGCCGACGAGGAGCGCAAGTCCGCCAAGTTCACCGAGGTCCAGGCCCAGGCACTCTCGGCCTACGTGCAGTCACTCGGCGGCGGCCCGGCCGTGCCCACCGGCTCACTGCGTGACATCAAGGACGTCGCCCAGGGTGGCGAGCTCTTCCGCCTCAACTGCGCCTCGTGCCACGGCACCACCTTCAAGGGTGCGCCGCTGTCGGCCGGCAAGGTCGCCCCCGCGCTGAATAAGGCCACGGACAAGCAGATCTACACGGCCATGGAGTCCGGCCCGGAGAGCATGCCGGTCTTCAGCGACAACCAGCTGACCCCGACGGAGAAGAAGGCGATCGTCACCTACGTCCAGACGATCAAGGCCTCCAACGACCCCGGCGGTAGCGGTATCGACCGCATCGGCCCGGTGTCCGAGGCGATCGTGCTGTGGGTGGTAGGCGTCGGCGGTCTGATGATCGCCATCCTGTGGATCGGAGCGAAGGTTCAGTGAGCGGCACCCCGGAAATGCCTACGCCCGAAGAGATCCGGGCGATGTCGCCCGAGGAGGTAATGATCCTCGGCGCCGAACTCGACGACATTCACATCGTCCACCGCCGGGATCGCTTCCCGGTCCGCGGCACCAAGGCGGAGAAGCGTGCCGAGCGCGGCGTCGCCCTCTGCTTCCTGATCGCCGCACTCGCCGGCATCGGCTTCATCGTCGTCTTCATCGCCGGCCCGTGGAAGTGGCACCTGCCCGGCACGCCGCAGAACTTCCGCTTCTACACGCCAGCCCTCGGTGGGCTGCTCGCGGCACTGCTGCTCTTCATGGGCGTCGGCATGGTGCTCTGGGCCAAGTGGCTCATGCCCGAGGAAGAGGTCGTCCAAGACCGGCATGACGAGCCGTCCAGCGAGGCCGACCTCCTGATCACCGAGGCCAGCTTCATCGTGGGCCTCGAGGACACTGGCCTGCCGCGTCGCTCGCTGATCCTGCGCTCCCTCGGCCTGGCCGGTGGCGCCCTGGCGACCCTTCCGCTGGTGGTCCTCGTCGGCGGCATGATCAAGAAGCCCGGCACGCAGCTGTTGCACACGCTGTACCGGCCGAACCCCAAGCTCTTCCCGAAGACGCAGGGACGTGTCCCGATCGTCTTCTCCGACTTCCGGCAGGTGGGTCCGGACGACCTGCTCCCGGGCGGTGTCGCCACGGTCTTCCCGGGTATCCGGGCAGAGGACGCCGACGGCTACGACGGCGTGCACGAGGCCTCCTCCCCCACGCTGCTCATCCGCCTCAAGCCGGGTCAGACGATCAAGGCGCGGAAGGGGCAGGCCGACTTCGGCTGGCCGCGGGAGAACCCCGAGTACGTCGCGTTCTCCAAGATCTGCACGCACGCCGGCTGCCCGGCCTCGCTCTACGAGCAGCAGAGCAGCCGCCTGCTCTGCCCGTGCCACCAGTCGCAGTTCGAGGTGCTCGAGGACGCGAAGCCGGTCTTCGGGCCCGCCACTCGCAGCCTTCCGAAGCTTCCGATCGATGTCGTCACCGGTGACGATGGCAACCGGTACTTCGTCGCCCGGCACGACTACGTAGAGGCGATCGGCCCTGGCTTCTGGGAGCGTTCATGACCGACAACCCGCCCCGCCGCAGCTCCGAGCCCCGCACGCCGCAGGGCAAGGCCGGCAAGTTCCTCGATGACCGGCTGAACCTCGCCGGCCCGATGCGCAAGCAGCTGAACAAGGTCTTCCCCGACCACTGGTCGTTCATGATGGGCGAGATCGCGCTCTACTCGTTCATCGTCCTGCTGCTGACCGGCACCTATCTGTCGTTCTTCTTCGACCCGTCGCAGGCCGAGGTCATCTACCACGGCGTATACAAGCCGATGGACGGCATCTCGATGTCGAAGGCCTACTCCTCGACACTCGACATCAGCTTCGACGTCCGCGGTGGCCTGATCATCAGGCAGATCCACCACTGGGCCGCGCTGATGTTCGTCGGCGCGATGATGGTCCACATGTTCCGGGTGTTCTTCACCGGAGCGTTCCGCAAGCCGCGCGAGCTCAACTGGATCATCGGTCTGGCGCTGCTGATGCTCGGC
>JAOPUX010000163.1 GCA_025963285.1 Jatrophihabitans sp.
CTGGTGTGAGCCGCCAGCGCGAGTGGCTGGCCGATGCCTCCTCGGTGCAGTTCACCCGGCAGACGAGCGGCCTCGCCGGGGCGCTGAAGAAGATCGCCGGGCTGCCCGAGGGCTCGGTGATCAAGGATGCGCACGCCGAGAAGCAGATCAATCACATGCTCTTCGGCGAGGGCGCGCGAGGCATCAGCCAGCTCTACGCCACGCACCCGCCGCTGCTCGATCGGATCAGGGCGCTGGAGCCCGGCTTTGACCCGCGGTCGCTCTCCGACGCGTCGGGGACGCGCCCGGACGGCATGGCCGAGGACGTCTCCCTCGGCTTCGCCACGAACGCGCCACCACCGCGAGCCGTTGCGCCGGCCGTGACCCCCGCGGCGCTGAGCGCGAAGGTGGGGACGTTCACCCCGGCCGACCTGCTGCAGGGCGCGGCGCTGAGCGCGCAGATCCCGGGCGACATCCGGCAGGCGGCCAGCCAGGCCAGCACTGCGGTGCCGCTGCTGCTGGCGCTGCTGCTCGACCGCGACGCCGCGGTCCGGGCCAACCAGCTGGGTGCCGTCACCGCCTCGCTCGGCGCCACGGTGACGGCCGCGGTGGAGCAGCTTGCCATTCGCACCGCCCAGCTTCCGGAGATGCTGCGGCTGCCGGTGGTCGGCATCGCGGCGCCGCTGCTGACCGCCCGTCCGTCCGCCGAGCTGGCAACGATCGTCGCGACGATCGACACGCTCGTGGCCGCGGACGGGGCTATCAGCGTCTTCGAGTACTGCCTCACCCACCTGGTGCGGGCCTATATCGCCGACTCGGGCGATCCGCAGCGCCGTTCCAGGGCCGGACGGGGCACGGTGGCGGGTGCTCAGGGCGCGGCCGTCACCCTGCTCGCCGTGATCGCCGCGGCGGGCAACGCCGACCCGGTGGCCGCGCAGCACGCCTACGAGGCGGCGATCGCGCACCTCATGCCCGCAATGGCGGCGCCCCCCTACGCCGTGCCCGCGGACCTGGCCAGAGCCCTCGATGGGGGCTGGGCCGCCCTCGATGCCCTCGATCCGCGGCACAAGCAGCCGCTGATCGAGGCGGTGGTGGTGGCGATCTGCGACGACGGTGTGCTGCAGGATGCCGAGGCCCAGCTCCTGCGGGTGACGTGCGCACTGCTGCACTGCCCGCTTCCGGCTCTGCTGAGCTGACGCCCGCTCGGCGATCTTGATGCGCCAGCGGTGCTAGAACACGCGTGGCGCATCAAGATCCGGGCCAACGGCACGCGCAGACGCCGTAACCTGAGCTAGTGACTGTTCGCCGCGTGATGGGGACCGAGGTCGAGTACGGCGTGAGCCTGCCCGGCCAGCCCAACGCCAACGCCATGCTCATGTCGGCGCAGATCGTCAACGCCTACAGCAGTGGGCTGCCGGCCGGGCGGGCACGGCGGGCCAGCTGGGACTTCGAGGAGGAGTCGCCACTGCGTGATGCGCGCGGCTACGACCTCGGTGGCAGCGGCACCGTAGCCCAGGAGTTCATCGACGCCGAAGAGGACACCGGGATGGCCAACGTCATCCTGCCCAACGGCGCCCGGCTCTACGTCGACCACGCGCACCCCGAGTACAGCAGCCCCGAGGTCACCAACCCGCTCGACGCGGTGCGCTGGGACAAGGCCGGCGAGCTGGTGATGCTGGAGGCGGTGCGCCGGGTGGCCACCATGCCCGGTGTCAGCAGCCCGATCAACCTGTACAAGAACAACACCGACAACAAGGGTGCCTCCTACGGGGCGCACGAGAACTACCTCTGCAGCCGCGACACCCCGTTCAGCTCGATCGTCCGTCACCTGATCCCGTTCTTCGTCACCCGCCAGGTGCTCTGCGGTGCCGGGCGGGTCGGCCGTGGGCAGGACGGACGCGGTGCCGGTTTCCAGATCAGCCAACGCGCCGACTTCTTCGAGGTGGAGGTCGGTCTCGAGACGACGCTGAAGCGGCCGATCATCAACACCCGCGACGAACCGCACGCCGACGCCGACCGCTACCGGCGGCTGCACGTGATCCTCGGCGATGCCAACATGTCCGAGATCTCGACCTATCTCAAGGTCGGCACCGCCGCGCTCGTGCTGGCGATGATCGAGGACAACGTCCTCGCCGAGGACCTCGCGATCGCCGGGCCGGTGCGCGAGCTACACGAGGTCAGCCACGACTGGAGCCTGACCCACCGCATCCAGCTGGTCGACGGCCGCACGATCACGGCGCTGGACCTGCAGGGGGAGTACCTCGACCGGGCCAGGAAGTATGTCGACGACCGGCAGGGCGACGACGCCGACGAGCAGACGCGCGACGTGCTCGAACGCTGGGAGGCCGTGCTCACCCAGCTGGCCACCGACCCGATGAAGCTCGCCGACCAGCTCGACTGGGTGGCCAAGCTCCGGCTGCTGGAGGGATACCGGGATCGCGACAACCTCGACTGGGACTCCTCCCAGCTGCAGCTGATCGACCTGCAGTACTCCGACGTCCGCCCGGAGAAGGGCCTCTATCACCGCCTCGTCGCGCGCGGCGCCATGAAGACGCTGCTCGACCCGGCCGTGATCGCGGAGGCCGTCGGCGCCCCACCGGAGGACACCCGTGCCTACTTCCGCGGCGAATGCCTACGCCGCTACGGCACGTCCGTGGCGGCCGCGTCCTGGGATTCGGTGATCTTCGATGTCGGCCGCGAGTCGCTGGTGCGCGTGCCGATGCTCGAGCCACTGCGCGGCACCAAGGCGCACGTCGAGGCGCTGCTGGACCGGAGCCCTACCGCGGCGGATCTGGTCGCGGCGCTCGCGGGGCCCCGGCCCTGAACCCTGGCCCCTGAACCCTGGCCCCTGAATCGTGGTCCCTGAATCGTGGTCCCCGAATCGTGGGGTCAGGCGAGCTTGGGGTCTTCCCGAGATTGAACGACGCAATGTACGACAAAGTCATACAAACCGTCGTTCAGACTCGCGAACACCCCCCCCGCGACCCGCTGACTCAAGCGGTCTCGACCTTGCGCACGCCCAGCAGCAGCGAGATCGTCAGCTCCACCCGGTTGGCGACGTCGGTGGCCGACGCCCGGCGGGTGACCCAGGCGACGAGGTTGGAGAGCCAGACGTCGGAGATGACGCGGGCGATCGCCAGCTGGTCCTCGGTAGGGGTCTGGTCGGTGAGGGCGCGCGCAATCATCCGGTCCATCAGCCGGCCCACCGTGTCGACCTCAGCCGCAGCGGAGGCGTCGGCGAACATGAACGCCCGCGTCATCGCCTCGGTGAGCTGCGGATCGCGCTGCATGCCCTGGGTCATCCGCGAGAGGATGAACATCAGCCGATCGAAGGGGGACTCGCCGGGCATCGGGATGCGCTCGGTGCGCTCCTGGGTGCGCTCCAGCTCACGGGCGAGCGCGGAGACCAGCAGGTGGATCTTCGAGGGGAAGTACCGGTAGAGCGTGCCCAGGGCGACGTCGGCCCGCTCGGCGACGTTCCGCATCTGGACGGCGTCGTAGCCGCCCTTCGAGGCGAGGGCCAGGGTGGCATCCAGAATGCGTTTGCGGCGATCGCGCTGAGCCGAGGAGCCGAGCTCGTCGGAGGCGCCCCCCGCGGTGCGGCCGTTGGTGCGCGTGACGGCCGCGGCGCGTGCTGAGGAGGTCATCCTGACCGCCCTTCGGTGTCTGTCGACGCCCCATACGCGCCAATCCAAGACCGAGGTTATCAGCCGATTATGTCCACAACGTGTTTCAGTTCCGTGATCCACCGGACACCTATACCCCCACTAGCTTGACGGGAGTAGCGTGCTACGACTCAATAGAACTTGTTCTAGTCGACCCATTCTCAGGGAGATGACGTGCCCATCGCGACGACGCCCGACCAGCGTTCGGCAGCCCAGTCGGTCCGGAGTTGGGCAGAGCGGGCCAAGGTCATCGGCACCGTCCGCGCACAGGAGCACGACGCCACCGCATGGCGACGGAGCTGGCCGGAGCTGGCCGAACTTGGCCTCTTCGCCA
Source organism: Jatrophihabitans sp. (assembly GCA_025963285.1). Classification (GTDB taxonomy): domain Bacteria; phylum Actinomycetota; class Actinomycetes; order Mycobacteriales; family Jatrophihabitantaceae; genus JAOPUX01. Next base: position 3,979 of record JAOPUX010000163.1, read on the forward strand.
TGGCGTTGCCGGAGTCGCACGGCGGACTCGGCGCCGCCGCGGTCGACCTCGCCGTAGTGCTGGAGCAGGCTGCCGACTCGCTGGTCCCCGGGCCGGTGCTCGGTGGCGCGATCACCGGCCTCATGCTGGCTCGCGTGCCGGGGGCCGAGGGGCTCGCGGCCCGGGTCGCCGACGGAGCGGCCGTCGGGGTGGCGGTGGGCATCGTGCCCGGCGAACCGGCCGACGGTGGGCTGCTGCTCAGCGGGCCGCCCGTCCCGGTTGTCTGCGGCGAGGGCGCCGACCTGCTGCTCGTCCTCGTCGAGGCGGGCGGTCATGCGGTGTACGTCCTCATCGACGCGGGCGACGCGAAGGTCACCGGGCGGACCAGCGCCGACCTGACCCGGCCGATGGCCGAGGCGAGCCTGGACGGCGTCCTCGCACCGGCCGACCGGGTGCTGCACGGCCTCGACATGGCCGTGGCGGGCGACATCGCCATCACCCTCGCCGCCGCCGAGGCGGCCGGTGTCGCGGGCTGGGCACTGCGTACCGCCTCGGCCTACGCGAAGGTCCGCGAGCAGTTCGGCAAGCCGATCGGCAGTTTCCAGGCCATCAAGCACCTCTGCGCGGAGATGCTCTGCCGTGCCGAGCTCGCGGCCGCCGTGGCCTGGGATGCGGCCGGCGCCCTCGACGACGACGGTCAGCGACCGATCGCCGCGGCGGTGGCCGGCGCGATCGCCCTCGACGCCGCAGTGGAGAACGCCAAGGACTGCATCCAGGTGCTCGGCGGCATCGGCTTCACCTGGGAGCACGACGCGCACCTCTACCTGCGTCGTGCGATCGCGGCGCGGCAGCTCTCGGGCGGCTCCGGACACTGGCGGCGGCAGGTTGCCGACCTCACCACGGCCGGTGCTCGGCGCGTGCTCGCCATCGATCTCGGGGAACAGGAGTCACGGCGGGAGGTGGTCCGCAGCACCGCCCGCCAGATCGCCGCACTGCCCACGGACGCGCGTCGCGGCGCCCTCGCCGAGGCCGGCTACCTGGCCCCGCACTGGCCGGCACCGCACGGACTCGGTGCCGGGGCGGCCGAGCAGCTGCTGATCGCCCAGGAGCTCGAGCGGGCCGGCGTCGAGCGCCCGGACCTGGTGATCGCGGGCTGGGCGATCCCGACGATCCTGCAGTACGGCGACGACGCCCAGCGCGAGCGCTTCGTGGCACCCACGCTGCGCGGCGAGATCGCCTGGTGCCAGCTCTTCAGCGAGCCTGGCGCGGGCAGCGACCTGGCCGCGCTGCGCACGAAGGCAGAACGCGTCCAGGGGGGCTGGCGACTCACCGGTCAGAAGGTCTGGACCTCATTGGCCCAGCGTGCGCACTGGGGCATCTGCCTGGCCCGCACCAACCCCGACGCCCCCAAGCACAAGGGCATCACCTACTTCCTCGTCGACATGAAGAGTGCCGGCCTCGACATCCGCCCGCTGCGCGAGATCACCGGCGAGGCGCTCTTCAACGAGGTCTTCCTCGACGACGTCTTCGTGCCCGACGACTGCGTGGTGGGCGAGATCGACAACGGCTGGACGCTGGCGCGGGCCACCCTGGCGAACGAACGGGTGGCGATGGGCGGCAAGTCGAGCATCGGCGAGGATGTCGAGCAGCTGGTGGCGCTGGCCGAGCGCAACGGCGTCAGCGAGGACGCCGTGGTCCGCGACAAACTCGGCGCCATCGTCGCGCAGGGCGTGGCCGGCAGCCTGCTCGACGTCCGCTCCACCCAGCGTCAGCTCGACGGGCAGGGCCCGGGGCCAGAGTCGAGCGTGCGCAAGCTCGTCGGGGTCAGGCACCGGCAGGAGGTCGCCGAGACGGCCCTCGATCTGCTCGGCGTCGCGGGTGCGGAGCAGAGCCGGGAGCTGTGGGAGTTCCTGCAGACCCGCTGCCTGACGATCGCCGGCGGCACCACCCAGGTGCTGCTCACGCTGGCTGGGGAGCGTCTCCTCGGGCTTCCGCGCGGCTGAGCCGCGCCCGGCTGTAGGTCCAGTCGAGGAACCGCTCGACGCCACGCACTACGTGGGCGCTGCGTACCGACGGGAAGATGTCGAAGGCGTGCTGGGCGCCGGCGATCTCGGCATAGGCCACTGGCTGCTGGCTCACCTCGCGCAGCGCCTGGACGAACGCCCGGGCGTCCCGCACCGGCACCAGCGTGTCGTTCACGCCGTGGATCACGAAGAAGGGCGGGGCATCGGCGGTCACGCGCGAGAGTGGCGATGCTGCCCGGTAGTCCTCGGGATAGCGCGCGTCAGGGGGCATCACATAGCGCTTGACCACCGACCGCAGCCGGATCTTTGAGGCGCGGGTGCCGTCCTCGGCAGTGAAGTCGTAGACCCCGTAGTGCGGCACGCAGGCCTGCACGGTGGTGTCGGCGGACTCGAAGCCGGGTTGCAGCGTCTTGTCGGCAGCGGTCAGCGCGGCCATCGCGGCCAGATGCCCACCGGCCGAACCACCGGTGACGGCAAGGAACGCCGGATCGGCGCCGTACTCGGCCCCGTGTTCACGGATCCAGGCGATGGCCCGCTTCACCGCCACCAGGTGATCTGGCCACTTGGCCTTGGGGGAGAGCGGGTAGTTGATGGCGACACACACCCAGCCGCGCGCGGCCATCCGCATCATCAGCGGAATGCCCTGCTGCTCCTTCTCGCCGATCATCCAGGCCCCGCCGTGGATCTGGAGCAGTACCGGCGCGCCGGCCGGCATGTCGCGGTGGTGATAGACGTCGAGCTCGAAGCGCCTGCCACCGTCGGCGTAGGGGAGCCGACGGGTGGCCACCACGTCGACGTCGGCCATGGCGAAGGGGTTCACCAGGCTACGCCACGGCGTCGCCAGGTCGGCCGGCAGCGGCGCCCGTTCGAGCACCGAGTGGTAGTCGGCACCGAGGGCGTTCGTGAGGGCCGTCTCGACCTCGGTCTTCGCGCTGTGACCCCGGGTGATGAGCGAGGCGTATCCGGCCGCGGCGAGCACGCCGGCCAGGGTGCCGGGGTTACGCAGCCCGCGACGCGCCACGTGCTGGGCCGTGTCGAGCGTCGTGAGCGCCAGCAGGTGCGGCGCCAGCTCGGCGGTCAGCCAGCCGGCGAAGAACGACGGCACAGCCACGGGCGGCCCGGGCAGCGGGCGGGTAGCGTTCGCCGCGAGCGCAACGTTGACGAGCTGCCGCTTGAGGAACGCATCACCCATGGAGCCCGATCCTAGTCAGTAAGTAGAACACGTTCTAGTATGGAGAATCGTGGAGCGACTCAGCGGACTCGATGCGAGCTTCCTCTACTTCGAGACGCCCGCGCACCTGATGCACGTCTGCGGGCTGCTGGTGCTCGACGCCTCGACTATGCCAGACGGCTACACCTTCACCGGGGTCCGTGACGCGCTGCGACGCCGCCTCGAGTCCAACCCGGCCTTCCGCCGCAAGCTGCACAACCCGCTCTTCAACATCGACCATCCGGTGTGGGTCGACGACGAGGACTTCGACATCGAGCACCACGTGCGCCGGGCAGCCGTCCTCTCGCCCGGCGGCCCGAAGGAGCTCGCCGAGCTCTGCGCCGACATCGCCGCGCAGCCACTGGACCGCAGCCGCCCGCTCTGGGAGATGTGGGTCATCGAGGGCATCGACGCCGACGCGGTCGGTGGCGGGATCGCGGTGATGACGAAGATGCACCACGCCACCGTCGACGGCGTCGGCGGCGCGTCGCTGGTCTCCGAACTGTGCAGCATCGAGCCGGACTCCGGCCCGCTGGGCGCCACCGAGCACGCGCCGGTCGCACCCCGACCCAGCGACCGCGAGATCGTGCTGGACGGCCTGGTCGGCATGGCCAAGCGGCCGCTGAAGTTCGCCCAGGTGCTGCCCGGCACCCTCGGCACGCTGCCGCGATGGATCCAGCGCGCGCGTCGCGGCACGGCGATGCCCGCACCGTTCACGGCGCCGCGCACGTCCTTCAACGCCACCGTCACCAGCCACCGGACCGTCGCCTTCACCCGCCTCGACCTCGACGACGTCAAGGAGATCAAGAACGCCTTCGGCACCACGGTGAACGACGTGGTGCTCGCGCTCTGCTCCGGGGCGCTGCGCCGCTACCTCGCCGACAACGGCGAGCTGCCGGACTCCTCGCTCGTCGCGATGGTGCCGGTGTCGGTGCACGGGCGCTCCACCCGCGGCGGCACCAACAAGGTCTCCGGCATGTTCGCCAGCCTCAGCAGCGACATCGAGGACCCGGTGCAGCGGCTGCTCGCCATCTCCGAAGCGAACAAGATCTCCAAGGACCACCACCAGACACTCAGCGCCTCGCTGCTGCAGGACTGGGCGCAGTTCGCCGCCCCCAACACCTTCGGCCTGGCGGTGCGTGCCTACTCGAAGCTGCGCCTGGCCGAGCGTCACCCGGTGGTGCACAACCTGGTGATCTCGAACGTCCCCGGGCCGCCGATGCCGATCTACTTCATGGGGGCCCGGATCACCGGCTTCTTCCCGTTCGGCCCGATCTTCCACGGCGCGGGCCTGAACGTCACCGTGCTCTCCAACGACGGGCACCTGGACTTCGGGCTGATCGCCTGCCGTGAGCTGGCGCCGGACCTCTGGGCGCTCGCCGACGACCTGCCGCTCGCGGTGGCGGAGTTGCTCACCGCGGCTCGCGCCCGGACGCAGCCAGCCGCACCGAGACGGAGGCGCACGCAGCCAGCAGAGCAGGCCTGAACTTCGCTGCGCTCATCACCACCGAGGCATGCCCGGCAGCGATCTCGTAGCTCGTCGAGTCGGGCAGCAGCCGCGCGAGCTGACGCTGCCGCGCAGCCGGGATGGCCCGGTCCTTGGCGGTGATCACGAGCGAGGTGGGTGCCCGCAGGGTATGGATCCACGGGCCGGAGTCGAAGCGCGTGATCGCGGCAGCGGCCCCGGCAATCTCGGCCGGGGTCGTGCTGCGCAGCTGAGCCACCGCCCACCGGTTGTCATTCCGCTGCTTCACGGTCGGAGCCTCCACCGGCGCGGCACCGATCCGTCGCTCGGCGGTCTTGTAGAGCCGGGTCGCCAGCAGCCGCATCGCCTTCGCGTCGCCGCCCCCCGGCCGGAAGTGGGTCGTACTCGCAGCGAGCACTGCGCCGGCCACGCGCTCCGGGTGCCGATGCCAGATGAGCTGGGACACCAGCGACCCCATGGAGTAGCCCACCGGGACGAACCGGTCGATGCCCAGCGCATCGGCCACGGCCACCGCGTCGTCGGCGCAGTCCTCCAGCCTGAAGCGTTCGCTGCGAATGCCCCGGCCGTGCCAGCGCTGGTCGAAGACCACCACGCGGTAGCGCTCGCTGAGCGCCTCCAGGCTCGGGTACCAGGTGAGCAGCCCGGTGCAGGCCAGCGCGTGCAGCAGCACCAGGGTGGGCCGCTTGGCGGCGTCTGCGACAGCGGGCAGGCCGGTGTCGACGTAGACGGTGAAACCCCGGCCCGGCAGTTCAAGCGGCTTCGCCTCGGGCAGTTCGGGCACCGGTGCCACGCTCACCAGCCGGCCGGTGGCACGCCAGCCGGCCTCGGCGATGCGACCCATCGAGCCCTCCCTTGCCGCGCGACCCAGGTTCGCAGATACTAGAACACGTTCTAGCCCTGCGGTGAGGAGCACCTGGTGGACTTTTCCCCCGACGACACCCAGCGGGCGGTGGCCGATCTAGCCCAGACGGTCATCCGCAGCGCTGATGCCGACCATGCCCGCTCGACAGCGGCGCTACACAGCGTCGCCGGTTACGACGAGGCGCTCTGGAAGGCGATGGCCCAGGCCGGGCTGCTGAGCCTCGCCGTACCCGAGGCCCTCGGCGGCGAGGGCTTCGGCACGCTGGCGGTGGCTGCGGTGCTCGCCGAGGTGGGTCGCCAGACCATCCCGGTGCCGGCCTTCGCCACCCTCTCCCTCGGCGTGCTGCCGCTGGCTACCTTCGGCACGTCGGCCCAGCAGTCCGTGCTGGCTGAGGTGGCCGATGGGGCCGTGCTCACTGCGGCGCTCGCAGACGTGCCTGCGGAGTTCGTCGGCGCGACGCTCGTACTCACCGGCCGCGCACCCGCGGTGCCCTACGCGGCCCAGGCCCGGCTCATCCTCGTGCCGACGGAGCAGGGCGTCGCGCTCGTCGACCCCACCGGCCCGGGCGTCACCTTCGAGCGGTGCTCGAACTCCACCGGGACGCCCGAGTACACGGTCGTGCTCACCGGTGCGGAGGTCGACCGCGCCTACGTGCTGGCTGCCTCGGTCGACGACCTCTCCCGCTTCGCCATCGCCGGTGCTGCCGCCCTTGCGGGCGGGGTTCTCGCGGGCGCCCTGGCCCTCACCGCCGAGCACCTGCGCACGCGGCACCAGTTCGGCAAGCCGCTGGCCACCTTCCAGGCCGTCGCCCAGCAGATCGCCGACGTCTACGTCGTGGCGCGCACCGTGCAGCTGGCCTCGACCAGCGTCAACTGGCGGCTGGCCGAAGGCCTCGACGCCGACGACGACCTCGACATCGCCGGCTACTGGCTCGCGGCCGAGATGCCCACCGCGCTGCAGGTCTGCCATCACCTGCACGGAGGCCTCGGCGTCGACATCACCTACCCGCTGCACCGCTACTACTCCCAGGGCAAGGATCTGGCCCGCCTCGTCGGCGGCTCGGCCTCGCGGCTGGAACGGATCGGAGTCCGGTGTTCATCGAACTGACCGACTCGCAGCGCGAGCTTCAGGCAGAGCTGCGCGAGTACTTCGCCAGTGTGCTCACCCCGGACGAGGTACGCGAGATGCTCGTCGAGCGGCACGGCGAGACCTACCGCAACCTCGTCAAGCGCCTCGGCAAGGACGGCTGGCTGGGGGTCGGCTGGCCGGTGGAGTTCGGCGGCCGCGGCTTCGGCGAGGTGGAGCAGACGATCTTCGTCAACGAGGCTGCCAGGCAGGACATCCCGCTGCCCTACGTCACGCTGCAGACCGTCGGCCCGGTGCTGCAGACCTACGGCACCCCGGAGCAGAAGGAGTTCTTCCTGCCGCGGATCCTGGCCGGCGACCTGCACTTCGCAATCGGCTACACCGAGCCCGAGGCGGGCACCGACCTGGCGAACCTGCGCACCACGGCCGTGCGCGACGGCGACCACTACGTGGTGAACGGCCAGAAGGTCTTCACCACCGGCGGCCACGATGCCGACTACATCTGGCTGGCGTGCCGCACCGACCCGAGCGCGGCACGGCATCGGGGCATCTCGATCCTGATCGTCGACACCACCGATCCCGGCTTCTCGTGGACGCCGACGATCACTGCCGACGGCGCGCACCACACGAACACGACCTACTACCAGGACGTCCGGGTGCCCGTATCGATGCTGGTCGGCGAGGAGAACGCGGGCTGGCGGCTGATCACCACGCAGCTCAACCACGAGCGCGTCATGCTCGGCCCGGCGGGACGGCTGGCCGGGCTCTACGAGCGGGTACACGCCTGGGCCTCGGTGCCCGGCACGGACGGGACCCGCCCGCTGGACAAGCCCGACGTCCAGCGCGCGCTGGCCGAGACGCACGCCACCCAGCGGATCAACGAGCTGCTCAACTGGCAGGTGGCCTCCACCGGCGCCGAGGAGGTGTCGGTGGCCGA
>JAOPUX010000170.1 GCA_025963285.1 Jatrophihabitans sp.
ACGACCAGAGCGCGGTCGACGCGGCACAGAAGACGATCGACACGGACGTCACCACCAACAGCCAGCTACGTGACGCGGAGAAGACCACCTGCGCCACCGCGGCGACGGCCAACACCCAGGCCGCCACTGACGCCTGTACCAGCGCAACGGCCAACTACGAGGCCTTCGCCGACACCCTGACCACGGACTCCGCAACGCTCGACAAGGTCATTGCTGCCCAGGACGCGGCGATCAAGGATCTAGACACCGCGATCGCCAACCTCGACCCGCTGATCGCCTCGCTGGAGAAGGCCGCGTCCGCGGCGACCTCCGGCTCGGGCTCGGGCTCCGGCTCCGGCTCCGGCTCCGGCTCGGGCACGGGCACGGGCTCCGGCTCGGGCTCCGGCTCCGGCTCGGGCACGGGCTCGGGAACCGGCACCAGGACCGGCACAACGACCGGCGGCACGACCGGCGGCACGGGCTCGTCGGGCACCGCTGGCGGATCCTCGACCACGACGGTGGCCAGCGCGTCGCAGCTCGCTGCGGACCAGGCCACGATCGACGTCGCGGCGGCTCAGGTCGCCGAGGCGAAGCAGAACCTCGCGGCGGCCACGCTCAAGAGCCCGATCACCGGGCGGGTGGCTGCAGTCGGCCTCACCGCCGGAACGAGCTCAGGGTCGGGCACCGTCACCATCGTCGGCAATGGCGTTCAGAACGTCACCACCACTGTCCCATTGGCCCAGATCGATCTGATCAAGGTCGGGCAGTCGGCGACGGTCGCGGCGGACGGGGTGAGCAAGAAGCTGCACGGCACCGTGGAGTCGATCGGGCTGCTCAGCACCACCTCGGGCTCGACCACCACGTTCCCCGTGACGATCCTGCTCGACGCCGACAGCACGGTGCTCTACGACGGGATCGGTGCCGACGTCGTCGTCACGACCGGCTCGGCCACGGACGCGATCACGGTGCCGAACTCGGCCATCCACGTGATGACCTCGACGACGGACACCGTCGACGTGGTGAAGGGCGGCAAGATCACGGCAGTGCGGGTCAAGCTCGGGGTGGCCGGCCCCGCGAGCACCCAGGTGCTCAGTGGCCTACAGGTCGGTGAAGAGGTGGTGCTGGCTCAGCTCTCGGAGAAGCTGCCCAGCAGCACGACCTCGGCGACGACCACCACCGGCGGCTTCGGCGGTGCTGGCGGCTTCGGCGGCGCGGGCGTCTTCGGCGGCCGAACCGGCAGGTAGGGCGACAGGCGATGGAGCCCCGTGCAGCGATGGCGGCACGGGGGCGTCCACCGGCCGCGGCTCAGACCTCTTCGACCAGCTGCGACCGCTTGAGGTACTCGCACCACTCGCGGTCGAGGCTCGGCTCTGGCAGGTGGACGGGGATCGAGGCTCCGTAGAGGCCACTCATCGCGGCGAAACCGGGTAGCCACCGCTCGAAGCGGACCCACCGATAGATCTGGCGGAGTTCGCGGCACTGACTGCTCACTCGGGCTCCGATCGGCTCTCCGGACAGCGGACGTTCGGCCGATTAGACGCGCCGAACTGCCCGCGGTCAAGGGTTGCGTTTCAGAGCTCGAACCAGACCGTCTTTCCCGGGGGTGGCTCGAGGGGGTTGACGCCCCACTTCGAGGCCACGGCGTCGACGATTAGCAGGCCCCGTCCGCTCGTGGCGTTGGCCTCCACGCCGGCGATCAGCTGCACGTCCTCGTCGCCGCTGTCCTGCACGGCGACACCGATGCAGGGCGGGTCGAGGCGTAGCCGCAGCGCGATGTTGGGGCGGCCGTAGCGCAAGGCGTTGGTGACGAGCTCGGATACGAGGAGTTCGGCGTCGTCACGGACCGATGTGGGCAGCCCGGCGGCGTGTTCGGTGACGAACTGCCGCGCCAGCGCCGGGGCGCTGGACTGGTACGGCAGGTTCAGGACGATGTCCTCATTCTCGGGCACGAATGCCGCCTCACTGACCTCACTGCGCGATGGGTATGTGCAGTAGTGGTGCCCGGTGCGGGCGTGCCTCTAACCCGTGCGTGGCTCAGGCCTCGGCGGCCGCTCAGGCAGGCCGCTCAGGCAGGCCGCACCCGGGCAGTGCCGCTCAGGCCTCGACGGGCCAGGTGTCGGAGAGGCCCGTGATCTCGAGCAGGCGCACGATGCGGTCGCTCGGGGCTACGAGCACGATGCCGGCACCGCCGTCCTCGGCGTCGCGGGTGAGCTCGACGAGCGAGCCGATTCCGGTGGAGTCCATGAAGGTGACCCCGGAGAGATCGATGGCCAGCGTCGTGGCGCCGTCACGCAGCGCCTTCCGGCCGGCCTCCAGGAACTGCTCCCGGGAGGCGAGGTCGATGGAGCCCTGCGCGGTGAGCCGGTCGCGACCGGAGGGGTCCACATCATGCGTTACGGAGAGGTCCACACCGTTGAGCTTAGTTGGTGCTCATTGGTCGTCGCGCGGCACGCTCAGGCGGGGTACGCCACCGAGCCCCAAGTTGTACCGGACGTGCTCGGCGTAGCCGGCCAGCTTGTCCCACAGCGCTGCGTGCGCGGGCCACGGGATCGGCTCGTCACCGTCGAGCCAGCTGTCACCGAAGGTGATCCAGACGGGGATCCAATCGGCGGCCACCGCCCACCTGCCCTGGCTCCACTCGATCAGCGAGCGGCGCAGCTGGAAGGCCAACCGGGGCGCATCAGGGAAGGTCGGCGCGGTGTGGACCGTCCAGACCCGGAAGTCGTGCGACATCAGGTCGAGTTCGAAGTCGGGCAGCACGTCTGGGTCGACCAGCACCGTGGCGACGTTCTCGTAGCCCTGCCCCTTCACTCCTCAATTATCTACCAGTCACCACCGACCACGGCAGACCGTGGCCGGTGGTAACAGGTGATTCCTGCAGTGCGGATTCAGGCGAGTGCGGGGTAGAGCGCGGCGACGCCGCCCGCGAGGCCGGCCTGCACCTGGTGGGAGAGCTCGTCGGCCAGGATCTCCGGCGCGCCGGCAGCGAGCTGGTCGAGGGCGAGCGTGGCGACGTCGGCCGGGGAACTCTTCGCCGCCTCGATGCCGGCTGTCATGTCGGTGTCCATGTAGCCGACGTGCAGTGCGCTGACGCGGATGTCCCGCTCGGCCAGCTCCGCGCGGAGGGCGTTGGTCATCGACCACTCCGCGGACTTCGCCGCGCAGTAGGCGCCGGCGGTCGGGAAGCTGATCCACGAGAGCACGCTCAGCACGTTGAGCAGGGCGCCGCCGCCGTTGGCCTCGAGCACCGGCACGAAGGCGCGCGTGACATCGAGGGTGCCGAACAGGTGCGTCCCGAACTCTGCCCTGATGTCGGCGAGATCGCCGGTGAGCAGCGAGGCGCCCGTGCTGATGCCGGCGTTGTTGATGACGACGGTGACGTCGTTCGCGGTAGCTGCGGCCGCGGCCACGGACACCGGGTCGGTGATGTCGAGCTGGAGCGGGATCGCCCCCGGGATGTCTACGGACTCGGGCTTGCGGGCTCCCGCGTAGACCTTCGCGCCGCGGGCGACGAGCTGCTCGGCGAAGTGCCGGCCGAGGCCGCGGTTCGCGCCGGTGACGAGGACGGTGCTGCTGCTGAGATCGATGGTCTTCATCGGTGGTGCCTCCTAAGTTGGTATTGCCAAGTTAGCATATAAGTTGGAAATGCCAAGTCAGAAGGTAGGATGGGCCGCATGACGAAGACGATCCGTGGGGGTGCGCCCTGCTCGATCGCGCGCACCGTCGACGTGCTCAAGGACCCGTGGAGCTTCATGGTGCTGCGCGAGGCACTCGACGGCGTCACGCGCTTCGCCGACTTCCGGGCCGGCCTGGGCATCGCCTCGGACATCCTCACCGAGCGGCTGACGGCCCTGGTCGAGGCCGGCGTCCTCACCCGCGAGCAGTACCAGGAGCCGGGCAGCCGGGCCCGGCACAGCTATCACCTCACCGCGGCGGGCACCGAGCTGGCCGTGGTGATCGGTGCGCTGCAGCAGTGGGGCGACGAGCACCTGCCGTGGCAGGCGGGCCCGACGATCGAGCGGCGCAGCGCCCGCACCGGCCGGCCGCTGCACGTGGCCTTTGTCGACGACCGCGGCCGCGAGGTGCCGCTGGAGCAGGTCAGCTTCCGGCGCACGGCGAGCTACCCAGCCCGCTGACCCCCGCCGAGTGGCTTGTTCGGATGCGAGTGGCTGGGCGACAGGCCACCACTCGGCGCCGAACTCACCACTCGGCGAGCTGCGACGGGGCGGGGTGACTGGCTACTCGACCGGACGCAGGGCAGGATCGGGCGCATGGACGCAGACGTCATCGTTGTCGGCGGGGGACTCGCCGGGCTCGTCACGACCTCCGAACTGCTCGACGCCGGCCGGTCGGTGATCCTGGTCGACCAAGAGCCTGAGCAGAACCTCGGAGGGCAGGCGTTCTGGTCCTTCGGCGGGCTCTTCTTCGTCGACTCGCCCGAGCAGCGCCGGCTGCGGATCAAGGACTCCGTCGAGCTGGCGATGCAGGACTGGCTGGGCACGGCCGGCTTCGACCGTCTCGACGACGAGGACGTCTGGCCGCGGCGCTGGGCGGAGGCCTACGTCCACTTCGCGGCGGGGGAGAAGCGGGCCTGGCTGCACGAGCGGGGCGTGCGCTGGTTCCCGGTTGTCGGCTGGGCCGAGCGGGGCGGCTACACCGCCAACGGCCACGGGAACTCGGTGCCGCGCTTCCACATCACCTGGGGGACCGGCCCCGGCATCGTCGCCCCGTTTGTCGAGAAGGCCCGCGAGGCCGCCCGGACTGGCCGGCTGACCTTCGCCTTCCGGCACCGGGTCGACGCGCTCACCGTCACGAACGGGGTGGTCGACGGAGTGCGTGGCACGGTCCTGGAGCCGTCCTCGGTGCCCCGTGCCGCGCCGTCGTCACGCGTCGCGGTGGGCGAGTTCGAGCTGCACGCGCAGGCGGTGGTGGTGACCTCCGGTGGCATCGGCGGCAACTTCGACCTGGTGCGTGCCAACTGGCCGGCCCGGATGGGTACCGCCCCGAAGAAGATGATCGCCGGGGTGCCGGACTTCGTCGACGGCCGGATGATCGCGATCACCGAGGCGGCTGGCGGCCGGGTGGTGAACCGCGACCGGATGTGGCACTACGTCGAGGGCATCCAGAACTACGACCCCATCTGGACGAACCACGGCATCCGCATCCTGCCGGGGCCGTCCTCGGTGTGGCTGGACGCCACCGGCAACCGGCTGCCCGTGCCGCTGTTCCCCGGCTTCGACACCCTCGGGACCCTCGAGCACATCATGAAGACCGGTCATGAGCACACCTGGTTCGTGCTGACGAAGAAGATCATCGGCAAGGAGTTCGGGCTCTCGGGTCAGGAGCAGAACCCCGACCTCACCGGCAAGAGCGTGCGGATGGTGCTCGAACGGGGCCGCGCCGACATGCCTGCCCCGGTGCAGGCGTTCCTCGACAAGGGCGCCGACTTCGTGCAGGCCGACACCCTCGACGAGCTGATCGAGAGGATGAACAAGGTCACCGACACCCCACTGCTCGATCCGGAGACGGTGCGCCGCGAGATCATCGGCCGTGATCGGGAGATGGACAACGTCTACACCAAGGACCTGCAGGTGGCCGCGCTCCGTCAGGCTCGGACCTACCTGCCGGACAAGGTGATCCGGGTGGCCTCGCCGCACAAACTCACCGACCCGAAGGCCGGCCCGATGATCGCGGTACGGCTCAACATCCTCACCCGCAAGACGCTCGGCGGCCTCAACACCAACCTCGACTCGCAGGTACTCGGAGCGTCCGGTGAGCCGATCCCCGGGCTCTATGCCGCGGGCGAGGTGGCCGGCTTCGGTGGCGGTGGCGTGCACGGCTACCGGTCGTTGGAGGGGACGTTCCTCGGCGGCTGCATCTTCAGCGGCCGCGCGGCGGGCCGGCACGCGGCCCGCTCCGTCTGACCCGATCGCGGTGTCCTGGGCCGCCGCGGGCGGCTTCAGGTGCCGTAACCGCGCACGGCCTACTTGAAGTAGCGCGACGCGCCGTGTGCCATGGTGCGGAAGTTCAGCGCGTTGACGGGGCTGAGCGCGTTGAGCCCGAGCCTCGTCTTGGAGGTGCCCTCGAGCGCGAACGACCACGTGAAGCGGCAGCCGGACGGCCCCTCCTCCACGATGTAGTCCTCGGCGAAGCGCTGGAAGAGCGGGCGGTTCGCCTCCAGGCCGTAGAAGGAGAAACGCCGGCCCTCCTCCCACCGGAAGAAGTACTCGCGGATGGTCATCGCGCGGCCCGGCAGGACCACGGTGCGGGTGGTGCCGACGCCGAACGGGCGGGGCGACGTCCAGGCGATGGAGCGCAGCAGCGGCGTCCAGTCGGCGACGCTGTTCGGGGCTACCAGCGACGCCCAGACCCGCTCCGGCGAGGCGGGGAGGTCCTGCACGAAGGTGTAGACGTGCGGGGCGGTGCTGAAGAACGACTCGTCACACGGTTCGAGCGGGTACCAGTGCGTCATACCGCCACCGGGTGCTGGGCGAAGTACCGCTTGGCGGCGCGGGCCGTCTGGCTGAAGGCCAGCCTGTTCACCGGGCCGCCGAGTGCCACGAGGTGACGGAACGCCGGCTTGGCCTCGATCGCGATCGTCCAGGTGAAGCGTGACCCGGTCGGCGTCTGCTCCACGACGTAGTCCTCGGCGAAGCGGTTCAGCAACGGCTTGTCGGCGGACTCGACGTAGAAGGCGTATCGCCGGCCCTCCTCCCACAGGAAGAAGCGTTCGTTCACCGTCATCAGCCCGAGGGGCATGGTGACCCGCCGAGCGGACCCGACCCCGAAGGGGCGCGGCGTGGTCCAGGCGAGCTTTATGCCCAGGCCCCAGTCGGCGAGGCTGCCGTCGGAGGTCAGCGACTCCCAGACCCGCTCGGGCGGCACGCTGAGCTCCACCGGAAAGCGGTAGACGTGCGGCGCGGTCCGAAAGAACGACTCGTCGGCTGCCTCGAGACTATGGAGCTTCGCCATGGCCGACAGCATGCCCTACTCGCCGGTAACGGTCGAGTCCGGCGAAAGCTGAGAAAGTGGCGCCACCCCGCGTAACGGCGGTGACACGAGGTAGTGCCAGAGTGTCGCCATGTCAGTCACTAGGCCGGCCATCGACGACCAGAACCGCGACTACGGCGACAAGGTCATCGCCGTCGAACCCGGGGGTGTGGAGTTCATCCCGCTGAGCGAGCGGCACGGCTCGCCGCTGCAGCTGCTCTGGACGTGGACGAGCCCGAACATGGAGTTCGCCACGGTGGGCGTGGGGATCCTCGGCCCGCTGTACTTCGGGCTGACGTTCTGGCAGTCCTTCGCCGCCATCGTGCTCGGGAGTGCGCTCGGCGGCGGCACGCAGGCCGTGCTCTCCACCTGGGGGCCGAAGCACGGATTCCCACAGATGGTCATCAGCCGCAGTGCCTTCGGCTTCTTCGGCAACATCCTCCCGGCCGGGATCAACGCCGTGGTGGCGGGCATCGGCTGGTTCGCGGTGAACTCCGTCAGTGGCGCTCTGGCCCTGCACGCGCTCATCCACGGCCTGCCGAAGGGGCTCTGCCTCGTGATCGTTGTGGTGGCCGAACTGGCGCTGGCCTTCTTCGGCCACAATCTCGTACAGGCCTTCGAGAGGTACGCCTTCCCCGTCCTGGCGGTCATCTTCGTGGTTGCCAGCATCGGCGTGCTCGCCAAGTCGCACCCCGGCGACGCGGCCTCCTACGCAGGTGGCTTCGGCGGGTTCCTGGTGATGTTCGGGGCGACCTTCGGCTACGCGGCGGGCTGGAACCCGTATGCGGCCGACTACACGCGCTACCTCGCCCCGGAGTCGTCGAGCAAGGCCGTCGGCCTCTGGTCCGGCCTCGGGATCTTCTGGTCCTGCACGCTTCTGGAGACGGCGGGCGCGGGTGTTGTCTCGGCTGGGCAGTCGGCGTTTGACCCGAGCTCGTTCACGAATCTCCTGCCCACGTGGATCGGGAAGCTCACGCTGCTGGCCGTGGTCCTCGGCGCGATCTCGGCCAACGCCCTGAACGTCTACTCCGGCTCCATTTCGTTCATGGCGCTCGGCATCCGGCTGCCCACCCACGCGGCCCGCGCGGCCGTGGCGTTGGTCTTCGGCGTGATCGGCCTGATCGTGGCCTCCTACGGCCTGCACAACGCCGGCTCCACCTACGAGAACTTCTTGCTGATCATCTCGTACTGGATCGGACCGTGGCTCGGGGTCGTGTTTGTCGACCGGTGGCTTCGCAGGGGCACCGACATCCAGGCGCTGCTAGTCGATCGCAGGTACCTCAACTGGGCCGGTCCGATCTCGATGGCCCTGGGGATGGTGCTGTCGATCTGGCTCTTCTCCGACCAGACGAAGTACCACGGCGTGCTCGCCAAGGACCATCCCGGCCTCGGTGACCTCACCTTCGAGGTGGGGTTCTTCATAGCCGCCGCCCTCTACTACCTCCTCTTCACGTCGACGAAGCCTGTGCAGGGCCCGGCGGCGACCACCGCGCCATGAGCT
>JAOPUX010000192.1 GCA_025963285.1 Jatrophihabitans sp.
CACCTTCCTGGACCAGCGGCTGGTGCTCGAGGCGATCCAGCAGGGCGCCCGGGGCTACGTGCTCAAGGACGTCGACGCGGTCGCGCTCGTGGCCGCGATCCGGGCGGTCCGCCGCGGGGAGAGCGCCTTCGACAGCCACAGCGCGGCCGTGGTGGTGCGCTCGTTGTCCGCGCCGGCCGCGACGCCGGCGGCCGGCGAGCTCACCGCCCGGGAGCGGCAGGTGCTCTCACTGCTCGCCCGCGGGCTGTCGAACGAGGCGATCGGCCGGGAGCTCTACATCTCGGCGACCACGGCCAAGTTCCACGTCGGGAACGTATTGCGCAAGCTCTCGGTCTCCCGGCGGGCGGAAGCTGTCTACGCCGGATCGAAGCTGGGCCTCATCTAGGAGCTGGGCCTCATCCAGGTCAGCTCTCGGCGATCCGCTTGATCGCCGCGAGGGTCGCCGGGATGCCCGCGTGTGCAGCGCGGGTGCGCTCCTCGATCTGGGCCGGTGCGTCCTGGCCGTACCGCTCGACGAAGAACTCCTGCCCGGCGGGGAGGAACTCCCACGACTCGGTCAGCCGGGTGCCGCCGTCGGCCGGCTCGAGCGTGAACGCCCACCGGGCGTAGCCGCCGCCGACGAGCCAGGCGAACTCCCGGCCGCGGTCGGCGGCCACCACCTGGCTGCGGGTCTCCCAGGTGCGCTCCGGGGTCTCGTTGCGCCCGCTGAACCAGGAGCCCACCTCGCCCGGCGTTCCCTCGTCCCACCAGCAGGTGCGGCAGATCGGGCTCCACTCGCCGGTGCGGGTCACGTCGCTGACCAGGTCGTACAGCGCCTCCGGCGACGACCGGACGACGACGGAGTCGGAGTGGGACAGGGTGTTCATGCGGGCAGTCTCGCCCTGCTTGTGCCGTCGGCTCCCGCCGTGCCAGTCCTCCTCCACGCCCACCTCGCCGACGTCCACCCCGAGGCCGCGCAGCTGGGGCAGTTCGCGCAGGCTGCGCTTGAGCTCGGCGAAGCCTGGGAAGCCGGCCAGCCCGACGACGTGGTCCCACAGCCGTACCGCGTCCTCCTCGGCGGGCAGCCGGCTGATCACCGGCCCGAAGAAGGCGACGCCGGTCGGCGGCCGGAAGTGGATGATCGGCGTCCCCACGTCCTTGCCGGTCAGGGAGAGTGCCTCGTCGGTCTCGGCCTGGACGACGGCGTCGTAGGACGCGTCGTCGAGGGCGTCCGCCAGCTCGGCGGGTAGGCCGGCCTCGGCCAGCACCGGCTCGAGGAAGGCGCGGGTGCCGCGACGCTCGCCGGTGTCCTCGGGGTCCGGTGCGGAGTCGAAGATCCGGCGTCCCAGCGCCTCGTAGAGCCGGCCCACCGCCGCCCGGCCGTGCTCGGCCCGGGTGCGGGCGGCGACCCGCAGCAGCCGCAGCCCCGCGGTGTGCCCGGCCTCGTACTCGGGCGGGAACTGCGCGTCGTAGTCGACGGCGGCGTTGACCAGGCGCAAGGAGATGAACCGCCAGTCGACCGTGTACTCGCGCCGGGCCTGCACCAGCCGCACCCACCTGCTGGTCATCCAGGCGAACGGGCACACCGGATCGAAGTAGAAGTGGATGTCGGCGTCGACCTCGGCCATGTCCCGAGGCTAGCGGTGGGGGCGGCGTGGGCCGGGCGATGCGCGGTTCACGAGGGGGAGGTGGCTGCCCGAGGCGGGGCGCGGTGGGGTTCCTGCGGGCCGGGGCCGTCGTCGGGTCCTGCCGTGCGGTCGCGCCCGGCGTTCTTGGCGCGGTAGACGGCGCGGTCGGCGGCGGCCAGCAGCCCGGCGGTGTCCGAGCGCTGGGTGGTGGTCGCGATGCCGACGCTGACGGTGGCTCCGTAGCGCGCGGCTCGCTCGCGGACCTGGACGCGGAGCCGTTCCGCCACGGCGGTTGCCCGGGGCAGCGGGGTGTCGGGCAGGAGGAGGGCGAACTCGTCGCCACCCAGCCGACCGGCGGTGTCCTCGGCGCGGGAGAGTTCGACGAGGCTCTGCCCCACGAGGCGCAGGACCTCGTCCCCGGTGGGGTGGCCGTGGGTGTCGTTGACGGACTTGAAGTCGTCGACATCGACGATGAGCAGGCTCAGCGGGTGCGTCGTGTCGGTGACGACCGCTTCGGCCTGCAGGCGCGCGTGGAACGTGCGGTGGTTCAGGCAGCCGGTCAGTCCGTCGCGTTCGGCCAGGAGAGCGAGCTGGCGGGCGAACGCGGCCGTGCGGCGATAGACCAGGACGTGGTTGTGGGAGGCGTACGCGCAGACCACGGTGGCGGCCGCCAGTGCGAGCACCCCGGCGAGCAGGTGCTGGGGTGAGGCATCGCCGGCGACCAGCCCGACCGTGAGGTAGCCGGCGATGTTGCCGGCCCCGGCGATGAGCATTCCCAGCGGGGGATAGGACAGCGCGGCGTGCGGGAGCAGGACGTAGAAGAACATGACGAACGGGCTGTGCACCCCACCGTCGAGCAGGGCGAAGGTGGCCACGAGGGCGACGCCGGTGCCCTCCCAGATGTCGAAGAACCAGCGGCCGTGCGGATGGCGGACGACCCGAGCAATGGGCACCAGCAGCAGCAGCGGCGCCGGCAGGGCGACTGCGGCCGCCAGGGCGTAGAGAGCGACGGCGTGCTGCGGTGCCGCGGAACCCGAGGAGAGCGCGGTGTGGACCACCACGATCAGCGGCAGGAGGACGCACAGCGCCACCCCGGTCCAGGTGTGCCGCTGCCAGAACGCGATCTGTTCCTCGTCCTCCGCGAGAGCGCGCGCGGCCTGTCCGCTCGGCGGTGCCCAGGGCCGCCGCAACGGGGCCCCGCGTCGGGCACCCCGAGGGAGCCCCCCGGGGCGGGGGCGCGTCTCGCCCCGGTGATGCCGTCGCCGCTGCCGCCTCATTCCATGGCTGTCGACTGCGGCGGCGGACCTCTTGACCGCACGTCACCCGGACGGGGTCAGCGGGACGACGCCCGGGTGACGACG
>JAOPUX010000272.1 GCA_025963285.1 Jatrophihabitans sp.
CAGCTCGAGGCGATGGGCCTGGTTGCGATGCGGACGCACAAGGGCGCGGTCGTTACCACAATTCCCACCGAAGAAGTCCAGGAGCTTTTCGAGCTCAGGGCTAGCCTCGAATGCGACATCCTGGCGCGCTCGATCGCTCTCATGGTCGATCAGGACATCATCGACGCTCGTGTCATACTCGGCCGGCTGGAGGCGTCGTACGAACAACAGGATATGGCGAACTGGGGGCGGCTAAACTGGGAATTCCACCAGAGGCTTTATCTGCCATCGCGGCGTGTGCAGACGCTGATGATCCTGCAGGGGATCAATCTCCAGACCGAGCGCTACATCCGCCTTCACCTGGTGGTGACGCACGGGCTCGAAACAGCGCAGAATGAACACCGCGAGCTCCTCAGGCTGTGCGCCCTGCGCCTCTCGGATGAGGCCGTGGCCTACTTGCGCGAGCATATCCTCGTCACTGCAAAGGCGCTGGTCGCTGGCTTGAGGCACATTCGCGCCGATCACTGAGCTCGGCTTTGTACGATTATGTGGCGAAACACAGCGCGTTCGCCATACGGACGAGGCGGGACGGAGGAATTATCCGCGTTTCCCGGTGCGACGGGGAGTGCGCATTAATGTCGCCGATCCAGAGTTGAAGCCGAACGGCGCCGATAGCGTCACTGAATGTCAGGCTGGTTTTTCGATACCAGGCAGCGGCGTAAGGCGTGCTTGAGGGGGTGAGAAGATCACCAGCCCACAGCGCGATAAGGCTGTAGAATCCGAGAAGTGCCGGCGTGGTTCGAGTGATAGCTTTATCGGTCCATTGGCGCTGTGTCTCGACGCCCAAATGAGCGCGCGTTTCGGCGAATGTGACCTCGATCTGCCATCGGCGCACGTACAGGGCGATGATGTCAGCTGGCTCGATGGTGATGTCGGTGCTGAAGAAGGCTTGTGGATCACGCCTGTCGTCGGGATCACGAACCAGGACCCATCGGACCGGTAACACCGGGGTGCCCGGTCTGTACCACAAGGCGACCCCGGATGTGATATCGAGCGCCTTGCCGCTGACGTGACCATACCAGGCGGAGACAAATATCCTTGCCCAACGTGTCGCCGGCTCGGACAGCAAGGTCTTGAGCTTCGGCAGCGCCAAGCCTTTCTGCGCGGGTCGCCCCATCGTGCGCGACGTTCGTTCCGCGGGCGGTGCGAACAGGTTCGCATCCAGCCGCAGGCGGCTAATGAGTGTTGCCCGTCGTACAATGGCGTGGGCCAATTCATGGACAGCGAAGCTGCTGTCGCCGATGAAGATGATCTGACGACCTGGTAGCCAGCGCGACAGCTGAAGGGCGCCTTGCCGCGCCCAGTCCGTCAGCAATTTGTGCCGAAAGCCGCGCCCTCGGTTCGATCGCTCCGAAGGGGCGAGCAGCGTCAGGACCGGCAATGCTTTGATCAGGCTGGTCCATGATACGGGGGTGAGCACCATGAAACTCAACCAGCGCAGCCCGCTGGCTTTGACGAAATGGCCGTGGCTGGAGCGCACCGGGTCTCGGTATATTCCCCGTGCGCTGATCCGGCGTCCCCACCGGCGCTCAATGGTATCGTCCATACCGATGACTACAGGGCCGTCGGGCACAAGGCGATCGACCACAATGCCAAGCAGTTGTCTGGCAACGGTGCGGGAACTCCAGCGGGCACGGTTGAGGATCTGATGATAACTCGCAAAGTTGGAGGCTTCAGCCCGCCCGGTCACCCGAAGGCAGGACGTAACGGTCCGCTTGCCCGTTGCGAGCACGGCGCCCATCACCAGAACAAGCACGTGCTCCCAACTGGGCGCGGTGAAACAGGGGCGCCATGTCTGCAGCCAGCTGCGCAGTATCAGAGGAACGGGGTCGCCGATAACGGCCTTGTCTGGATCCAGCATCCCATGCTTCGAATCCCGACTGGCACGGGTTGCAACGCCGTCGCTGTTGTCATGCGGCGAGATGAATCGGATACGCTCTGACCCGAAGGCAGCTATGGTTACGCGATGAAAGACGACGAGATCGCACCAGGGATCGAAGCGTTCGACGCAGCCAATGGCGGCGGCGTCGGCTGGTACAAGGACAAAGGCGCCTACCACCTTTACCTGCTAACAACCGAGGCCCCGATCGCTCGTCTCAAGCCCGTCGGTACGACTGACGAAGTCAGGCTGGGTTACTGGTCACATCGCCGGAAATGGGAAGATATCGACGACATGGGCGGATGCGTCTTGCCCCTCGATCAGGCCCTCGACCACATTGCAAATAATAGCGTCTTCTGGACCTGGACCTGACGGAAAACGTACAAAGCCGAGCTGAGCCCTTCCGGCGGCATTGACGATCAACTGTATCCAATCTACAAGCCGGGTCGTGGCTCCGAAAGTGGATCCTGCGAAAGCACCACGCGATCCGGTACGGCGCTTCCGCGCGGGCGTGTGACGGACCGAGCTCAGTCCCCGTCTGCCAGTCGCGAGGGTTAGCGAGCCTTCGGCAGCATGTCCGATTCAGCCAGGAAGATCCTATGCAATTGCAACAGGTCATCACCTTCGTCGGCG
>JAOPUX010000230.1 GCA_025963285.1 Jatrophihabitans sp.
ACAGCTACGCCGAGACCGACACCGAGGAGCTGCGCGCACTGATCGAGGCCCGCGGGGGCCAGCCGATCGAGGTCATCGAGGGTCCCCTGATGGCGGGCATGAACGTCGTCGGCGATCTCTTCGGCGCCGGAAAGATGTTCCTGCCGCAGGTGGTCAAGTCCGCCCGCGTCATGAAGAAGGCCGTGGCCTACCTGATCCCCTACATCGAGGCGGGCAAGTCGCCCGAGGACGCTGGCCGCAGCAACGGCACCGTCATCATGGCCACGGTCAAGGGCGACGTGCACGACATCGGCAAGAACATCGTCGGCGTGGTGCTGCAGTGCAACAACTATGACGTCATCGACCTCGGCGTGATGGTGCCGGCACAGAAGATCCTCGACGCGGCGAAGGAGCACAACGCCGATATCATCGGCCTCTCCGGCCTCATCACCCCCTCGCTCGACGAGATGGTGAACTTCGCCGCCGAGATGGAGCGGCAGGGCTTGGACATCCCGCTGCTCATCGGGGGCGCCACGACCTCGCGCGCGCACACCGCGGTGAAGGTCGACAAGAAGTACCACGGTCCGGTGATCTGGGTCAAGGACGCCTCGCGCTCCGTGCCGGTCGTCGCCGCCCTGCTCTCCGACGAGCAGCGGCCCGCGCTGCTGGCCGACCTGCAGACCGACTACGACTCGCTGCGTGAGCGGCATGCGGCGCGTACGGACCAGAAGGTGATCGTGCCGATCGCCGTGGCTCGCGCCGACCGCACCCCGATCGACTGGACGGGTTACCGCCCGCCGCGTCCGCGGATGATCGCCCAGCAGGTCCGGGACTCGCACACCGACGATTACCACGCGCCGTCACAGCCCACCCAGTTCGTGAAGACCTTCCACGACTACTCGATCGCCGAGCTGCGCGAGTACATCGACTGGCAGCCGTTCTTCAACGCCTGGGAGATGAAGGGCAAGTTCCCGGACATCCTCAACAATCCAGCCTCCGGCGAGACGGCGCGCAAGCTGTACGACGACGCGCAGCGGATGCTCGACACGCTGATCGAGGAGCGATGGCTGACCGCCTCGGGTGTCTTCGGGCTCTTCCCTGCGAACATGGTCAATAACGACGACATCGAGGTCTACACCAGCGAGGCACGCACCGAAGTGCTGCAGACACTGCACGAGGTGCGGCAGCAGACCGAGCACCGTCCCGGCATCCCGCACCGCTCGCTGGCCGACTTCGTGGCGCCCAAGGAGACGGGCCTCAAGGACTGGGTCGGCGCCTTCGCCGTCACAGCCGGTCTCGGCGGCGAGGCGAAGATCAAGGAGTTCAAGGCGGCGCTGGACGACTACTCGGCGATCCTGCTCGAGTCGCTGGCCGACCGGCTGGCCGAGGCCTTCGCCGAGCGGCTGCACGAGCGCGTGCGCACCGAGTTCTGGGCCTACCAGCCCGACGAGGAGCTCGACAACGAGTCGCTGATCCGCGAGAAGTACGTCGGCATCCGCCCGGCGCCTGGTTACCCGGCCTGCCCCGAACACACCGAGAAGCAGACGATCTGGGAGCTGCTGGACGTGAAGGCCAATGTCGGCATCGAGCTCACCGACAGCATGGCGATGTGGCCGGGTGCGTCGGTGTCGGGGCTGTATTTCTCGCACCCGCAGTCGCAGTACTTCGTGGTCGGGCAGCTCGGCCGCGACCAGGTGGAGGACTATGCCAAGCGCAAGGGCTGGACCGTCGCGGAGGCGGAGAAGTGGCTGTCGCCCAGCCTCGGCTACCGCTCCGACAACGAGTGACCCGCGTGCGTGGCATCACCTGAGTTCACCCGTCCTCGGGCGCCTCGGCCGACGGGTGAGAGGCTGGTGAGGTGGAACTCGCGGCGGTGCTGATCGACATGGACGGCACCCTGGTCGACACCGAGCCGTACTGGATGGCCGCGGAGTTCGCGCTCGTCGACGAGTTCGGCGGCAGCTGGAGCGACGAGCACGCGCACGCCCTGGTCGGCAACGCGCTGCTCACCTCGGCGCACTATCTCCGCGAGCATGGCGGCGTGGACCTGGAGCCGGAGCTGATCGTGGAGCGGCTGCTCACCTCGGTCGTGGCGGCAGCCCGCGAGGAACTGCCGTGGCGGCCGGGGGCGCGCGAGTTGCTCGCCTCCCTGCGTGCTGCAGATGTGCCAGTTGCCCTGGTGACGATGTCCTACGACGTGCTCGCCCAGACGATGATCGACGGACTCCCCGCCGGCACGTTCGACGCCGTGATCACCGGAGACCAGGTGGTCGACGGCAAGCCTCACCCCGAGGCCTACCTGACCGCGGCGGCGCGGCTGGGCGTGGATCCGACGCACTGCGTGGCGATCGAGGACTCGCCCACCGGGCTGGCCTCGGCCGAAGCCGCAGGCTGCGTGGTGGTGGCGGTGCCGCACCGGGTGACGGTGGCGCCAGCGCCCCGGCGTCGCTTTGTCGACTCATTGACCGCGTTGAACGCGGAGACGCTCCGAAACTGGATGCGGCAGAGCTAGGCCGACCGCCCCGGTTAGCTGCTCTCGGGCGGTACGGCTAACCCGCCCGGCGATCACCCTGGGCGGCGGCCAGGGCATCGCGAGGGAATGGGGGCGGGGTGCCGCCCTTGGCCGGGCAGATCGCCTGGTGATCGCACCAGTCGCAGAGGCGGCTCGGGCTGGGCCGGAAGTCCGCAGTCTGCGTGGCCCGTTCGATGGCGGCCCAGATGGCCTTCAAGGTTCGCTCGAACCGGTCGAGCTCGTCCGCCTCTGGGGCATAGCTGAGCGAATCGGTGTCCGCGAGATACATCAGCTTGAGCTGACGGGGGATGACGCCGCGGGTGCGCCAGAGCACCAGGGCGTAGAACTTCATCTGGAAGAGCGCCTTGGCCTCGAAGGCCTCACGCGGGGTGGAGCCCGTCTTGTAGTCGATTACGCGGATGTCGCCAGCGGGGGAGACGTCCAGGCGGTCGACATAGCCACGTAGGCGCAGCCCGTCGATCACCACCTCGACGAGCTGCTCGCGGGCCGCGGGTTCGATTCGGGCCGGGTCCTCCAGGTCGAAGTAGTTCTCGAGCAGACCCGCCGCGCTGCCCAGCCATTCGGCCAGCTCGGTACCTGAGACGTCGTCACCGAAGAGCGAGGCCGATTCAGGCGACTCTTCGAGCACCCGTGCCCAGGCCGACGGAACGAGCGCCTTCGCGGTGTCCAGGGTGCGCTCGGCTGCAGGCAGGCCGAAGAGGTCTTCGAGGACCGCGTGCACCACCGTGCCCCGGGTGGCGGCGCGCGAGGGCGCCTCCGGCAGGCGGTCGATACAACGGAATCGGTAGAGCAGCGGGCAGGTCTTGAAGTCGGCCGCGCGAGAGGGCGAGAGCGAGCCCAGGATCGCCACGGGCAGAGGTTCGTGGGTGGCGGGTGCGTCGACTTCGGTCATGGTCAGAACCCTAGAGCGGGGGTACGACAATCTCCGGTCACAGGTAGTGGATCCGTTTCAGCGGCCAGATGATCACGAACGCCCGCCCGATTATCTTGCTGATCGGGATGGGTCCGAAGGCGCGGCTGTCTTCGGAGTTGCAACGGTTGTCGCCCATCACCCAGACCTCGCCGGACGGGATCTTGCCCGTTGTCGTGGCGGTGATGTTGCGCGGTGACTCACTCAGGGCGGTTATCGGCGCGCAGGACTTGTTGACGTACGGCTCGTCCAGCTGCTGGCCGTTGACGTACACGTGGCCCGTCCTCACGGTCAACGTGTCTCCGGGCAGCCCGATCACACGCTTGATCAGCACGTTCTCCGGCACGGTCCAGGTCTTGGGGCGGTTGAAGACGACGACGTCGCCACGGTGCACCGAGTGCAGGTGATAGGAGAGCTTGTCGACGAGCACATGGTCGTTGTCGCAGCCCGTGCAGCCATGCAGCGTTGGCTCCATCGACGCCGACGGGATGTAGTACGGCGCGACCACATACGTACGCAGCCCGAAGGCGGCGATGACAGCGACCACCACCACGATGCCGAAACGGATCCAGCCACTGCGTCCCTGGTTGCGCGCGGCACTCTTGTCGCTGGTCGTCGGCGGCGGCCCGGGCGCCGTGACGGGCGCCGAGGCGGGCGCCGAGGCGTCCTCGGCGGAGTCGTCCATCTCGTCCTCCGCTGCAGTGCGCTCCAGGAACGACCTGCCGTTCGGCACATCGCGGAGTCGCTCACCGCCCACCGTAACCCGGGTCGACAGCGTGCTCGGACCCGCCATCAGCGCAGTGGCCGATCTCCCTGGAAGTGCGCCGACCAACGCACCGCGCCGAGCCGTCTCCGTCGCCTCGGCTACGGCGAGGCGGTGCGAGAGATCCGTCCCAGCCGACGGGTATGGCCTCGGACGGCGGCGCGGCGGCGCGGGAGCGGTCTCCGGCTCGTCGTCGACCGGAGCCTCGGGGACAGGCTCGAACGGCGCGTCGCTAGGAGCGGCCGCCGCAGGCCCTGCCGGCGGTGGTCCGCTCGTGGGAGGTGGCCCGTCAGGCGGCGGCCCGCCGGTTGGGGGTTCGTCGGTTGGGGGTTCGTCGGTCGGGGGTTCGTCGGTCGGCGCGGCGGCGACGACAGGCTCCGGATCGATCGCGGGCGCTGCGACGAGGGGCTCCTCCTCTGCGGCGGCAGCAGCGGCGGCAGCGGCCAGACGGGCGCGCTTCTCGGTCTCCTCCTTGGTGATGACATCCCAGCGGACCGTGGGACGGAGCTCGGCTGGGCTCGGTACGTCGGTCAGCGGCACCGGAACAATCGGCTCCGGAGTCTCGTTCTCGCGCCGCCGGCCGAAGAGACGCCCTCGGCGACGCCCCGCCTCCTCTGGCTCGGCGACCGAGTCGGGCGCGTCGAAGGTTCCGAGTCTGCGAGCGAGTTCCGCTCCAGCCGGTATTCCGCCACCGGTTGGAAGGTCGAACGGCGAGATCTTCAGCCCCGCAGTCTCGGCGGCCGGGGGCTCAGTTGTCGGGATCTCGTCGGCTGGAATCTCTTCCACCTCCGCCGAAACGACCGGTTCCTCGACAGCCGGTTCCTCGACAGCCGGTTCCCCGACAGCCGGTTCCCCGACAGCCGGTTCCTCGACGACCGGTTCCTCGACGACCGGTTCCTCGAGGTGCGAGGCCTCGGTTGCCGGGCCGTCGACTGCCTCAGTCTCAGCTGCCGGCTGCTCGGCAGGCTCGTCTGCCGTAGTGAGCATCCAGCGGACCGCGCGACGGAACGCGCCAGGGTGCTCGTCGGCCGGCGCTGGCGTCTCGACGCCCGGCGCAGTCGCGGCGATTGCCTCCGGTGCTGTCTCAGTAGGTATCTCGGCGACCGACGGTGATTCAGGTGTCGGTTCCGGGTCGAGCGGCGGCTGGTCCTTCGCCGCGGAGGCCTGCAGTGCGGCATGCCGGGGCTGGCGAACCTCGACCGTGCGCGCCGCCTTGCGGCGCGACCAGCGGCTCTGTTTCAGGGGCTCTTCGACCTGGGTTGGCCCGGCCGCCTCGGCCGGAGGCTCGCCGCCCTCCTCGGGCGGCGCGCTGGCTGTCACCTCCGCGACGGTCTCGCTCTGCACCGACTCCGGCGTTGAGACGTCCGCATCCTCGGCAGCCGTGACGCGCCCCTCGTCGGCAACGTCGGCCAACGGCGTCACCGATTCGTCGACCTCGGCAGCAGCTGCAACCTCGACCTCGACCTCGGGCTCGGCGCCCGGCTCTGGCAGGGACTCGCCGGTGGGCTCGTCCGGGGTGGGCTCTTCGGCGACGGGTTCAGGGACGGCTTGCTCCACCGGCTCGTCCGAGACTTCGGGAACGGACTCGAACTGCGACTCGTCGACCGGTTCGTCGACCAGCTCCTCGGGAGCTTCAGCCGCTGCCTCCGGCTCGGGCTCGGAGTTTGATTCGGGCTCCGGCTCAGGTTCCTCAACCAGCTCTACCGGTTCGTCGGCGACGGGTTCAGGGACGGCTTGCTCCACCGGCTCGTCCGAGTCATCGGCATCAGACTCGGGTTGCGAGTCGCCGACCGGCTTCTCGGGAGCTTCAGCCGCTGCCTCCGGCTCGGTCTCCTCGACCGGCTCGTCGGCGCCCGCGGGCTCGGCCTCGGGCGTCTCAGCCGCTGCCTCCGGTTCGGGCTCGGGCTCGGAGTTTGATTCGGGCTCCGGCTCGGGTTCCTCAACCAGCTCTACCGGTTCTTCGACGACAGGTTCCGGGACGGCTTGCTCCACCGGCTCGTCCGAGACATCGGCATCAGACTCGGGCTGCGAGTCGCCGACCGGCTTCTCGGGAGCTTCAGCAGCTGCCTCCGGCTCGGTCTCCTCGACCGGCTCGTCGGCGACCGCGGGCTCGGCCTCGGGCGTCTCAGCCGCGGCCTCCGGTTCGGGCTCGGGCTCGGAGTCCGATTCGGGCTCTGGCTCGGGTTCCTCAACCAGCTCTGCCGATTCTTCGGCGACGGGTTCAGGGACGGCTTGCTCCACCGGCTCGTCCGAGGCTTCGGCGACGGGCTCAGACTGCGACTCCTCGACCGGCTCGTCGGCGACCTCGGGCTCGTCTGTTTCAGCCGCGACCTCCGGTTCGGGTTCGGGCTCGTCTGTCTCAGCCGCGACCTCGGGCTCGTCTGTCTCAGCCGCGGGCTCGGGCTCGTCTGTCTCAGCCGCGACCTCCGGTTCGGGTTCGGGCTCGGGTTCGGGCTCCGAGTTTAATTCGGGCTCCTCGATCGGTTCGTCGGATTCTTCCGACACCTCAGCCACGGGCTCCGGCTCGGGAACGGCCGCGGCAGGCT
>JAOPUX010000001.1 GCA_025963285.1 Jatrophihabitans sp.
CTCGACGGCGGGGCCGGCTGGCTGGGCACCGCGATCATCGACGAGGCGCTGGCCCTACGCGCCGCCGGCATCGCGGTGCCGACGCTCGCCTGGCTGTGGACGCCGGGCGAGGCGGAGTCGGTGCGCCAGGCGGTGGCCGCCGACATCGACCTCTCGGTGAGCAGTCCGTGGCAGCTGGCGGCGGTCCGGGCGGCGGCCGAGTCGCTCGGCCAGGTGGCGCGCGTCCACCTCAAGATCGACACCGGCCTGTCCCGCAACGGCAGCACCGCCGACGACTGGCTCGCGCTGGTCGAGGAGGTGGCCCGCACCGAGGCCGTCCAGGCCGTCGGCGTCTGGAGCCACTTCGCCTACGCCGACGAGCCCGGCCACCCCACCATCGCCCGGCAGCTGACCCGGTTCACCACAGCGGTGGCCGAGGCCGAGGCCGTGGGGTTACGCCCGCAGGTCCGGCACATCGCGAACTCCGCGGCCACCCTCACGCTGCCGTCGGCGCACTTCGACCTGGTCCGCCCCGGCGTCGCGATCTACGGACTGTCTCCTGTGCCGTCGGCTGGCAGCTTCGGCCTCACCCCGGCGATGACGCTGCGTGCGGGCCTGGCCAGCGTGAAGCGCGTCCGGGCCGGTGAGGGCGTCTCCTACGGCCACAACTACACGACCAGCAAGGAGACGACGCTGGCGCTCGTGCCGCTCGGCTACGCGGACGGGGTGCCGCGGGCTGGTACCAACGTCGGCCCGGTGTCGATCAACGGGCAGCGCTTCACCGTCAGCGGGCGGGTCTGCATGGATCAGATCGTCGTCGACGTCGGTGACCTGCCGGTGAGCACCGACGATCACGCAGTCCTCTTCGGCTCCGGCCACGACGGTGAGCCGCTGGCGCAGGATTGGGCCGACGCCGTCGGCACGATCCACTACGAGATCGTCACCCGGATCGGGCCGCGCGTCGCCCGCACCTACGTCGGAGGCGACGCATGAGACGACGGAGCGGGCTGCTCGGCGCCGCGGTCGGGCTCGCGGCCGCCACGGCCGGTGCGGCGCTCGTCGCCGATCGCAAGGTGAGCGCGGCACGCCGGGCCGGCCACGCGACCCGGCACGACTACGACCCGCCCGCCGCCGACCGGGTCGGCACGGTGATGACGCCGGACGGGGTGGCGCTCTACTACGAGGAGAACGGCCCCTCCGACGCCTCCGTCACCGTCGTTGCCGCGCACGGCTTCTGCCTCGACCGGGACGACTTCCTCTTCCAGCGCCGTGCCGTGATCGAGGTCTACGGCACGCAGGTGCGCTTCGTCTCCTACGACCATCGCAGCCACGGCCGCTCCGGGCGGGGCACGGCGGCCACCGCCACCATCGACCAGCTCGGGGCCGACCTTGGGCTGGTGCTGGACGAGCTCGTGCCGACGGGCCGGGTCGTCGTCATCGGTCACTCGATGGGCGGCATGACGATCATGGCGCTGGCCGAGCAACGTCCAG
Organism: Jatrophihabitans sp.; assembly: GCA_025963285.1. Classification (GTDB taxonomy): domain Bacteria; phylum Actinomycetota; class Actinomycetes; order Mycobacteriales; family Jatrophihabitantaceae; genus JAOPUX01. The sequence continues at coordinate 1,471 of JAOPUX010000001.1, forward strand.
AGCTCTTCCAGGCCGACGGGCGGGTGGCCGGGGTCGTCCTGCTCTCCACCTCCACCGGCAGGCTCGCCGAGGTCACCCTGGGGCTGCCGGCCGTCTTCGCCCGCGGTGGGGTGGTGCTGCCCGTGGTGATGAAGGGGATGCAACGGCAGAAGGGGATCGTCGAGAAGGGCCGCTCCGAGGCCGGCGACATCCTCTGGGTCTTCATCAAGCGGGCGGCCTTCGGCCGGCACGTCGAGCCTGGGCTGGTCGAGTTCGTGGCTCAGCTCATCGCAGCCACCCCGGTGGATGTCATCGCCGAGTTCTACCCGGCCCTGATCAGCCACGACAAGCTGGTCGCGCTCGGCAACCTGCGCCACACGAGCGTCGCCGTCGTCTGTGGCGATCGCGACCTCATCACCCCGCCGAGTCACAGCGCGACCATGGCGGAGGCGCTGCCGAACGCCGAGTTGGTGACGATCCCCGACACCGGCCACCAAGCGCTGATGGAGCGGCCCGAGCTCGTCAATGCCCCCCTGCTGCGCCTCATAGATCAGGCGCTCACCCGCGCCGTCGTCTCAGTGCCCCGGCAGCGCCGCCGACGTCGGCTCTCCGAGTCGTGACCGAGTACCGGCTCGCCACCGTCGAGGAGACCCAGGCCTTCGGCGCACGGTTGGCGGCCCTGCTGCGGCCCGGTGATCTGCTCGTGCTCTCCGGCCCGCTCGGTGCCGGCAAGACGGCGCTGGTGCAGGGCATCGGCCGTGGGCTGGGCGTCTCGGGACGGGTGGCCTCACCCACCTTCGTGATCGCCCGGGTGCACCCGGGGCCGCTGCCGCTCGTCCACGTCGATGCCTACCGGCTCGGCTCGCTGGCCGAGGTCGACGACCTCGATCTGGACGTCGATGCGGCTGAAGTGGTCACCGCCGTCGAGTGGGGCGCCGGGCTGGTGGAGCAGCTGGCCGATGAGCGGCTGGAGATCGTCATCGACCGCTCGTCCGCCTCCGACGAACGCGTGATCACGCTGCTTCCGCACGGCGGCGACTGGGCGGCCCGGCTCGTCGCGCTCTGACCCTGCACAGCCCTGCCGCCTAGCGCAGTACCCTCGAACCTCGTGCTGGTCCTTGCCCTCGATACCTCGTCCGCCGCAGTGACGGTGGCGCTCGTGGAGGTGCCCGAGCAGGGCGTCGCGAGCACGGTGCAGGCTCGCAGCACGATCACGGCGCGCGGGCACGGTGAGCTGCTGGCGCCGCTGATCGGGGAGTGCCTCGCCGCGGCCGGTCTCCCGCCTGCCGCGGTGGGCGCGGTGGTGGCCGGCACCGGTCCCGGTCCCTTCACCGGGCTCCGCGTCGGTCTCGTCACCGCCGCGGCGTTCGCCGACGCGCTCGCGGTACCGGCCTACGGCGTCTGCTCGCTGGACGGGATGGCCTACGCCTCCGACGACGCACTGCTCGTGGCGGCTGATGCCCGGCGCAAGGAGCTCTACTGGGCCACCTACCTCCACGGCGTGCGCACCAACGGCCCGGACGTCGCCAAGCCCGCGGACGTGCCCAGCGCGGACTGCGTGGTGATGACCGGCGCCGGGGCGCGACAGTACGCCGAGGTGCTGGGGCTGCCGCTGCTCGACGTCGACCACCCGGATCCGGTGCGGCTCGTGGACCGGGCGCTCGACCGCATCCGCGAGCACGCAGCCGGTGAGCTCCTCATCCCGCTCTACCTGCGCCGCCCCGACGCCGTGCCACCGGCCGCACCGAAGGCGGTGAGCCAGTGATCGTCGCGATGACCCCGGCGCACATCGACGCGCTCTGGCCCTACGAACACGACATGTTCGGAGCGGACGCCTGGAGCCGGGAGAGCTATGCGGCCGAGCTCGACGACACCGACCTGCGCCACTACCTCGCGGTGGAGACCGAGGAGGGGGAGCTGCTCGGCTGGGGCGGGGTGCTCGTGGTCGGCGGCACGGCCGAGATCCTGACGATAGGGGTCGTGCCCGCAGCTCGGCGCCAGGGGCTGGCCACCGACCTGCTCCACGCGCTGCTGGAGGTCGCTCGGCTGCGCGGCGCTCGCGAGTGCTTCCTCGAGGTGCGCGAGGACAACGACGCCGCGCGGGCCTTCTACGATCGCGAAGGCTTCCGGCGCACCCGCCTGCGTCGCGGCTACTACGACAACGGCCGGGCCAACGCCGTCGAGATGCGCCTGGAGCTCGCCCCATGACGATCGTGCTTGCCTCATGACAATCGTGCTTGCCTCATGACAATCGTGATGGGGATCGAAACCTCCTGCGACGAGACCGGTGTCGGCTTCGTGCGCGATGGCGTGCTGCTCGGCGACGCGCTGGCCTCGAGCATGGACGAGCATGCGCGCTTCGGCGGGGTAGTGCCCGAGATCGCGGCGAGGGCGCACGTGCAGGCGATGATCCCGACCGTCCGGGCGGCACTGGCCGACGCGAAGCTGAGCCTCGACGACGTGGGCGCGGTGGCGGTCACGGCCGGTCCGGGGCTGGCCACCGCGCTGCACGTGGGCGTGGCCGCCGCCAAGGCCTACGCGCTGGCCCTCGGCGTGCCGCTCTACGGCGTGCACCACTTGGCCGGACACGCCGCGGCCGACACCCTCGAACACGGCCCGCTGCCCGACCGCAGCATCGGGCTGATCGTGTCGGGCGGGCACACGTCGCTGCTCTACGTCCGTGACCTCGTCCGCACCCCGATCGTCCACCTCTCCGACACGATGGACGACGCCGCCGGTGAGGCCTTCGACAAGGTGGCCCGCCTGCTCGGACTGGGCTATCCCGGCGGCCCGTCGATCGATCGCGAGGCGCGCGCCGGCGACCCCACGGCGGTGGCCTTCCCCCGGCCGCTCACCGGCTCGAACGACCCGGCGCTGGGCTTCTCCTTCTCCGGGCTGAAGACCGCCGTCGCCCGTTATGTCGAGCGGCCGCGCGACCCGTCGATCACCGTGGCCGACATCGCCGCCAGCTTCCAGGAGGCGGTGGCCGATGTCGTCACCCGCAAGGCCCTGCTGGCCTGCCGGCAGCAGGACGTCGACACGCTGGTGATAGTCGGTGGGGTGGCGGCCAACAGCCGGGTCCGCTCGCTGGCACAGGAACGCTGCGACGCCGCGGGGATCGAGCTGCGCGTCCCGCCGCTGCGGCTCTGCACCGACAACGGCGCGATGATCGCCGCGATCGGGGACCTGCTGGTGCGCGACGGTGCCCGGCCCAGCCGGCCGGACTTCGGCGCGATCCCGACCATCGAGCTCACCGGCGCCCAGCTGGCCTCGGCATGAGCCCGCGGCCGGCCCCTGGCTCGGTGCTGATGTGGGAGGTCCGGGCTGCCGAGGGGCGGCTCGACGAGCTGGTCGAGGCGGTCCGGCAGCGTGCCGACCCCGCAGCACAGCTGTTCCGCAGTGCCGAGCCCGACGAGCGCGTCGTGGTGATCGACCCGACCCATCGGGGCGTCCCCGACCTCCCGCCGGAGCTCGTCGCCCGCCCGCCGCACGAGTGGGTCTTCGACACCGTCGGACGTGACGAATCACCCGTGTGATCCGGTGAGCCCAGGTTGCGACGCGCCGGTGCGCGCTGGACAGTGCACACGTGGCGAACTCCTCAGAACACCCTGACGGCAGCTCCTCCGGTGGCGACCTGGTTCCGCGCTCGAAGCGGTCGGCCGTGCCCGGACCCGCAGCCGCCGTGGGGCTGGCCAAGCGGCTGAACGCCACCGCCCGCAACGTCGCGGAGGTCGTCCGTTTCGGCGGGCTGCAGACCGACGAGGAGGCCTCGCCCTTCACCGTCGTCGCCGAGCAGCTGAACTACCGGCTGCGGCACTACTTCGCCGACTCGGTGCCGGCCGATGCGCCGCCGATCGTGCTCGTGCCCCCGCTGATGCTCACCACCGAGGTCTGGGACGTCGCGCCGACGAGTTCGGCCGTGGCGGCGCTGCACGCCGAGGGGCTCGATACCTGGGTGGTCGATTTCGGCAACCCCGACGCCGAGCCCGGCGGGCTGGAGCGCACGCTGGAGGACCACGTGCTCGCCGTCAGCGATGCGGTCGACCGGGTCACCGCCGCCACGGGGCAGGACGTCATCCTCTCCGGCTACTCGCAGGGCGGCATGTTCGTCTACCAGGCAGCCGCCTACCGCCGCGGCGAGGGCATCGACTCGCTGGTGACCTTCGGCTCGCCGGTCGACGGCCGGGCCCCGCTGCCGATCCCGCTCTCGACCGAGGCGGCCACCCGGCTGGCCAACGGCCTGATCGAGAGCGGCCTGCTGCACAAGCTGGCGCTGCCGGGCTGGGCCAGCCGGCTCGGCTTCAAGCTCCTCACGCCGGCCAAGTCGGTGCAGGGGCGTATCGACTTCCTGATGGCCCTGCACGACCGCGACGCCCTGCTGCCGCGCGAGCGCCAGCGCCGCTTCCTCGAGTCCGACGGCTGGACGGCCTGGTCGGGTCCGGCCATCGCCGACATCCTCGAGATGTTCGTCCTGCACAACCGGATGATCGAGGGCGGCTTCGTCATCGACGAGCGGCTCGTCACCCTGGCCGACGTCGAGATGCCGATCCTGACGTTCGTCGGCTCCAGCGACACCATCGGCCACCCGGACTCGGTCCGCGCCATCCGCCGCGCCGCTCCGCGGTCGAAGGTCTACGAGACGACGCTGCGGGCTGGCCACTTCGGCCTGGTCGTCGGCTCGACCGCCACCACCTCCACCTGGCCGGCAGTGGGCGAGTGGGCCCGCTGGCGCTACGGCGGCGCCCCGCTGCCCGCCAGCATCGTGCCGGCCGAGCAGGTCGAGGCCCGGCCGTTGAGCGTCGGCGCCGGCATGGCCGCACTCATGCAGGCCGCCGAACTCAGCATCGGGGCGGGCCGGATCGTGGTGGGCACCGCCCGCCGGGTCGCGCATTCGGCGCAGGGCCTCGTCTCCCAGGCCCCGGCACAGCTGCCCCGGCTGGCCCGCATCGAGCAGCTCGACCCGTCGACGCGGATCAGCCTCGGTCAGCTGCTGGAGGAGCAGGCCCGCAAGACGCCGGAGGAGATCTGCTTCCTCTTCGGTGACCGTGCCATCCGGCAGACCGAGGTCAAGCACCGCGTGGACAGCGTGGTGAAGGGGCTCATCAGCATCGGCATCCGGCACGGTGACCGTGTCGGCGTCCTGATGGACACCCGCCCGTCGGCGTTCACCCTCGTCGCGGCGCTCAGCCGGCTCGGTGCCACCGCGGTGCTGCTGCGCCCGGACGGCGAGATCGACCGGGAGGCACGGCTGGGCCGCATCACCTGGCTCGTCTCCGACCCCGAGCACGTCGATCGCGCCGGCGAGCTGCCCGACGTCCGCTGGTGCGTGCTCGGTGGTGGCGCCAGCAGCCGCGAGCTGCCCGAGGGCGTGCTCGACATGGAGCGCATCGACCCCGACACCGTCGACGTCCCGGCGTGGTACTCGCCGAACCCGCACCGCGCCGGCGACACCGCGTTCGTGGTGTTCACCGGCGAGGGCACCGGCACCAAGGCGACGCTGATCTCCAACCGGCGCTGGGCGCTGTCGGCCCTGGGCACCGCCGCGGCGGCCGCCCTCAAGCCAGGCGACACCGTCTACAGCGTCACACCGATCCACCACTCGTCGGCGCTGCTGATGTCCGTCGGCGGGGCGGTGGCCTCCGGAGCCCGCTTCGCCATGGCCAGCGGCTCCGACCCGGCGACGTTCTGGACCGAGGTGCGGCGCTACGGCGTCTCGCACGTCTCCTACACCTGGACGTCGCTGCGGGACATCACCTTCGCCGACCCCAACCCGAGCGAGCGCTACAACCCGATCCGGATGTTCATCGGCTCGGGGATGCCGCGCAACCTCTGGACGCGGGTGGCCGAGCGCTTCCCGGATGCCCGCATCCTGGAGTTCTACGCCTCCGCCGAGGGAGAGGCGATCCTGGCCAATCTCACCGGCCAGAAGCCGGGTTCGATGGGCAAGCCGCTGCCGGGCACCGCCGAGGTCCGGGTCGCCGCTTTCGACCTGGTCACCCGCCAGCTCGAGCTCACCAGCGACGGCCTGGCCCGCGAGGCGCTCTCCGACGAGGTGGGGCTGCTGCTCTCCCGGGTGAACCCGAACGAGTCGCCGGGCTCACCGCTGCGCAGCGTCTTCCAGGCCGACGACGCCTGGCGCTCGTCCAACGATCTCTTCCTGCGCGACGACCAGGGTGACCACTGGCTGGCCGGCCCGATCTCGGAGATCGTCGACACCCCGCGGGGGCCGGTGCTACCCAGCGGGGCCAGGTTCTGCCTCGGGAGCATCCCGGCGGCCGACCTCGTGGTGGCCTACGGCGTGCCCGAGGACGGCTCGTCGCTGCTCGTCGCCGCGCTGACGCTGCGCCCCGGCGCCACGGTCACCGCCGCCGACCTCGACAAGGCCCTCGAGCGGCTGCCCCGGTTCCAGCGGCCGACCTACGTCCAGGTCGTGGCCTCGCTTCCGGTCACCACCTGGCACCGGCCGGTCTGGCGGGAGCTGCAGAAGCGGGGCGTCCCGAAGCCGGGGCGCAACCGTCAGGTCTGGCAGCTCGACCCGTCGACGGGCCACTACGCCGCCCTCTAACCCCGCCGCCGCCCTCTAACCCGCCGCCGCCCTCTAACCCCGCCGCCGCCCGCTAACCCCGCCGAGTGGCTTGTTCGGACGCGAGTGGCTGGGCGACACGCCACCACTCGGCGCCGAAGAAGCCACTCGACGAAAACTGGTCGAGACTGCTCGCAACAGATCGGCGCGCGATCACGTCTAGTAGCTGGTTGGGGGTGCCGATGGACGGGCCGAATGACGGAGCCGGTGAGTTTGCCGGCTTCGTGAGGGCGAACACGCCTGCGCTGCTGCGCACGGCGTATCTGCTGTGCGGTGATTCGCTCTCCGCCGAGGAGCTGGTGCAGGACACCCTCGTCCGGCTCTATCCGAAGTGGCACCTGGTGCTCGCCGCGGAGGCGCCCCTGGCCTACGTGCGGCGCAGCGTCGCCAACCAGTTCGTCAATCAGACCCGCCGCCCGTCGCGTCGGGAGATCACCCTCGAGACGTTGCCGGAGCGGCCCGAGAGCCACGATCCGGCCGGCCAATTCGACGATCGGGAGGAGCTATGGGCGATGCTCGGCTCCCTGCCCGCCCGCCAACGCGCGGCACTCGTCCTGCGCTACTTCCACGATCTGCCCGACGAGGAGATCGGCGCGGCCCTCGGCTGCCAGCTCGGCACAGTCCGCAGCCTGATCAGTCGGGGCCTGGCCGCACTGCGCGACCGGGTCGCCGAGACCGAGGGCGCCACCGTCAGGAGGCTGGCATGAACCAGAACGACATGGAGAGCAACCTCCGCGCCGTCTTCGCCGACCGCGCCCAGCAGGCACCGGCCGGCGACGATCTCGCCGAGCGGATCATCCTGCAGGCCGGCTCCGGCTCGGTGCGCCAGCTGCGTCGCCCGGTCCGCCGCCGGAACTGGACGCTGCCGCTGCTCGCCGCGGCCGCCGTGATCGCGGTGGTGGCCGGCACCGTCGCGGTGAGCACGCGACACGACTCCACCGCCGGGCACCCCGTCGCGCTCCTGCCGACGCACATCACGACCGCGCCGTCGTCCCCCTTGTCGAGCGCAACCTCCAGCGCCTCGGAGGCGCCGGCCGCGATCTTCAACGGCCCCGAGGACCTCGCGACCACCACCAACAGCTCGGCCACCGCCATCGCCCTGGAGAACTTCACGGTCGGCGACCTGACCTTCGTCGGCGACGACATCTGGGCGCTCGGCACGGCCACCTGCATCACCAGCGGCACGGGGCTCTGCACCGCGTTCGTCCACAGCGCCGACGGCAAGTCCTGGACCACGATCAACAGCACGCCGTTCAACGTTCCGGGCGACACCACCGGCTGCGAGAGCCGCTGCGTGAGCCACATGCGCTTCGCCAGCACGAAGATCGGTTACGTCTACGGCCCCGACGCGCTCCTGATGACCCTCGACGGCGGCAAATCGTGGCAGCTGGAGTCCGGTGGGGCGGTGGCACTCGAGACCCTCGACGGCAACGTGATCAGGGTCGAGCAGTCCGCCGGCTGCCCGCCCGGCTGCACGTTCACGGTGCAGAAGGCACCCATCGGCTCGACGCGCTGGACCACCGTGCCCGCCCCGATCGCACCGATGAACGGCGTCGGTGCGCAGCTGAGCCGCAACGGCAGCGACGCCTACCTGCTGCTCACGGCGAACCCTGCCGGCGGTGCGGGCAGCGCGACCTCGCAGCTGCTCAGCTCGACCGATGACGGCGCCACCTGGACGAACCGGGGCGAGCCGTGCCCGCAGCTCGGTGGCGAGGTCGACAGCACCGCGCTCACCACGGGTGGCGGCGACGGCTCGGTCATCGTCGCCTGCCAGCCTCGCACCGGCGGCAAGGGCTTCGCGGCCGTCTCGGCGGCCGGCGGGCGGCACTTCAAGGCAGCCGCTACCCGGACCACCCCGATGGGCGTCACCGCCGTCGGCGGCGGCTCGGCGCACGATCTCTGCGTGGTGGCCGGCCAGCTCTACTGCTCGGACAACGGCGGCCTGACCTTCACCTCCACCAAGGGATCGCACGGCGGCCCCGGCCAGGTCTCCTTCATCGGCTTCGAGAGCGGCACCGAAGGCCGAGCCCTCGAGATCGACGGCTCGGCGGCGAACGGGGCCGTCTCGAACCTCTGGACGACCACCGACGCCGGTGGCAGCTGGAGCGTCGGCTCGATCGCAGCCTCCTGATCCGATCCCCGGGCCTCATCCGATCGGGCCCGCGATCCGACCTGGCGCAGCGCTCCGCAGACCCGACGTTGAGAGTTGGCACTCGCCGCGTTAGAGTGCCAATCAGGACCGGATGACCACCCGCGACGGCAGCCGATCCCAACAACGAGAAACTTTCATACCCGAGAAGGGGATCCACCGTGACCGCCACCAAGGTCAGCATCAAGCCGCTCGAGGACCGCATTGTCGTGCAGGCCAACGAGGCCGAGACCACGACCGCTTCGGGCATCGTCATTCCCGACACCGCCAAGGAGAAGCCGCAGGAGGGCACCGTCCTCGCTGTGGGCCCGGGTCGTATCGACGACAAGGGTCAGCGCATCCCGCTCGACGTCGCCGTCGGCGACGTCGTCCTCTACAGCAAGTACGGCGGCACCGAGGTTCGTTACGCCGGTGAGGACTACCTGGTCCTCTCGGCGCGCGACGTCCTCGCGGTCATCGAGAAGTAATCGTCCGCGACGGCGCCCCGTGCTGCATCCGCAGCCGGGGCGTTCGTCGTGTCTGCAGTCCCTAGAAAGGAAGCTCCATGCCGAAGATCCTCAGTTTCGACGAGGATGCCCGTCGCGCTCTCGAGCGCGGCGTAGACAAGCTGGCCAACGCCGTCAAGGTCACGCTCGGCCCGAAGGGTCGCAACGTCGTCCTCGCCAAGTCCTACGGCGCCCCGGTCATCACCAACGACGGCGTCACGATCGCTCGCGAGATCGAGCTCGACGACCCGTACGAGAACCTCGGCGCCCAGCTGGCCAAGTCCGTGGCGACGAAGACCAACGACGTTGCCGGTGACGGCACCACCACCGCCACCGTGCTGGCCCAGGCCTTCGTCAACGCCGGCCTGAAGAACGTCGCCGCCGGTGCGAACCCCATCGCTCTCAAGCGTGGGATCGACGCGGCCGTCGACGCCGTCAGCGTCCAGCTCGACAAGACGGCCATCCCGGTCGAGGGCGAGGAGTCGATCGCCCACGTCGCCACCATCTCCGCGCAGGACCCCACCATCGGGGCACTGCTCGCCGAGGCGTTCACCAAGGTCGGCAAGGACGGTGTGATCACCGTCGAAGAGAGCCAGACCATGACCACCGAACTCGAGTTCACCGAGGGCATGCAGTTCGACAAGGGCTACATCAGCCCGTACTTCGTCACTGACGCCGAGGCAGCCGACGCCGTGCTCGACGACCCGTACCTCCTCATCACCACGCAGAAGATCTCCGCCATCGCGGAGCTGCTGCCGGTGCTGGAGAAGGTCGTCGAGGCCGGCAAGCCGCTGGTGATCATCGCCGAGGACATCGACGGTGAGGCGCTCTCGACCCTGGTCGTCAACGCGATCCGCAAGACGTTCGTGGCCGTGGCCGTGAAGGCTCCGTTCTTCGGTGACCGCCGCAAGGCGTTCCTGCAGGACCTCGCCGTCGTCACGGGGGCCCAGGTCATCGCGCCCGAGGTCGGGCTCAAGCTCGACCAGGCCGGTCTCGACGTGCTCGGCCGCGCGGGTCGCGTCGTCGTCACCAAGGACACCACGACGGTCACCCACGGCTCCGCCTCCCAGGACGAGGTCGACGCCCGCGTCGCGCAGCTGCACCGCGAGATCGAGGCCTCGGACTCCGACTGGGACAAGGAGAAGCTCCAGGAGCGTCTCGCGAAGCTCGCCGGCGGTGTGGGCGTCATCAAGGTCGGCGCCGCCACCGAGGTCGAGCTCAAGGAGCGCAAGCACCGCATCGAGGACGCCATCGCGGCTACCCGCGCGGCCATCGAGGAGGGGATCATCGCCGGTGGCGGTGCGGCCCTCGTCCACGCCGCCACGGTGCTCGAGGGCAACCTCGGGCTGACGGGCGACGAGGCCACCGGTGTCGCCGTGGTCCGCAACGGCTCGGTCGAGCCGCTGCGGTGGATCGCCGAGAACGCAGGGCTCGAGGGCTACGTCGTCACCGCCAAGGTCGCCGGCCTGCCGGACAACCACGGTCTCAACGCGGCCACCGGCGAGTACGGCGACCTGCTGGCCGCCGGCGTCGTCGACCCGGTCAAGGTCACCAAGGCCGCCCTGGCCAACGCCGCCTCCGTCGCCGCGCTGCTGCTCTCCACGCAGAGCGCGATCGTCGAGAAGCCGGTTGATGAGGACGAGCACGACCACGCGGGTCAGGGTGGTCACGGCCACTCGCACGCGGGCCACTCGCACTGATCCAGGCGTGTAGCAACTGCAGTACCGCAGCGACACAAAGGCCCCGCAGCTCTGCTGCGGGGCCTTTCTGCACGGGGTCTATTTCGCCGAGTCGCCGCTTACGCGTCGCCTGGCTGCGGAGTAGCCGGGCCACCCGACGCCGCACGGGCTACGCGACGCCTCACGGGCCACTCCGCGAAGCCAGGCCGCAGGGTGAGCGGATGAGGTGTCGTCAGACGGCGCGCTGCGTGAGCAGCGTCTCGCGCTCCTCGGTGGAGAGGCCGCCCCAGACGCCGTACGGCTCGCGGGCGTTCAGCGCCCAGCGCAGGCAGTTCTCGAGCACGGGGCAGCTGGAGCAGACCGCCTTGGCCTGCTGCTCGCGCTTCACCCGCGACGGTCCCCGCTCGTTCTCCGGGTGGTAGAAGTTGGCGGTATCCAGCCCGCGGCACGCCGCGGAACCCTGCCAGTCCCAGTCGCCTTGGCGTGGAGCGGGAAGCCGTCGAACCTCGGCCATCTTTCTGCCCTCCGACACACGTTCCGCGCCCCCCGAAGAGCGCGGTCTCTGTGGTGTCCAAAGAGCGACGCGAAAAAAGGTAACGCGTAGTTGTACGGAGCCGTTCGTCGATCCCAGGCAATTCGGGACGGATCGGGATGCAACGGCCCGTCATCGCGTGAGGTGAGCATTAAAATCGGGCTCTCCAGGCCGTTCCTCGGCGTGGATACCGGTCAGCGGGCGGGCCCGCTCCGGGCGACGGCGAAGCCGGTCAGCGGCGCTTGCTGAGGGTGTTGACCGCGTCGGTGTAGCCGCGGGCGTAGTCCCAGGTGACGTAGGCGTCGCGGTCGGGGGAGTAGGCGGGCTCGTGGACGTGCGTGCGCCCCTCGCCGAGCAGAGCACGGAGGTTGGCGGCCATCAGGTCCCAGCCGAAGAAGTGCTGCTCGCCGCAGTCGCCGCACTCGACGGTGATGCCGTCGACGCCCACCGGGCCCAGCGTGCTGCGGAACTGCTCGAGTTCGGCCAGGTCAGCCGCGACATCGGCGCGCTCGCCATCACTGAGCGGCTCAGCGGGGTCGGTGTCCTCGAGGAGGGCGGCCGGGTCGTCAGGGTCTCCGAGGAACGGGTCGAGCGGCCCGTCTTCGAGGCTCACGGCCGGCTCCGCAGGCGTCGCTCGTCGCTCACGGCTCGCGCCGCCAGCGTCATCGCGTCCCGGGTGCAGTTCGTCACGCCCCCACCGTAAGACCGAAACCGGACACCCCGCCAATCGAAACGGCGCTGCTGTGAGGTCGGTGGCATCCGCGTCACCTCGCGGCGGGTGGCTCAATGCGTGCGTCGGCGTTCCGGCCGCGACGTCTAGACTGGGTTACCGGCACCACTGCGTCACAGGGGGTAATACGTTGTCCGACCATGTCGAAGGTCTGCCCGCCCTCTTCGCGCCGCTCGGTCTGACGTTCGACGACGTCCTGCTGCTCCCCGGCGACTCCGGCTACATCGTCCCGGCCGAGATCGACACCACCACCCGGCTCACCCGCGAGATCTCGCTGGCCGTGCCGCTGCTCTCGGCGGCCATGGACACCGTCACCGAGGCGCGGATGGCTATCGCGATGGCCCGCCAGGGTGGCATCGGCGTGCTGCACCGCAACCTGTCGATCGAGGACCAGGCCTACCAGGTCGACCTCGTGAAACGCACCCAGACGGGCCTGATCCCGAACCCGGTGACCATCGGCCCGGACGCCACCCTCGAACAACTCGACGAGGTCTGTGGGCAGTACCGCATCTCCGGGCTGCCCGTGGTCGACACCGACCAGCGCCTGCTCGGCATCATCACCAACCGCGACCTGCGGTTCGTCTCCGTCAGCGAGTGGGCCACCACGAAGGTCGACGAGGTGATGACGCCGATGCCGCTGATCACCGCACCCGTCGGCATCTCCCACGAGGACGCCACGGCGCTGCTGCGCCAGCACAAGCGTGAACGGCTGCCGCTGGTCGACGAGCACGGCCGGCTGGCCGGGCTCATCACCGTCAAGGACTTCGTGAAGTCCGAGCAGTTCCCGCTGGCCTCCAAGGACGCCCACGGCCGGCTGCTCGTGGCCGCGGCGATCGGCTACTTCGGCGACGCCTGGGAGCGAGCCACCACCCTCGTCGACGCGGGGGTGGACGTGCTCGTCGCCGACACCGCCCACGGGCACGTGGGGCTGCTACTGGACATGGTGCGTCGTCTGAAATCGGATAGCGCGACCCGTCATATCCAGGTGATCGGCGGCAACGTTGCGACCCGGGCCGGTGCCCAGGCCTTCGTCGACGCCGGTGCCGACGCGGTGAAGGTCGGCTTCGGGCCGGGCTCGATCTGCACCACCCGGATCGTCACCGGTGCCGGGGCACCGCAGATCACCGCCGTCTACGAGGCCGCACTCGCCTGCAAGGCCGCCGGTGTCCCGGTGATCGCCGATGGCGGCATCCAGTACTCCGGCGATATCGCCAAGGCGCTGGTGGCCGGCGCGGACACGGTGATGCTCGGTTCGCTGCTGGCCGGCTGCGACGAGACGCCCGGCGACCTGATCTTCGTCAACGGCAAGCAGTTCAAGTCCTACCGGGGCATGGGCTCGCTCGGCGCGATGAGCTCGCGGGGTAAGAAGTCCTACTCCAAGGACCGCTACTACCAGGCCGAGATCTCCAGCGACGACGAGCTGATCCCGGAGGGCATCGAGGGACGGGTGGCCTATCGCGGCCCGCTCGCCGCGGTGGCCCACCAGCTCATCGGCGGGCTGCGGCAGTCGATGTTCTACACGGGTGCGAGCACGATCGGCGAGCTGGCCGAGAAGGGCCGCTTCATCCGGATCACCCAGGCCAGCCTCAAGGAGTCGCACCCGCACGACATCCAGATGACGGTCGAGGCCCCGAACTACTCCGGCTGAGCGGCCCGCTGACGGCGGTTACCCGCGGTAGGGCAGACTCGGTGGCATGCCGGAAACAGTGGAGATCGGGCTCGGTCGCAGCGCGCGCCGTGGCTACTCCTTCGACGACATCGCGCTCGTCCCCACGCGCCGCACCCGCGGTTCGTCGGTCGTGTCAACCGCGTGGCAGATCGACGCGCACACCTTCGAGCTGCCCTTCGTGGCCGCCCCGTCCGACGCCGTCGTCTCCCCCACCACCGCCGCGGAGATCGAGCGGCTGGGCGGCCTGGCGGTGCTCGACGGCGAGGGGCTCTGGGCCCGGTACGAGGACGCCGACGCCGCGCTGGCCCAGCTAGACGGTGAGACGGCCACCCTCCAGCGTGTCTACGCCCAGCCCGTCGTGCCGGAGCTGCTGCGGGCCCGCGTGAAGGAGCTGCGCGCCGCGGGCGGACGGGTGGCCGTGCGCCTCTCGCCGCAGCACACCGCCGACCTTGCGCCGCACGTGCTGGCCGAGGGCGTCGACCTGCTCGTCATCCAGGGCACGGTGATCTCCGCCGAGCACGTCGCAACCGACGGCCCCGGGTTGAACCTGAAGACCTTCATCGCCGACCTGGACGTGCCGGTGCTCGTCGGTGGCGTCACGAACTACCAGACGGCGCTGCACCTGATGCGGACCGGCGCGGCCGGCGTGATCATCGGCTACGGCGCCCACCTGGGCTCCACCACGCACATGACGCTGGGCATCGAGGTGCCGATGGCCACGGCCGTGGTCGATGCCGCGGCTGCACGCCGCGACTACCTCGACGAGACGGGCGGGCGCTACGTCCACCTGATCGCCTACGGCGACATGAGCACGGGCGGAGACGTCGCCAAGGCGCTGGCCTGCGGAGCCGACGCCGTGATGCTCGGCGAGCCACTGGCCGCCGCGGCCGAGGCGCCCGGCGCCGGGCGGTACTGGGATGCCACTGCCGCTCACCCGCGGGTGCCCCGGTCGGCCGTGATCGACATCGCGGCCGGTGACGACGACCGGCCGACCCTCGAGCAGGTGATCGTCGGGCCCGCCTCGAACCCCGAGGGTGAGCACAACCTCTTCGGCTCGGTGCGCCGGGTGATGGGCAAGTGCGGCTACTCGACGTTGAAGGAATTCCAGAAGGCCGAGCTGATTGTGACCACGAATCGATGAGCGCTTGCGCGAAGAGGATGACACCGCGATGACTGAACTGAAGCTGGGTTACAAGGCGTCCAACGAGCAGTTCGCGCCGCGGGAGCTGTTGAAGTACGGGACCATCGCCGAGGAGTGCGGCTTCGACTCGGTGTTCGTCTCCGATCACCTGCAGCCGTGGCGGCATGACGGCGGGCACGCCCCGTTCGCGATGTCCTGGCTGGGTGCGTTGGGTGCCTCGACGGAGCGGATCGTGATGGGCACCAGCGTCCTCACGCCGACGTTCCGCTATCACCCGGGGATCGTGGCGCAGTCGTTCGCGACGCTGGGCTGCCTCTTCCCGGACCGCGTCATCCTGGGGATGGGGACCGGGGAGTCCCTCAACGAGGTGGCGCTGGGGATCGAGTGGCCCGAGGGCAAGGAGCGTTTCGCCCGCTTCCGGGAGGCCGTGTCGCTGATCAAGCAGCTCTGGTCCGAGGAGCGCGTGACGTTCGAGGGTGAGTACTACCAGACCGACAAGGCCACCATCTATGACCGCCCGGAGAACCCGGTGCCGCTCTACCTGGCCGGCTCCGGCCCCGCCGCCACCCGCTACGCCGGCCGGATGGGCGACGGGTACATCACCACGTCCGGCAAGGCGCCGGAGCTCTACACCGAGACGCTCCTCCCCGCGGTCCGGGAAGGGATCGAGAAGCGCGCCGAGCCCAAACCCGATTACGACATGATGATCGAGGTCAAGGTCTCCTTCGACCACGACCGCGACGAGGCCATGCGCGCCACCCACTTCTGGGGCGCGTTGGGCCTGTCCCCGGAGCAGAAGCACGGGGTCGAGGACCCGGTCGAGATGCAGCGGCTGGCCGACGAGCTGTCCGTGGAGCAGACCGCGAAGCGGTTCATCGTCTCCACCGACCCCGACGAGCACGTCGAGAAGATCAAGACCTACCTCGACCTCGGCTTCAACCACCTCGTCTTCCACGCCCCCGGCCCGGACCAGGAGAAGTTCCTGCGCCTCTACGGCAAGGAAATACTCCCGCGCCTCCGGAGCTTGTGACGTCTATGCGTCCTACGCACGTCTCGTCCCGCATCGCCTCCGTGCCGAGTGGCAAGTTGCACGCCGGGTGGTCGCCTAGAGCTGACCACTCGACGCGTGACTGGCCACTCGACGGCCGCAGCCCGCACGGAACGGACGCCGCGTGAGCGAGGCGACCAGCAACGGGATGCGGCGGGCGTTGCGGCGGGCGCGTGATGGTGTTGCCCTCGACCAGGTCGAGGCGGAGGTCCTGCTCGGGGCGCGCGGCGGGGACCTGATCGATCTGTGTGCCACGGCCGCCCGGATCCGGGACCAGGGCCTGGAGGACGCGGGCCGTCCTGGCGTGGTGACGTACTCGCGCAAGGTGTTCATCCCGTTGACGCGGCTGTGCCGGGACCGGTGCCATTACTGCACGTTCGCGACGACGCCGAACCGTCTTGAGTCGATGTTCCTGTCGCCGGATGAGGTGTTGGCGATCGCGGAGCAGGGCGCGGCGATGGGCTGTAAGGAGGCGCTGTTCACTCTGGGTGATAACCCGGAGGACCGCTGGCCGCAGGCCAGGGAGTGGCTGGACGCGCACGGCTATGACTCGACGCTGGCTTACGTGCGGGCGATGGCGATCCTGGTGCTGGAGAAGACGGGACTGCTGCCCCACCTCAACCCCGGCGTGCTCAGCTGGGCCGATTTCCAGCGGCTGAAGCCGGTGGCCCCGTCGATGGGGATGATGCTGGAGACGACTTCGCGGCGGCTGTTCGAGGATCCCCATGGTGCGCACTTCGGTTCGCCGGACAAGGACCCGGCGGTGCGGCTGCGGGTGCTCGAGGACGCCGGTCGCAGCAATGTCCCGTTCACGACCGGCATCCTGATCGGGATCGGGGAGACGCTGGCTGAGCGGGCCGATGCGCTGTTCGCATTGCGGCGGATCGCGCGGGAGTACTGCGGTATCCAGGAAGTGATCGTGCAGAACTTCCGCGCCAAGCCGGATACGGCGATGGCGCGGATGCCGGACGCGGAGATCGCGGACCTGGCGGCCACGGTGGCTGTCGCGCGGGTCGTGCTGGGCCCGCGGATGCGGATCCAGGCCCCGCCGAACCTGATCGGCGAGGAGTACCAGCTGCTCCTCGACGCCGGGATCGACGACTGGGGTGGCGTGTCGCCGCTGACCCCGGACCACGTCAACCCCGAACGGCCCTGGCCGCAGATCGACGAGCTGGCCCTGCGCAGCAAGCAGGCTGGGTTCGAGCTGGTCGAGCGGTTGACGATCTACCCGACCTACATCCAGACCGGCGAGCCGTGGATCGACCCCCGCGTCATCCCGCACGTCACCGCGCTGGCCGACCCGGCCACCGGGCTAGCTCGCGACGGCGCGATGCCCCACGGGCTGGCGTGGCAGGAACCCGAGGACGATTGGACCTCGACCGGCCGGGTCGATCTGCACACCGAGATCGACACCACCGGGCGCAGCAGCGACCGCCGTGAGGACTTCGACAGCGTCTATGGCGACTGGGAGGCCGTGCGCGAGCAGTCGCTACGTACCGGCGCACCGGTCTCGACGGCAGCCCTGGCCCGCTTCGACTCCGACGTCACCGCCGCCCTTCGCAGCGCCGAACGCGACCCGGCCGGGCTCTCCGACGAGCATGCCCTGGCGCTGCTGCACGCCGACGGCCCCGAACTCGACGCCGTCACCGCCCTGGCCGACGACCTGCGCCGCCAGGCCGTCGGTGACGTCGTCACCTACACCGTGAACCGGAACATCAACTTCACCAACGTCTGCTACACCGGCTGCCGGTTCTGCGCCTTCGCCCAGCGCCGCACCGACGCCGACGCCTACACCCTCAGCCTCGATGAGGTTGGCCAGCGGGCCGAGGAGGCCTGGACCCTGGGCGCCACCGAGGTCTGCATGCAGGGCGGGATCCACCCCGACCTGCCCGGCACCGCCTACTTCGACCTCGTCCGTGAGGTGAAACGCCGCGTCCCCGGCATGCACGTCCACGCCTTCAGCCCGATGGAGGTCATCAACGGCGCCTCCCGCACCGGGATGTCGATCCGCGAATGGCTCACCGAGGCCAAGGCCGCCGGACTGGGATCGATCCCTGGCACCGCGGCAGAGATCCTCGACGACGACGTCCGCTGGCTGCTCACCAAGGGCAAGCTCCCGGCAGCGACCTGGATCGAGGTCGTCACCACCGCCCACGAAGTCGGCCTGCGCTCCAGCTCCACGATGATGTACGGCCACGTCGACACCCCGTCGCACTGGCTAGGCCACCTCCGCACCCTGGCCGGCATCCAGCGACAGACCGGCGGCTTCACCGAATTCGTCGGCCTGCCCTTCATCCACACCAACGCGCCGATCTACCTCGCCGGCGTGGCCCGTCCCGGGCCCTCCAGCCGCGACAACCGCGCTGTGCACGCGATGGCCCGCATCCTGCTGCACGGCCTGATCGACAACATCCAGTGCTCCTGGGTGAAGCTTGGCCCCGACGGCTGCCGCGAACTCCTCACCGGCGGCGTCAACGACCTCGGCGGCACCCTCATGGAGGAGACCATCAGCCGCATGGCCGGCAGCCAACACGGCTCCGCCATGACCGTCGCCGCCCTGGAGGACATCGTCAGCGGCGTCCCCGGCCGCACCGCCCGCCAACGCGGCACCCTCTACGAACCCGTCACCGACGAACGGCGCACCGCTGCGGCAACCTTCACCGGCGTCCTGCCCAGCCTGGCCACCCGAAGCTGACCGAAGCTGACGCCAGGTCAGCCCAGCGGGAGGGTGAGGGTGAACGTCGTGCCGGTACCCACCTCGCTGCTGACCTCGACCGAGCCGGAGTGCTGCTCGGTGACGGCCCGCACGATCGCCAGTCCGAGTCCCGTGCCGTTGATCGACTCCTCACGGGCGGCAGTGGCGCGGAAGTACTGGTCGAAGATCTTCTCGACCTCGTCGGGCGGGATGCCGATGCCCGTGTCGGCCACCTGGATCACGGCGGCGTCGCCGCGGTTGATGGCGGTGACGGTGACGATGCCGTCGGGCGGGGTGAACTTCACCGCGTTGCTCAGCAGGTTCGTCAGGGCGCGGTCGAGGCGGTTGGCGTCGCCGTTGATCGACACGCCTCGCAGCTCGTTGGTGTAGCTCAGGTGCTGGCCGCGCTCGATGGCCTGCAGCGACATGCTCTGCACCGCCGCCTCGACGACGTCGCCGAGGTCGATCGGATCGGCCCGCGGGGCGGCCTCGGAGTCGGTGCGGGAGAAGGCGAGCAGATCGTCGACGATCGCCGCGATCCGATCGAGGTTGCGCCGGACGGTGCTGAGCATCGTCAGCTGCTCGTCGTTCAGCGGGCCGGCGTCACCCTCGGCCAGCAACTCGGCGAAGCCCGAGGCCGACGTGATCGGTGTGCGGAGATCGTGCGAGACGCCGGAGACGAGATCGCGGCGGCTCTTGGCCATCGCGCGCATCCGCTCGGCGGCCGCGCGCTCGCTCTCCAAGGACTCCAGCAGAGCCTTGTCGGACTCGCGACGGGCGCTGATGTCCTCGATCTGGCTGATGATCTGCAGCGGCCGGCCCTCGTCGTCATGGATGACCGAGAACGACATCGACACCCAGACCACGCGCCCGGACTTGTGCATCAGCCGCTGCTCGGCGCGCGGCGCGCGCTGCCCCGAGGTGAGGCTCTGGCGGCGGCGCACGACCTCGGCGACATCGTCGGGGTGGATGAACTCCACCACGTCGTGGCCGAGAAGTTCGTCGGCGCTGTAGCCGAGCATGCGACCCAGTGCCCGGTTGACCCGCAGCATCGTGCGCTCGACGTCACCGCCGATGCCGCTGAGCATGGTGCCGACGGGTGCGTCATCGAAGGCTGCCCGGAACTGTGTCTCGCTCACCGTGAGCCTCGTGTTGGCGTCCTGGGAGCGCTGGACGAGTTCGTGCACCAGCGGCCCGATCACGGCGATGACGAGGAGGAACAGGGTGGTGCCACGCCAGGCGCTGGCCGGGTACTGCGGCGAACCGACGATGACGATGGGCAGCACCAGCACCGCGATCGAGCCGATCACCGCCAGCACCACCTGGAATCGCCTGCCGTAGAAGGCGAACCAGATCACCGGCAGGTAGAGCAGGCTGGAGAAGCCGGCACCGGAGTTGCCGTCGGCATTGCGCAGCCACTGGATCCCGGGCAGTACGAGCAGCGGCCCGAGCGTCGCCAGCCAGAGGTTCGACGGGCGGCTCGCCGCGACCACACCCACCCCTGCCGCGATGACGAAGTCAAGGGCCGCCAGCGCCCACCAGGTGTTGTTCGGCGAGGTGGTGTGTGGCAGCGCCGGGCTGAGCGTGCTCAGCACCAGCACGGCCTGGTACGGCGCGTACCGGCTGAAGATCAGCCGTCGCCAGAGCGGGCGCGGGGCGGGGACGGCCTGCTCAACGCTCATAACCATTCCTTGCGCTTGAACGCGAGATACAGCGCTGCGCTGATCACGACGATGAGGGCCACGCTGAGCACGAATCCCCAGTGTGAGTCGAAGCCCGGGTACGGCACGTTCTGGCCGAAGTATCCAGTCACTGCGGTCGGCACGGCAATGATGGCGGCCCACGATGTCAGCTTCTTCATAATGAGGTTGAGCCGGCTGTCGGCCAGGGCCATGTTCGTGTCGAAGATCGAGCTGATCATGTCGCGCAGCGACTCCGTCCACTCCGCCGCGCGCAGGACGTGGTCGTAGAGGTCCTCGAAGTACGGCGCCAGCTCGACGGCTCCCTCGCCGGTCTCACCCCGGCGCATCACCGTGTTGACGACCTCACGCATCGGCAGTACGACCCGGCGTGCCCGCAGCAGGGCCTTGCGCACCTCGTAGGCACGGATCTGCACCTGCTTCATGCTGCCGGAGGTGTCCTCGAAGAGGGTGCCCTCGATGGTGTCGATCTCCTCGTCGAAGGACTGGATGGCCTCGAAGTACTGATCGACGATGACGTCGAGGAGGCCGTGCTCGAGGGCGCGCGGGCCGAGGCGCATCAGGTCGGCGTTGCCGTCCCAGTGCTCGACCACCTGCTCGATGTCGAAGCCGTCGTCGAGACGCACGGTGACGAAGGCCTGCTTGGTGCAGAACGCGGAGACGTGCGTCATGTCCAAGGCGTCGGCGCCCTTACCGGCGCGCAGCGCGTACGTGCTCAGGAAGAGGTGCGTGGCATAGCGGGTGGCCTTGGGGCGTTCGTGCAGCGAGCCTGCATCCTCGACGGCGTGCGGGTCGAGGCAGAGCTCCTCGGCGAGCTGGTCGAGCGTGGCGGCATCCGGAGCGCAGAGGTCGGCCCAGACCAGGCAGTCGGGCTGTTCGAGGTAGTCCGAGACCTCCTCGAAGGGGAAGTTCTCCCGCTCGAGCACGCCCTTACGCCACACCCGGGTGCGGACCCCCGGAAAGGCGGTGGCCTCGGCGTGGGTATCCGGTCCGGACGACATGCGACCCAGTCTGCCTTGAACACCGCCAACACACGGGCAACGCCGTAGGTTTGCCGGTGTGAAGTGGACTGCTGGTCAGCTGCCGGACCTCACTGGAACCGTCGCGGTCGTCACCGGGGGCAACTCCGGCATCGGCTGGCACACCTCGCACGAGCTTGCCGCGCATGGTGCGCGGGTGGTGCTGGCCTGCCGCGACCGCGCGCGTGCCGGCATCGCCGCCGACCGGATCCGTGCCAAGGCACCTTCGGCACAGGTGGAGGTGGCCGAGCTCGACCTCGCCGCGATGGACTCGGTGCGCTCCTTCGCCGAGGGCTGGACGGGCCCCCTCGACCTGCTCGTCAACAACGCCGGCGTGAGGGCCCCGCCGAAGCCGGTGCGCACGGTCGACGGCTACGAGCTGCAGTTCGGCACCAATCACCTGGGCCACTACGTCCTCACCGGGCTGCTGCTGCCGAGCCTGCTCAAGGCCCCGGCCGGCCGGGTGGTGACGGTGTCCTCGATCGCGCACTTCGGTGGCACCGCAGCCGTGGTCGAGGGCAACGTCGGGGAGAGCTACAACTCGCAGCACACCTACTCGAACTCGAAGCTGGCCAACCTGCTCTTCGCCTTCGAGCTGCATCGCGAGCTCACCGCCCGCGGGCTGCCGGTGACGTCGGTGGCGGCGCACCCCGGCGTCTCCGCCACCGGTCTCGTGGCAGACCCGGCCGGCATGGGCGCCAACCCGGTGCTGCGCTACGTCGCGCCGGTCTTCTTGAAGGTCTTCACCCAGTCGGCGACGGCCGGTGCCCGCTCGACCCTCTACGCCGCGACGGCCGCCGAGCCAGGTTCCTACACCGGCCCAGGGCGCTTCGGCGAGACGCGCGGCCCGATCGGCAAGGCCAAGCGGCTGCCGCTGGCCGACGACGAGGCCCTGGCCAGGCAGCTCTGGACGGTCAGCGAGGAACTCACCGGCCTGCACTACCCGTGGACGTCCTCCGCGGTCGGTGGGCATCCGTAGACTGGGGGCATGCAGGCCGACCTCGTCCTCGTCGTCGACTACGGCGCGCAGTATGCGCAGCTCATCGCAAGGCGGGTGCGCGAGGCCAACGTCTACTCCGAGATCGTCCCCTCGTCGATGCCCGTCAGCGAGATGCTGGCGCGCCGGCCGAAGGCGATCATCCTCTCCGGCGGGCCCTCCTCGGTCTACGCCGTCGGCGCCCCGCAGACCGACCCGACGCTCTTCGAGGCCGGCGTCCCCGTCTTCGGAATCTGCTACGGCTTCCAGGCCATGACGCAGGCGCTCGGTGGCGAGGTGGCCCACACCGGTGGGTCGGAGTTCGGCCGCTCGTCACTGACGGTCAGCGAGCCCGGTGTGTTGCTGCGCGGCCTTCCGGTCGAGCAGCAGGTGTGGATGAGCCACGGTGACGGCGTCACCGTGCCGCCGCCCGGCTTCACGATCACCGCCTCCACCGCCGGGGCGCCGGTTGCTGCCTTCGAGGACGTCAGCCGCAGCCTGGCCGGCGTGCAGTTCCACCCCGAGGTCATGCACACCGCGCACGGCCAGAAGATGCTCGAAC
The DNA here is from genome assembly GCA_025963285.1 of Jatrophihabitans sp. Lineage (GTDB taxonomy): Bacteria > Actinomycetota > Actinomycetes > Mycobacteriales > Jatrophihabitantaceae > JAOPUX01. The sequence goes on from JAOPUX010000001.1 coordinate 24,418, forward strand.
ACTTCCTCTACGACATCGCCGGTGCCGAAGCCAGCTGGACCGAGTCGAACATCATCGACGACCAGGTCGCCGCCATCCAGGCACAGGTCGGTGACAAGCACGTCATCTGCGGGCTCTCCGGCGGCGTCGACTCCGCGGTGGCCGCCGCCATCGTGCAGCGCGCGATCGGCGACCAGCTCACCTGCGTCTTCGTCGACCACGGCCTGC
>JAOPUX010000039.1 GCA_025963285.1 Jatrophihabitans sp.
AGTAAGTGCAGCGCAAGTTGCACTTATCGGTGAGCGAGACCCGCAGGTCCGTGGCCACACGACCGTGGGAATCGGCCAGCGCCAACGCTCTGACTCCCGCAGCGGTCATCCTTGCAGCGTATTCGACGGGTGCTGCTCATGCCCCTCTGCCGGGCGGTCGCCTCAGCTGTGGTCGCCGCCCGCGAGCTGATCGACCGCGTGCTCGAGGATCGGCGCGAGGACAGCCAGCCCGTCCTTGACCCCGCCTGGGGAGCCCGGCAGCGTCACCACCAGCACCGTCCCGATCGTCCCGGCGACCCCGCGGGACAGCACCGACGTGGGAACCCGATCACGGGAGACCATGCGCAGCGCCTCCGCGATGCCCGGTACCTCTCGCTGCAGCAACGGTCTGATCGCCTCGGGCGTGACATCGGTGGGCGTGAGGCCGGTGCCACCGGTGGTGATGACAGCCGAGACGCCGGCCTCGACCGCGGCCCGTACCGCCTCGCGGATCGCCTCGACCTCATCGGGCACCACCACCCGGCTCGTCACCTCGTGGCCGGCAGCGGTGAGACCGTCGGCCAGCAGGGCACCGGACTCGTCGAGCCGCGCACCGGCGGCCGACCGGTTGGAGCAGGTGATGACGGCGATCCTCATCCGCGCTCCCAGAGACCGGAGCGGCCACCGTCCTTGCGGACCAGCTCGATGTCGGTGAGCCGGGCGCCGCGATCGACGGCCTTGACCATGTCGTAGAGCGCGAGGCCGGCCACCGTCACCGCGGTGAGCGCCTCCATCTCGACGCCGGTGCGATCCGCGGTGCGGGTGGATGCCGTGATCACCACCGCGTCATCGTTGAGCTCCAGGTCGACTGTGACCGAGTGCAACGCCACCGGGTGGCAGAGCGGGATGAGATCAGGCGTGCGCTTGGCCCCGGCGAGGCCGGCGATGCGTGCCACGGCCAGCGCGTCGCCCTTGGGCAGCCCGTCACGCCGGAGCAGTCCGATCACCTCTGCCGTGGTGACGAAGCGTCCTCGCGCGGTCGCCGTACGGGTGGTGACGTCCTTGGCCGAGACGTCGACGATCCGCGCCTTGCCCGCCGGATCGAGATGGGGAAGCTCCACCCCGTGACAATAGCCAGCGGGCCGCCGGCTCAGGCCTGCCCCGGCACGACCTCCTGCTCCGGTACTAGCCAGGTGGTGATGGCCGCGACGGAGATGCGGCACCGGTCTCCCACGGCGACCTCCGGGCCGGCCAGCGAGCGCGAACGCAGCACGAGCTCGCCGGCCACCTCGACGCTCACCTCGATCACGGTGCCGAGATCGACGACGTCGAGCACGAGGCCGGTGACCGTCCACGCGGCCAGGCCGGCCGGTCCCTCGTTGGCCGGCCCGTGGCCGTCCGGTGCGTCGGGCGTCACTGTGACCTGCTCCGGCGCGACGGACCAGAGCACGGTCGCACCGCCGGCGACAGCTGCCGTGGTGGGCAGTGGCACGCCGGCCACGCGGACCACGCCGCTGGCGTCGGCCGCGGCCGTGTGGACGTTGTCGATCCCGAGCAGCGCGGCGATCTGCGGGCTCCGCGGGCGGCGGAACGCCACCGGCACCGGGTCGTCCTGCAGCACCGCGCCGTCGGCGATCACCACGACGTCGTCGGCCAGGAATGCCGCCTCCACGGGATCGTGGGTGACGATCACCGTCGAGAGGCCGGCCTCGCGCTGCAGCCGGCGCAGCTCGCGGCGCAGTTCGGCCCGCACCGGCGCGTCCAGGGCCGAGAACGGCTCGTCGAGCAGCACCAGCTCGGGATCGCAGGCCAGCGCCCGGGCCAGGCTGACCCGTTGCCGCTGCCCTCCCGAGAGCTGGTCCGGGTAGCGGTCGAGGAGCCCGTCGAGCTGGAGCGTCGCGATCCACCACGCGGCGAGCGCCGGGTCGGCGTGCACACCGAAGAGCACCTGCCGACGAACGCTGAGGCCGGGGAGCAGGCCGAGGCCCTGCGGCACGTACCCCACCCGGCGACGTTGCGGCGGCACGTCGCGCACTTCGTCACCGGCGTAGGTCACCGAGCCCGCGCCCGGGCCGAGCAGCCCGGCCAGCGCGCGCAGCGTCATCGACTTCCCCGAGCCGGACGGCCCCAGGACCGCCAGCCGTGCGGCGCCTGCCGGATGGGCGACCCGGAGCCGGAAATCCCCCACCGAGGTGTCGAGATCGAAGCCCACGGCGCGCGGCGCGCGCGGAGTCGGCGGTCGCGGCGGCGGCAGTGGGCGGCCCCGACGCGGCAGCCGGAACGTGGCCTGACCGAGCAGGACGACTACCGCGGCTGCGCCCAGCGCCAGCACGGTGGGAGCTTCACTGGTCGACAGCGGCGAGGTCAGGAACTGGTTGGCCGTGTAGATCGGCAGGGAGAACGGGTGGTAGGCCACGATCACCGTCGCGCCGTACTCCCCGAAGGCGCGCAGCCAGGTGAGCACCATGCCGGCACGGATCCCTGGCAGCGCGCAGCGGAGGTCGACGCGGAGGAACCGGGACAGGCCCCGATGGCCGAGCGTCGCCGCGAGGTCGCCGAAGGAGGGGTCGACGGTGGCGAACGCCGAGCGTGCCGCCACCACCAGGAAGGGTGCGGCGACGAACGACTGGGCGATCACGACGCCGGTCAGCGACTCGGTCAGGTTGCCGCCGAAGTGCCGCCCGAGGTAGGAGTACGGCCCGACGACGTAGACCAGGAGGATGCCGCTCATCAGCGGAGGCAGCGCGAGCGGCACCTGAACCACCACTCCGACGAGGGTGGCCAGCGGGCCGGGGTGGCGGGCCAGCACGTAGGCCAGCGGGATGCCGAGCACGCCGATCAGCGCCAGCGAGATCGTCGCCCCCTCCACCGAGACGGCGAGGGCCGGCCAGAGTCCGGGGGCGCCGAAGCCGCGGTCGGAGTCGCGGATCAACCGGTCGAGGAAGGCGACGAGCGGGAACGCCAGGTAGACCACGAGCAGTCCGCCCAGCCACGGGAGCGGGCTGCGCCGGTCAGCGGGCGCAGCGATGATCCCGCTCCGTGGTCAGTGGACGACGCTCGTCAGCGAGGCCGGCACGCCTGTGCCGGAGCGCGTCACCGGCGTCACCAGATCGAAGCCGTACTTCTTCAGCGCGGCCGTGCCCGCCGAGCTGAGCAGGTAGGTGACGAAAGCCTCCGCCGCGGCCTCGTGCGGGGCGTGCTTCAGCACGGTGACGGTGTAGGTGGCCTTCAGGTCCACCCCGGTCAGCGGCACCGTCGGGATGTTCGCGGCGTTGGCCTCGGCCTGATAGAAGAAGCCGACGTCGAGCTGTCCGGCCGACACCTCCGCCGCGAGACTCGTCTCGGGGAACTGGTTGGCGGCCTTGGTGCCGATCGCGGTCAGCGCCGGCAGGCCCTTCGCCTTGGCGGTGTCGCCCAGCGCCTGCACGGCCAGCGCCCCCTTCGGGTCGCTGGCCGGCGGCGTGAGGCCGATGCGCAGCCCCGGCTCGGTGATCACGTCGTACCAGGGCTTGCTCTTGAGCGCGGCGGCGAACGTGCTGTGCGGGTTGTAGCCGAGCACGAGCTGGGAGGTGGCGAAGGTGGCGTACCAGCTCACCCAGCTGCCGTTCGCGGATCCCTCGAGGGTGGCGTTGGTGGCCGGGCTCGCGCTGATGAAGACGTCGCCCTGCTTCACCTTGCCTTTGATATCGGCGGCGAGGTCCTTCGAGCCCGCGCTGAAGTTCTCGACGGTGTAGCCGCTCGTCGACTTCAAGCCCGGGGCCAGCGCCTTCTGCACCACGGTCACCAGCGACCCGGCCGAGAGGACGTCGACGTCGCCGGAGTGCTTGCCACCGCTCGCCGAGCCCGCGCCTCCGGAGGAGGAGCAGGCCGAGAGCGCGAGAACCGCGGCACCGACGGCGGCGATCATGAGGCGGACAGGGGAGGACATGGAACTCCGATTGGGTCAGGTGCGGTCGGGGACTTCGATGACGACGTTGGTGGACTTGATGCTGGCCACCGCGAGGACACCGGGTTCGAGGCCCAGTTCGTCGGCGGCCTCGCGGCTCATCAGCGAGACGATCCGGTTCGGGCCGGACTGCAGCTCCACCTGGGCCATGACGGTGTCGCGGGTGACCTTGGTGACGAGCCCGACGAAGTGGTTGCGGGCCGATTCGCGGGTGGTCAGCGGCGAGAGGCGCGGCGTGCTCGCCGCATGCTCCTCGGCGAAGCGCGCGAGCTCGCTGCCCTCGATCGACAGCGGACCGGCCCCGTCCTGGGCTGCGGTTACCCGCCCCGCGTCGATCCAGCGGCGCAGCGTGTCGTCGCTGACGGCGAGCAGCTGAGCTGCCTCACGAATCCGGTACGCGGCCACGACCCGAGACTCTAGCCGCAGTTGCGTAAAGAACCGGTGCCAGTTCCCGCACCTGCGTGTTACTCCGGGTGTTCCCGATGGCGGGCGAGTGCGGAGGCCACCTCGGCCGCCTCCTCGACCGCGGCGGCGTCGCCAGCGCTGCGGCCCGCGGCGTAGCCGACGAGGAAGGTGGTGAGCGGGGCGGCCGGGCGCATCACGCCGTGCGCCGCGTCTCGCGCCACGTCCAGGAGCAGCTGACGGTGCGCGGCCAACTCCGGCGGGAGGCCCAGCGCGGCGCACACCTCATGGAGCCAGCGGTCGAGCTCGTGGTCGTGGTCGGCGTCAGGCATGAGGCCCCTTCGGTCGGTCGGTTGGTCGGTCGGCGGCGAGGGTGCGTGCGGTCTCGACGGCGTCCCAGGTGTCGCAGTCGAAGCCCCAGTTGTCTGGATCGTTGACGGGGGTGACCTCGAGCCCGGCTAGCAGGTGGCGCATCGACTGCCCCGCCGGTGGGCCCAGCTCGGCCAGCCGGGCCAGCACGCTCGAGCGTCGCCACGCCCCGGCGAGGAAGTTGGCTCGGCCCCGGTCGTCGACGAGCATCGCCACGTCGGCACCGTCGCCGAGGGCTGATACGAGGGCGGGTACCGCGGCGGCCACGAAGGGCAGGTCGGCCGCCAGTAACACGACCTTGCCGGCGACGGTCTCGCCGAGTCCGGCCGCGAACGCCGCCACCGGCCCGCCACCGGACGGCTCCTCCGCACACCAGCGCGGGGGAGGCGTCCGGCTGGGCACCGGCCGCTGCGGTCCGACCACGACCACTCTTGCCGCCTCGGCCAGGCCGTCGAGCACGCGGTCGAGCAGGGCGCGGCCGCCGACCTCCACCATGGCCTTATCGACGCCGCCTAGCCGCTCGCTGCGGGCGCCGGCGAGCACGACCGCGTCGAACGGCTCAGCCGACGAGCTCGGCACCGGCGTAGAGGTTGTAGCCGCCGCCGCGCGTCATCCCGGCCAGCAGCAGGCCGTGCTCGCGGGCCATGTCGACGGCCAGGCTCGACGGTGCCGAAACCGCGACGATCCCCGCCACCCCGGCTGCCACCGCCTTCTGCACGATCTCGAAGGACACCCGCCCGGAGACGACGAGCAGGCGATCCGTAGCGGGTAGCAGGCCGTCGAGCAGCGCGCGCCCGACGATCTTGTCGACGGCGTTGTGCCGGCCGACGTCCTCGCGCACCGGCCCGAGCAGCCCGTCGCCGCTGGCGAGGGTTGCCGCGTGGACGCCGCCGGAGCGGTCGAAGGCCCGTTGGTGCAGCCGCATCGCATCGGGGAGCCCGGCCAGCACCGCACCGGGGATCGACCAGCCCGCGGGCGGCGCGCAGCCCCAGCTCTGCAGCGACAGGTCCAGGACATCGGCGCTGCACACCCCGCAGGCAGCCGAGGTGACGAAGGCGCGTGGCCGTGGTGGCCGGACGTCCCCGGCGAGCGTGATGTGCACGCGGTCGGTGTCGTCCTCGCGGCACTCGCGCAGCGTCACGATGTCCGTGGCCGCCCGCACCCCGGACTCGACCACCAGCCACCCCGCGGCGAGTTCGATGTCGTGCCCGGGCGTACGCATCAGGGTCGCGATCGCCTCGCCGTGCAGCGCCAGCACGAGCGGCGACTCCACCGCCAGATCATCGGGACGTGACGTCGATCCGGGGACCTCCGCCCGCACCTGCTGCACTCTGCGCCGTGTCGTGCTGAGGGGGCTCACAAACTCATCGTAGGAGCCTTAGGGTCGAGGTATGGCTGACGGACCGGAGACCAACGAGCCGCAGGTAGGGCGACCCAAGAAGTCGGCGGTCGGCATCCCGGGGATCGCGCACTCGATGCAGTACGCGCTCGAGGAGATGGGCCCGCTCCGCACGGCCCAGACCCTGCTGAGGATGAACCACGTGGACGGCTTCGACTGCCCGAGCTGCGCTTGGCCGGATCCGGACCGTCGCAAGGCCGCGGAGTTCTGCGAGAACGGCGCCAAGGCCGTCGCCTGGGAGGCCACACGCAAGCGGGTCGACGCGGCCTTCTTCGCCGCGAACTCGGTGGAGCAGCTGCGCGGCCAGGAGGACCACTGGCTGGAGCACAACGGCCGGCTCACCGAGCCGATGTACCTGGCGCCCGGCGCCAGCCACTACACGCCGATCACCTGGGACGACGCGCTCGCACTCGTCGCCGAACGCCTGCGCGCACTGCCCGACCCGAACCGTGCGGTCTTCTACACCAGCGGCCGCGCCAGCAATGAGGCCGCCTTCGTCTACCAGCTGCTTGCGCGGCGACTCGGCACCAACAACCTGCCGGACTGCTCGAACATGTGCCACGAGTCCAGCGGCGCCGCCCTGACCCAGACGATCGGCGTCGGCAAGGGCACCGTCACCCTCGACGACCTCGCCCAGGAGTCCGACCTGATCGTCATCGTCGGGCAGAACCCGGGCACCAACCACCCGCGCATGCTCACAGCGCTGGAGGACGCCAAGAAGCGTGGCGCGAAGATCCTGGCCGTGAACCCGCTGCCGGAGGCGGGGCTGACCAAGTTCCGTAACCCGCAGACGCCGCGCGGGCTCGCCGGGCCGGGGACGAAGCTCGCCGACCGCTTCCTGCACGTGCGGGTCAACGGCGATCTGGCCTTCTTCGCTGGCGTGAACAAGCTGCTCGTCGAGCGGGAGGACGCCGCGCCGGGGACGGTCCTAGACCTGGACTTCATCGAGCGGCACTGCATCGACCTCGATGCGGCCCGGACGCACTGGCGTTCGCTGGAGTGGTCCGACATCGAGCGACACAGCGGCCTCACCCGGCGCGAGATCGAGACCTTCGCCGATGACGTCACGCGCGCGAAGAAGGTGATCGTCTGCTGGGCGATGGGGCTCACCCAGCATCGCAACGCGGTGGCGACGATCCGCGAGATCGTCAACTTCCTGCTGCTGCGCGGCAACATCGGGCGACCCGGTGCGGGTGCCTGTCCGGTGCGGGGTCACAGCAACGTGCAGGGCGATCGGACGATGGGCATCTGGGAGCAGATGCCCGACGCATTCCTCGACAAGCTGCGCGACGAGTTCGGGTTCTACCCGCCCCGCGAGCATGGGTGGGACACCGTCGACTCGCTGCGGGCGATGCGCGACGGCAAGTCGACGTGTTCTTCGGGCTCGGCGGCAACTTCGCCGCCGCCACCCC
>JAOPUX010000115.1 GCA_025963285.1 Jatrophihabitans sp.
GCACCACCTGATAGCTGCCGCCACTGGCCCAGCCAGGCTCCTGCCGCCCATCGCCCACCCAGACCAGTTGCCGCATCAGGCCGGTATCGGACGGGTCCGGATTGGCGGTGCCGTCCTTGAAGCCCAGCAGGTTGCGTGGGGCTCCGGTGGGGCGCGGTGGTCCGGCGAACCCGTCGAGGCGCCACCGAGCCTGCATCCCGCCACGGGTGTGCCGGGCCAGATCGCGTACCGCGTGCAGCACGGTGTCGAGTTCGGCAGCGCAGACCTGCACGAGCAGGTCACCGTCGCTGCGGGCCCGGTCGATGTCGTCGTCGGGGAAGACGTCCATCTGGCGCAGCTTGACGGGCTTGGCGTTGCTGAGGCCGAAGCGGTCGTCGAAGAGCGAGGCGCCGAGGCCGACGGTGATCGACAGGCTGTCGGGGGTGACGGTGGGACCGAGGATGCCGGAGTCCAACGGAGGCGCTGAGATCCCGAGCTGTGGCGGGGTGCCTCCGGTGGCGAGGAACCGGGCTCGTTCGGTCAGCGTCTTCATCAGCTCGACGAGTTCTGCGCGGGTCGTGGCGGTGAGGTCGAAGGCGAGGAACGCCGCGTGGTTCTGGCGTGGGGTGAGGATGCCGGCCTGGTGGGGTCCGTGGAAGGCGACCTGCTCCGGCTTGGGGTCGGCCGCGCCGGCCACCGTGGGAGCGATGCTGGCCGCCGCGAGGCCACCGACCGTCACCGCTGCGCCCCGCAGGAAGTTCCGGCGCTCGATCGTCATGAGGTCCTCCGGGGTTCGAGGATCGTGGCCACCGGCGCGAGCAGCTCGCAGAGCTGGCTGATTGCGGCGTTGATCTGCTCGCGCTGGCTGGTGGTGAGCTGGCCGAGGGCGGTGTGCAGGTGCGCCCCGACGACCTGCTGCGCGCGGGCCAGCCCTGCCTCGACCGCGGGCAGGTTCTTGTCGCGGGGCTTGAGCAGCGTGCTCACCATCGCAAGCACGGTCTTGGTGCCGTCGAGGTTGGCCCCGACCGTGGCGAGCTCGCTGTGGCTGCCGTAGTCGTCCTCCCCGGTGAGCTCGAACTGCAGCGCGTTCTCACTGATCTCGTGGGCCCGGATGGCGATGTCGAGCGGGTCGATCTGGGCCTTGGCGAAGACGGCGGCCAGCTTGCCGACGGCGGCGTTGAGCGCGTCGACCTGCGGCACCAGGGTGGCGGCCTTCTCGCCGTGCCACAGCCCGTACTCGATGCGGTGGAAGCCGGTGAAGCCGGAGTCGTGCACGCCACCAGGCAGGCCGTTCGTCAGCCCGTTGATCTCACCGTCGAGGTCTCCGAACGCGTCATAGGCGGCGCCGAGGCGCTCGTAGCTCAGGTGCGCGGTGAGCCAGTCCGTCTTCGCCTTGGCCTCGTCACCGGCCATGATGTCGCCGCGGAGCCCCGCCACCTCGGCGGTGAGCCCCGGGAGCGCCCCGCTCACGTAGGCCTCGTAGGACTTCGTGGCGCCGATCAGGTCGGCCTGGTCTACCGGGACGACGCCTGGCGCGGGGTCGGCCGCGCTGCCGGTGAGGGTGACCCTCGGCCCCACTACCGCGGCCTCGTCCTCCATCGCGCAGCGCAGGGCATAGGTGCCAGCTCCCAGCGTGATGTCGAGGTCCGCCGTGGTGCCCGGGCCGATCGGCTCGACCTCGGCGAAGACGGCGCCGGTGCTCGGGTTGATCAGGGCAACCCCGCCCGGCCGACTGTCGGTGTCGCTAAGCAGCAGGTGCTGGGCGCCGGCCGCGTGGGTGCTCCAGCCGACACCGCAGCTCGATACCGACACCTGCACGGTGCGGGGCGCCGCAGAGGAGTGGGGCGAGGAGCTGCCGCAGGCGGTGGCCACGAGTGCGACACCTACCGCGAGGCTCAGGAGACGGACAGAGACCACGGCGGTGATGTTAGGCATGGCTTTGTCGCGAATCGGCCGATTCCAGCCAGCGTTTCCCGTTCATTCACCCAAGGTTCTGCCGCCGCCGGCGGCTGGCGCTGCAGTGGCAAGCTGGAGGTATGTCGCTGCCTACTTCCGTTCCCAATGAGTTGTTCGTCGATGGTGTCTGGGGCCCCGGTTCGGACGGGTCGTTCGAGGTGCTCAACCCCTCCGACGGGTCGGTGATCACGTCGGTGCCGCGCGCCGGGCTCGACGATCTCGACCGCGCGCTGGCTGCCGCGGCGGCGGCCGGTCCGGGCTGGGCTGGTGCGGCGCCGCGGGATCGCGCGGAGGTGCTGCGGACGACCTTCGACCTGATGGTCTCCCGCAAGGAGGAGATCGCCTACCTGATGTCGCTGGAGATGGGCAAGTCGCTGACCGACGCCCTGGGCGAGGTGGCCTATGCGGCGGAGTTCTTCCGGTGGTTCTCCGAGGAGGCGGTGCGGGTCGACGGTGCGCTGCGTACCGCGCCGTCCGGGGCGAACCGGATCCTGACGTTCAAGAAGCCGGTGGGGGTGGCGCTGCTGCTGACGCCGTGGAACTTCCCGGCGGCGATGGCCACCCGCAAGCTCGCGCCGGCGTTGGCGGCTGGCTGCACGGTGGTATTGAAGCCGGCCGAGGACACGCCGCTGACGTCGCTGCTGCTCGCCTCGCTGCTGCGCGAGGCAGGGACGCCCGACGGGGTGGTGAACGTGCTGACGACCGACGTACCGGGGCCGCTGGTACAGGCGGCGCTGGCCGACGAGCGGGTGCGGAAGCTGTCGTTCACCGGCTCGACCGGGGTTGGGCGAGTGCTGCTGAAGCAGGCTGCTGACCGGATCGTGAATGCGTCGATGGAGCTGGGCGGCAACGACCCGTTCATCGTGCTCGACGACGCCGACCTCGATGCCGCGGTCGAGGGGGCGATGCTGGCCAAGATGCGCAACGGCGGGCAGGCCTGCACGGCGGCGAACCGGTTCCTGGTGCAGGAGTCGGTGGTGGAGGAGTTCGCGGCGAAGCTGGCGGCGAAGATGGGGGCGCTGCGGGTCGGCGCCGGAACGGATCGCGACACCGAGCTCGGCCCGATGGTGAGCGCCCGCGCGGTGACCGGGATCGCGGAGAAGGTCGACCGGTCGGTCGCCGCGGGTGCGCGTGCCGTGCTGGGTGGCTCGACGCCGGATGGCCCGGGGTTCTTCTACCCCGCCACCGTGCTGGTCGACGTGCCGCGTGACTCTGCCGTGGCGGTGGAGGAGGTCTTCGGGCCGGTGGCGCCGATCATCTCGGTGCGCGACGAGGACGACGCGCTGGCCATCGCCAACGCCTCGGAGATGGGGCTGACCGGCTACGTCTACTCCGGTGACCTGGCCCGCGGGCTGCGGGTCTGCGAGCGGCTCGAGGTCGGCATGATCGGCCTGAACCGCGGACTGGTCTCCGATCCGGCCGCCCCCTTCGGTGGCGTCAAGCAGTCCGGGCTCGGCCGCGAAGGTGGTTACGAGGGCATCGAGGAGTACCTGGAGACCACCTACGTAGCAACGAGCTGGTAAGCGCTCATCCGCCGAGTGGCCTTCATCCGCCGAGTGGCCTTCATCCGCCGAGTGACCTTGATCCGCCGAGTGGCCTTGATCCGCCGAGTGGCCTCTATCCGCCGAGTGGCTAGTTCGGACGCGAGTGGCTGGGCGACACGCCGCCACTCGGCGCCGAACTAGCCACTCGGGGGAGATCCACAGGCGG
>JAOPUX010000127.1 GCA_025963285.1 Jatrophihabitans sp.
CCTACCGTCAGAGGCTTATGACTTCTTGGCCGGAGCCATAGCGGGCGGTGCGCAGTGCGATTTGGAGGAGACATCAATCCTCCGGATCCTGGCATCAGTCCAGAGCGTGGGCGGGAGCCCGATTGAGCTCTTCGTGGGCCTGCTCTCACAGCGCTTTCTGCATGGGACCGGGGACCTGCTCGGTGCGATGATTCGGGATGCTCGGCTGGAGATTCGCTTTGAGCAACCCGTGGTCGAGGTTGTTCAGGGTGAGGACGTGGTCGAGGTTCGTACCGAAACCGGAGAGTTCTATCGGGCAGCGGCCTGTGTGTTGGCCACCCCGGCGTCGACGGTTCAGGATATAGCGTTCCAGCCCGACCTGCCGGGCGACAGGAGTGCCTACTTGACAGGGCCAAGTCGGGTACATGGCGTCAAGAAGCTGCTCATCGTCGAGAATGTACCGGCCGGCCTCTTCTGCATCGGTGGCATATCCGCGCGCTATCAGTGGCTATGGGAGGAACGCGCCCTCACGGGCGGTCGAACGCTCTTGTGCGCCTTCGGAATGCATAAGGACACTAACTCCAACGACCTCGAGCTGGCGCAGTCGGCAGTCGCCCAATTCGTACCCGAGGCACGGGTAGTCGGGGTTGATGGGGAGAACTGGTTCGACGACCCGTACTCCCGTGGAGTGCTGCGTTACGGTCGTCCGGGCTACGGACACACGCTGGGTCAAAAAATCTCCGCGCCGCACGGAAGGGTTCTTTTCGCGGGGACTGAGTTCACGGACAAGCCGCTGTTCTGGGGTTGGATAGAGGGTGCTATCGACCGGGGTCATGTTGCGGCTCACGAGGCCGCTGCACTGCTTGGGTCGGCGGGCGCACAGTGATCACCAGCCTGGTCGCCGTGTCCTGATGCGGCAGCGGGCTGTGCGTGTCGTGCAGTGGGGGACTGGTCTGGTAGGCGTGACGGCCCTCCGGTTCCTGCTGGACAGCGATGAATTCGATGTCGTCGGGGTGAAATGTCACTCCCCGGCCAAGGTCGGCGTGGATGTAGGCACGATCGCGGATCGGCCGTCGGTGGGACTTGCGGCGACCTCCGACCCCAAGCTGGTCGAAGACCTTCAGCCGGACTGCGTGGTGTTCATGCCCCGGGACGATTTCGTGGATCCAACGAGCGTTGAGCCCGCACCCGAGTGGTTCGAGGATGTCCTGAGGATCCTCGCAAGCGGAGCGAACGTCGTTAGCCCGCTGCAGAGCCCGATGCATTGGCGCCAGTTGAGAGATGGTGCGGTTCTCCGTGAACGCCTCCAGCGGGCGTGCGAGATCGGCGGGACGACGGCGTTCTTCACCGGGGTCCTTCCCGGATTCTTCAATGACTACCTTCCGATAGCGCTTTCGTCCGGCGCGCGCGAGATTCGTCAGGTCAGGATGCTGGAGGCAATCGACTTCGGGCCGCTGGATGCACCTGAGACCTACAGTGCGATGGGCTTCGGCGCGCCATCCACCGGCGGCAGCGCATCGATCCGCTCGCTCTACCGATCGAGCTGGGGTTGCTCGATCTGGCTCGTGGCCGATGCGCTCGGCGTTGAGTTGGACGAGATCCAGGTAACGGATCGGACCTTTGCGGCAGAGTCGGAGTACGTCTCGCCCGGCGGCTTCGTCGTCGGAGAGGGCATGGTCGGTGCAATCGACGTGACGATGTCCGGGATCGTCGCGGGCTCGCCTCTCATCGTGACGCGGCACATCGCCCGCATGGGTGCCGATATTGCGCCCGAGTGGCCCCGCGTGGGTGACCTCGGGGGATACCGCATCGAGGTGGATGGTGCTCCGCCACTTGTCGGCGAGTTCCCGCTCGGGAATCCAGGAGGCACGGGAACGTGCGTCGGCGATTCGATTGTCATCACCGCGGCCCGCTGTGTGAATGCGATTTATGCCACTGTGGCAGCACCGGCGGGTTACCGCCTCCTGAATGAGACGCCCCGAATCGGGGGAGGCGTGCTCCACAGCCCGGGTCTACAGCACGGCTAGTCACGGGTCCGGGACCCGGCCCCGTGACCCTGTCAGGGTCCGTAGCCGCGAAACGGGGCTCCAAATATGGGCGGTCCCGACCGGCCGGATCGGAAATCTCTCGGCCGAGAATATCGATCGTTCTCCCGTCATTGGGGGATGACTGCATCGAAGCCGTGTACCGACTGGGATCCGATGATCGAGGCAGCCGAACCGGGACCCGAAGAGTGACTCGCTCACGAGGTCTGCCTGAGGTGTCTGAAGCGCTGGCACCAGATGAAGCCGGAGCGAATCGAGCCTCGCGCGTACTTCATCGGCTTCGGTGACGTTCTGGGTCGGGACCGCCATTCAGCTGGTGCCATTTGTCGACGGCCTGCTCGCGTTGTGTGGAGCGCCGCTGGTCGGGGCCGGGAACGCGGCGGGCTGGCACTCGGTCGTGGCGACGGCCTGATCGAACTCCGAAACGGGGACGGCAGCAGAGGCCACGTCGACCGCGTCGGCTGGCCCGGTACCGTGACGGCGATCGACAAAGATGCCCGACTCGTTCGCCGAGATCCCGGCATACTCGACAGGTGCGCGATGTGCTCTGCCCCTCGGTGATCGGTCGCACTCCCGAGATCGAGGCGTTGACGGCTGCGCTGCAGCAGGCGACCGACTCCCGCGGCTCGGCGTTCTTCCTGGTGGGCGAGGCAGGTATCGGCAAGTCGCGGCTCACTCGTGAGGCGATCGCGTTGGCGCGCGACGGCCACCAGCCGGTGTTCTTCGGCCGGGCCACGCAGTCCGGGGAGACCATCGCGTTCCGTCCGCTGTCGGAGGCGCTGCTCTCCTACGCGCGCGACCAGGACCTCGAGGACCTGCCGCACGTCGCAGAGCTGGAGCCGTTCCGTCACAGCCTGGCCCGACTGGTGCCGCAGTGGCGGCGCCCCGATGCCGAGCCGGGCGAGGACTCGCTGGTGCTCGTGGCCGAGGCGATCCTCAGGCTCCTCCGCGTGGTGGGCCGTGACGGAGGCTGCCTGCTCGTACTCGAAGACCTGCACTGGGCAGATCCGGAGACCCTCGCGATCGTCGAGTACTTGTGCGGGCACCTGGCGTCCGAGCCGATCGTGCTGCTCTGCACCGTCCGCGCGAACGAGGCGAGCGCGGCGAACCGCCTGGTCGACGAGCTCGCGGCCCGGCGAGCCGCATCGATCGTCGTCCTGCAGCGGCTCACGACTGACGAGACGATCGCGATGGCGGTCGCGTGCCTGAGACTGGACGGCACCTCGGGCGCTGTGCCCGAGGCGGTGCGATCGCTGCTGGCCTCGAACGCCGACGGCCTGCCGTTCTTCGTCGAGGAACTGCTCGCCGGCGCGGTGGATGCCGGCGCGCTCGTCGCCACGGAGGACGGCTGGACCGTCCACGGGCAGGTCGCGCCACAGGTGCCGCGGACCTTCCACGACAGCGTCGAGCGCCGCATGACGTCGCTGGGCGAGGCAGCGCACATCATCGTCACGGCGGCCGTGCTGGGGCGACGTTTCGAATGGGCGCTGCTGCGCGACGTCGTGGGTGAGGCCCCGGCAACCGTGCTGAGTGCCCTCCGCGCGGGTGTCGCGGCGCAGCTGCTCATCGCCGAGCCCGGGACTGCAGGAATGTTCCGGTTCCGCCATGCCCTGACGCGCGACGCCGTGCTCGGTGGGCTGTTGCCGGTCGAGTGGGCCGAGCTGGCACGTCAGACACTGGACGCCGTCCTCGCCGCCCACCCCGACCTCCCGGGGGAGTGGTGCGACCTCAGCGCCCAGCTGGCGGAGCGTGCCGGTGACCCAAGGGCGGCGGCCCTTTTCATCGAGTCCGGCCGTCGGTCGATGGCCCGCGGGGCGCTCGCGAGCGCGGAGGAGACGTTCGGACAGGCACGGCAACTGGCCGTAGATCCTGCGGTGGCCGCCAACGCGATGGAGGCCCTCTGCGAGACGTTCGCACTGGCCGGCAAGCTCGACGAGGCGCTGGCGGTCGGCGCGGAACTCGCCCGCGCGCTGCCACTGCTCGGCGCACCCTCTGAGCGCCTGGGCCACGTGCATGCGCGGCTCGCGCACGCGGCCGCCGTCGCGACCCGGTGGGACGTCGCCGAGGAGCATCTCGCCGCAGCGCGGTCCGGCGTGGCGCAGGCCGACGACGTGGCGCTGCTGACACGTGCGGATGTCATCGCCGCTCAGATCGCTCTAGGGCGCGGCGAGTTCGACCAGGCGAGTGACCTTGCCAACGGCGCACTCGAACAGGCCCGACGGCTGATCCTGCCGGAGTTGATGTGCGAGGCCCTCTGGGTGATAGGCCAGTGCGCACGCACGACAGACCTCTCGCGGGCCGAGGCCGCCTTCCTGCAGGCGGTCGAGATCGCCGAGCAGCACGGCCTCGAAGTCTTCCGCGTGCGCTCGCTGTTCGAGGTCGGCACCATCGACTTCCTGACGCTGCGCACGCCCATGAACCTCGAGGCCGCGCGCGAGCTCGCCACCGCGACGGGCGCGCTGGCCACCGCCTGGCAGATCGACGCCCACCTGTCGGCCTGGTACACCTTCCACTTCGACAGCGAAGCAGCGATTACGGCGGGCAGGCGCGCCGGCGAGGCCGCTCGCTGGCTGGGCTCACCCGAGTTCACCGGCATCGCCCTCATCGCCGAGGCCGGCAGCCACGGCAGGCTGGGCCGCCGAGCCGAGATGGATGCCCTCGTCGCGGAGGCTCTCGACATCGCTGGGGACGTATCCAACGTCGCCGGGCTGGCGTGGGGGCTGTGCCGGGCCGAGATCTCGCTGATAGACGAGAATCGTGCGCGCGCGCTGCGTGAGCTCGACACGATGATGGGCTTCCTGCGGGAGCTTCCGACGAACGCCCCGCTCCCGCAGCGTGGTCTGTGGGCACTGCTGCGTGCGGTGGAGAACGTCGAGGCAGAGGAGGCATGCGCGGAGGTCCGGGCATCCGGCGCCACCGCCATGCTGCTCAACGCCGGATTCTTGCAGCTCGCCGATGCGGTGCTCGCCGGGCGGGCTGGACGGGCGGAGGAAGCCGATCGCTCCTTCACCGCGGGCACGGAGCTCATCGCACACCTGACTTGGTATCGCAGTCTCGCGGTGCGGTTCGTCGCCGAGGCCGCCATCGCGGACGGCTGGGGTGACCCGGCGGAGTGGCTGCGCGAGGCGCTGACCCAGTTCGAGGAGTACGGGCAGGATCAGCTCGCCGCGGCCTGTCGCTCGCTGCTGAAGAAGGCAGGTGCGCCCGTGCCCCGCCGCGGATCGGAGGCCCGAGTTCCGATCGCTCTGCGTCAACACGGGGTAACCGAGCGTGAGGCTGAGGTTCTGGCCCTGCTCGCCGTCGGCCTGGGCAACAAGGAGATCGCGACGCGGCTGTACCTGTCGCCCCGCACGGTCGAGCGGCACATCGCCAACATCAGCGCCAAGACCGACGTCCGGACCCGCAGCGAGCTCGTCGCGTTCGCCGCGCGCACGGCGCAGACGGGCTAGATGGGGGCTCTTGGTCGGTGAGTGTCGGTTCTCCCCCATGTCGTGTCGGTTGCCTCTGGACAGGCTTGTCCTGACTGCACCGCACGGAGGAAGCCATGACGATGTCCGCTCAGACCAACCTTGCCACCGATCGGCTCGGCGTCGGCGAGCCGGCGCTGCTGATGCTCCCCAGCTGGGGTGGTGACCGCTCCTGCTTCCGGGAGCTGCTTCCGCTGACTGGCAGCCACCGCACCTCGATCGCGATGGACTGGCGCGGCCATGGCGAATCCGAGCGGACCGCCGCAGACTTCGGTTCGGCCGAGCTCGTCTCCGACGCGATGGCCGTGATCGAGCGGGCCGGCTTGGAGAGGGTCGTGCCGGTGGCGACCTCGCACGGCGGCTGGATCGCGATAGAGCTGCAGCGCCAGCTTGGCGTCGAGCGGGTCCCGGGCATCGTGTCCCTGAGCTGGACGGTTCTCGGGCCGCCACCGGGTTTCTTCACTCTGATGGACAGCCTCCGCGACCCAGAGCACTGGCAGCAGGCCCGCGCCGAGATGCTGCACACGTGGACCCTAGACGCCAAGGCCGCCCCGGTGCGCGACTACGTCGCTGGCATGACAAGCCACGGCTTCGACATGTGGTCACGGGCCGCCCGGGAGATTGCGGCGGACTTCGTCGCGCACCGGAGTCCGATCGCGGCCCTGCAGCAGGCGGCAACACCCTTCCTGCACCTCTACGCGCAGCCGAACGACGAGGCCTACCTGCATGCGCAGCTGGCCCTGCGTGAGCGGCGCCCGTGGTTCCACGTCGAACAGCTACCCGGGCAGACGTACTTCCCGGCGCTGGAGCAGCCGGAGCTCACCGCGGCTGCGATCGAAGCCTTCGTCTCGGAACTCGGATGATGTCCGTGCTGACCCGGACGACACCGCGCGGCCCCCGCCCTAGCGTCGAGCGATGAGCGCTCATCGTTTCCGAAAGGCCCTACAGTCCCGAGATCTCCGGCTGCTGTGCGCCGCTGAGGTCATCGACGGCCTAGGGACCTGGGCCTCCACCACGGTGCTCGTCGTCTACGTCTTCGACCGAACTGGGTCAACGACGTGGGTCGCGCTGCTGTCGGCCGCACGCTGGCTGCCCGGGTTGCTCCTTGCCGGCTATGGCGGGGTGATCGCCGACCGCTACGAACGCACCAGGGTGATGGTCGGCTCCGCATCGGCATCCTTCGCGGTGATGATCGGGCTCGCCGTTCTGGTCGCGAGTGACGGGCCGCTCTGGGCAATACTCGCCGTGACCGCGGGCGGTGCGATCGCCGGCGCGCCATACGGCCCCGCGGCCGGCGCCCTCACCCCCGAGGTCGTACCGGAGAGCGATCTCAGCGCGGCGAACTCACTGTTCGGGATGCTCGAGAGCCTCATCGTCGTGCTCGGACCCGCGCTGGGCGGATTGCTCGCAGCGGGCCACCACCCGGTCGCCGGCATCTCGTTGAACGCGGCGAGCTTCCTCGTCGCGGCCGTCATTGCCTCGCGGCTGCGCGCCCACAGCACCGGCGATGCAAGTGCGGCCGGCACGACCGTGTTCACCGCGATGGTCGCCGGGGTGACGGCGCTGCGCTCCAATCTCACCTCGACCGTACTGGTGCTGTTCTGCGCGCTCGCCAACTGCACCTACGGCGCGTCCTCGGTCGTCTTCGTGCGACTTAGCGAGCAGCTCGGCTCGGGCACCACCGGTTACGCCTACATGCTGGCGGGGATGGCCGTCGGCACCGGGCTCGCTGCAGGCGTGGCAGATCGTCTCAGCGCCTCGCACCGCCTGGCGCCCGTGCTGGTCGCGGCGATCGTCGTGCAGGCCCTGCCGTTTGCGGCGGTCGCGTGGGCGCGGACGCCAGCCCTCGGCTTCGCGCTGATGGCCGTCTCCGGCATGGGTTTCATCGTGGTCAACATCCTCTGCGTGACCGCCCTGCAACGTGACACCCCGCACGGCAGCCTGGGCCGCGTGCTGAGCCTGCTCAGCATCGCCTGCATGGTCGCAGCCATGGTCAGCAGCTTCGCCTTTGCCGCAGCTCTGGAGGCGTACGGTCTGCACCCCTCGCTCTATGCGATCGGGTTCGGCTTCCCGGTGCTCGCGCTCGTCGCCGTGCGTCCGCTGTACCGAGCCGACCGGAAGGTCGCGGCTCAGTTGGCTCAGCTCGAGCCGCGTGTCGCCGTCATCGAGGCCCTCGACCTCTTCGCCGAAGCGACGCGAGCGACCTTGGAGGAGTTGGCACGCGCCGCCGAGGTCGTCGAGTTCCCCGCGGCGGCCTCCGTCGTCCGCGAGGGGGAGCCAGCTGATGCGCTGTGGATCCTGATCGAGGGTCGGGTCAGTGTCACCGTCGATGGCACCACGGTGCGGACGATGAACCCAGGCACCTACTTCGGCGAGATCGGCCTGCTGCGCGGTATCGCACGCACCGCAAGTGTTCACACCGACGAAGCAAGCGTCCTCTGGCGGATCAGCAGCGCGGACTTCCTGAGCGCGATCGAGTCGGGCAGCGCCAGCACGTCCCTGCGCGACGTGACGTTTGCCCGGCTGGCCCGTACCCATCCCCGTCTGGCCGAGGAGGCCGCGCTCGACCCGACGAGCTGACGTCGTCGCTCAGCCGGCGTTGACGGCGAGAGCGGCCAGCGCCGTGCGGACCTGCCACGTGGTGAAGTGCGGATGCGCGCCGAGGATGCGGGCCGCGTGCCCGGCGATCACCGGAGACGCGTAGGAGTTGCCGGTCGAGCGGATCGTCGAGCCATCGAGCCAGGGGACGTCCACGTCGATGCCGGCAGCGCCCCATTCGGCGGGTGGACGCGGGTTGCAGGCAAAGGTCTCGCGATCCTGGGTGGCCATCGCCGCGACCGAAAGTACCGAGGAGAACTCCGACGGATAGCTCGCCTTGCGGACGTTGCTCATCGCAGCCACCACCACGATGCCGGCGTTGGCGGCGGCGTCGCAGAGGTCGTGGAAGCCCGCGTACCAGTCGTTGTTCACCGTCGACAGCGACAGATTGACCACCTGCATGTCGTTCTCGATGCACCACTGCAGCCCGGCTGCGAACACGTACGCCCTGCCGGTGAGCTTGGCGCCGAGCACTCGCACGCTGTAGAGCTCGGCCCCCGGGGCGAGGCTGCGGATGATCCCAGCGCAAGCAGTCCCATGGCCGAAGACGTCCTGGTGCGGGCCGTCGACCACGCGAACCCCGCGGGGTGAGCTCTCGTCGATCTCGATCACAGCGCCGCCGGCCACTCCCCGCACCGCGGGGTGGGCGGCGTCGACCCCGCTGTCAACGATCGCCACACGAACGCCCCTACCGCTGCCGTCGCCGTAGGCCCACTCGCGGCTGAGCGGTTCAGCCAGCCCGAGTCCGGGCGCAGTCGGCAGACGTTGCGGTATGAATGTGTCGCCCCAGGCGGGGATGAGCGTCATCCGCGGCGCCCTCGTGATGCCCGGGCGTAGCCGAGGAATTCGTCGACGATACGGCCGGCGGTGTAGGTAACACCCGGACCAAGGCTGCGCAGTTCGCCGAAGCGGGCGGCCAGGGCGGCTGCGTCCGCCTCCGCGCCCTTGGCCGCCCGCGCACGCCGTCGCAGCGCCAGTGAAAGCTCCACGTCGCCCGACGCCGCCGCGTCGGCGAACGCACCGAGCAGTACCGACCCGAAGCGGGCGACGACCGTCCCCAACTGGAGCGCCAAGGCGGCCTGGTCGGCGAAGGCTGCCGCGATGTCGAGGATCTCCTCGGGCGGCACCGCGTCGCGATCGGCATCGAGGACCGACAGCACGCCGAGGACCTCACCGGTGCGTGCCTCGATCGGC
Organism: Jatrophihabitans sp.; assembly: GCA_025963285.1. Lineage (GTDB taxonomy): Bacteria > Actinomycetota > Actinomycetes > Mycobacteriales > Jatrophihabitantaceae > JAOPUX01. The sequence continues at coordinate 9,284 of JAOPUX010000127.1, forward strand.
ACCACCAACATCGCCCGCGGCACATAGCCGGTGGCGTCCGCGACGTCGGCGGCGAAGCGGGGATCCTGACGCACCTGATCGACGGCGATCGCCTGGCCCGACGTCGCGACGTAACTGGCCACGCCGCGGTCGAGCGGCAACCGCATGCCGACGATGCTCCCTGCCCCGGCGCCGTCGGCGATGCGGTAGCGCAGCGCGCCCTCAGACTCCTGAAGCTCGGCCACCGAGCAGGCCGCCGCACGGAACACCAGACGGGCCGTGCGGCAGATCGACTGCAGCATCGCGTCGGCGTCAGGCAGCCCGAGCGCCGGCGCCAGGTGCGAGGCACTCGCGGCCAGTTGGGCCAAGAGGTCGTCGTCGGGCTGGGTCATCTACAGAAACGCGCGGTGACCGTCGGTGTCGTCGGCCTTCGGCGCAGTGGGGTCGGCGTGCGCCTGGAAGACCCCGTGGCCGTGGCCCTCGGTGTCATCCTCGGTGTCGTCGGCCTTCGGTGCGGTGGCGTCGTCGTGCGCCTGGAAGACCACCGCGCGGTGACCCTCGGTGTCGTCGACTGCCGACGGCGGAGCTCCGTTGGTGTTGGTTGCGGTACGGGGATCATGCATGGTGTTCCTCCTCGGGCTGTGGTGAGGAGGACGCTACGAGCGTGTGGGCCGCCCGTCGTCAGAGCTAGCACGGACGCCCGCCACGCTCAGCCGCTCGCCCGCAGATGGGCGATCACGGCCAGAACCCGGCGATGGGTGGCCGGGTCGGCCTCGAGGTCGAGCTTGGTGAAGATCCGGCTGGTGTGGGTCTCGACGGTCCGGGCGCTGACGTCGAGCTGCGCGGCGATGCGGTCGTTGGAGTACCCCTCCGCCACGAGCGCAAGGACGTCTCGCTCCTTGGCAGTGAGCCGGGCCATCGGATCGGCACGACGCGGCGTTTCGAAGACCACCCGCACGACCTCGGGGTCGATCGCCGTACCCCCGTGAGCGACGCGGCGTACTGCGTCGGCCAGCTCGACCGGGCGGCTGATGCGGTCCTTGAGCAGATAGCCCACGCCAGTACGGCCCTGGCTCAGCAGGTCGACCGCATGCCGCGTCTCGACATACTGCGAGAGCACCAGCACGCCGATCTCGGGGTGCAAGCCCTTCAGCTCGATGGCGGCCTGCAGACCCTCGGTGGTGGAGGTGGGCGGCATGCGGACGTCGGTAATGACCACGTCCGGCCGCTCGGTCTGCACCGCGGCCAGGAGGCCGGTCGCGTCCGGGAGCTGGGCGGCGATCTCCACACCCTCTTCGCTCAGTAACCGCGCAATACCTTCACGGACCAGAGGGGAGTCGTCGACGAGGATCACACGCATCGGCCCATGCTCTCGCAGCCTCGTGCCAACCGCACGGCGGGACATCCTCGTATGGTCCGCGTAAGGGGCAGCACGGATGCGCGCGGCATCCCACAGGGGAAGGGTGGGGTCATGAGTCTGCGGGTACTGATCGTCGACGACGATGAGCGCTTCCGATCGGTAGCCCGCCGGAGCCTCGAGTCGGAGGGGATCGAGGTCGTGGCCGAGGTCGAGAACGGGGCGGCCACCTTCGCGGCAGTGCTGCAGTGGCGCCCTGACGTCGTGCTGCTGGACCTCGGCCTACCCGACATGGACGGCGCCGAGGTCGCCCGCCAACTCAGCGCCGAACCCGGACCGACCGTCATCCTGATCTCCACCCGCGATGCCCAGTACGGCAACCGGATCGCCGTCGGGCTGGCCGCCGGCTACGTGCCGAAGGACGATCTATCGCTGGCGGCCATCGAGGGACTCATCGGAGCTGCACCGCTGGAGTCGGCCTAGCCGCCGGTCTCCGACGACGCGTCCCGGATAGCCGCGATCGAGTCGTTGATCAGTTTGGGCATGGCCGGCGCCACGACGATGCGGTGCCGCCGTTGTCGCAGCCGGGCCTCCTCGATGACGATCTCGTGCAGGTCCGCGACAATCTCGCGCGAGACACCGATGACATCGGCAGCCCGCAGCACCGGGTCGAAATCACTCGGGGCGAACTCCGTGCGGTCCATCGCCACCGCACGCAGCGCGTCGTAGAGCAGCACCAACCGGGCAAGTGCCATCCGCGGGGGCCGCAGGATGTCCTCGAGCCGATCGCTGTCGTCGTAGGCCGCGGCCGCGGCCAGCGTCGTCTCCGAGTAGCCGCAGGCGGTTAGGTAGCCCAGCAGCCAGTCACGGCGCTGGGTCGAGATCTTTGTGTTGCCGCCGACGATGAGCAGCAGCGCTTTGGCGTGCTCCAGATCCTCCGCCTCGGGCTGCGCCTCGACGATCTCGCCGGGTGCGGTGTGGTTCTGCCACGCGATCCACTTGAGGGCCCGCCGGCGCCGGTCCTGATCGCCGCGGATCCAGCGTGCGTGCCGCGCCGTCCCAGCGACAAACGGACCGACCCCGTCGTCCTCCGGTACGACTCGGAGCAGGATGTCGTCGACGAGGTGACGGGCGGCCGCCGTCGGGGCGCGCAGTGGGATGAAGCCGGCGACGGTCGTGCCGAGGTCCGGTTCGCTGTCGACGACGAGGTACCCGCCCAGGGAGCCAAGACGGTCCTCCAGGCCGACCAGCCCTGAGCCAGAGATCTCGGCGACCCCGCTGCCGTCGTCGGACACCGAGACGTGCAGCGTGCCGCCGACCACAGCGGCCCTGACGGAGATCAGCTCCGCCGAGGAGTGCTTGTTCGCGTTGGCGATCGTCTCGGCGACGAGGTAGTACGCGCCGACCTCGACACGTTCCGGCAGCCGGTCGGGGAGCTCGAGGGCGAGCTCAACCGGGATTCCCGGGTGCTCGGCGAGCGACTCGATCGCCGCAACCAGACCGGCGTCGGTGACGATCGCCGGGTGCAGGCCGCGGGCGAGTTCGCGCAGGTCCTGGATCGCCTCGTCGAGCTCGGCGACCGCCTCACCCAGCAGGGCGGTGATCGACCGCTCGTCTCCCACCCGGTTTCCGGCCAGGCGAAGCATCAGGGCCAGGCCAACCAGACGCTGCTGGGCGCCGTCGTGCAGGTTGCGTTCGAAGAGGCGGCGCTGCCGGTCACTCGCAGCGACGATCCGCGCCCGTGATGCCTGTTCGTCGCGTACCTGGGCGCGGAGTTCGGCCTTAAGCCGCTCGTCGTCGATCCTGGCAGCGGCAGCGGCACAGGCGTCCTCGAGCCGGGTCGGATCCAGCAGCGGATCGTGGAGCAGCGCCGCGACCCAGTCACCATCGCGTTCGAGCGTGGTCACCGATCGGCCGCTGTCGAGCACGGCCTGCAGCACGGGCAGCCCCAGCTCGTCGATCCAGGTTCCGGTGCTGGAGTGCCGGAAGACGATCTCCAGCGCCGGGTCCGCGAGTGCGGACCGGAGCTGCTCGGTCGCACTCGGGTCGGGAGTGGGCTGGTCAAGCACGATGGAGGCCACGTCCGAGATTAGCCCGGAAGGATCACTCGAGCGCCCACACGCGCCGCCGGCCGGTGAGCCCCCTTCATCTCGTGCTCACCCCGATCGGTGAAGGCGAACTCGGCGCCTGCGACCAGGTCGCTCATCGTGGACGACACCAGGATCTCGTCGGCTCCGGCCAGCCCTGCGACCCGTGCCGCCACATGCACGGTGATCCCGGCGACGTCCTCACCGCGGAGCTCGACCTCGCCGGCGTGCAGGCCACACTTCACCTGCACCCCGATCGGGCGCACCGCCTCGCGGATCGCTAGGGCCGCCCGCAGGGCTTGGCCCGGCGACGAGAACGTCGACAGGGTCCCGTCACCGAGGTCCTGCACGAGCCGGCCGCCGTAGCGTGCCAGCACTCGACTCACCGCGTCGTGGTGCAGATGCTGGATCTCACGCCAGCGCTGATCGCCGACCTCGGTGACCAGGGCCGTCGAGCCGGCGATGTCGGTGAAGAGGACGACGGCGAAGGCACGCTCGGCCGCCCCGCGGTAGCGGTCGCCCGTCAGGAACTCCCGGATCTCATCGACGATCTCGCTCGCCGCTCCACAGAACGGCACCATGTCCGCGCCGTCCAGCTCGACGTAGCGACAGTCGGTCAGGCGCTGGCTGGCGTGGCGACCCTGCATCGGCCCGAAGAGCGCGAGGTCGCGGCGCTGCACGACGAGGGACGACGCGGTGATCCGGTCCAGCAGCGGGCGGATGTCGGTGGCGAACACCATGCGGTTGATCGCCCCGGCTACCACCGGTGACGCGGCTCTGCGGGCCGAGCGCACCCACCAGCTCCGAAACGCCGCATCGTCCGCCTGGCTCGGGGCGAGCACCGCGATGTCGTCGTCCTCGTACTGTTCGCCCGGATCGGAGCGGGGGTCGACCGAGGCCAGGAGCGAAGCCATGACGTCGGGTGGAACCCCGTCGGGGAAGTCCTCGTCCTGGGCGAAGCGCACGACCGGGTTGAGCAGGATCAGCTGCTCGACACGATCTGCGGCGTCCACCGCGAACTGCACCGCAGCCGGCGAGTGCGAACCAGCCCCCATGACGACAGCGCGGTCGACGTCGGCAGCGTCGAGGACCCGGCCGATCACGGTCGACAGCTCGGGCGACGTCCAGCTCGTCCCCTCCTGCTTGTCGGAGAGGCCGGTACCCGGGTAGTCGAAGACCAGGACGCGGGCGAACTCGGCGAGCTTGGCCATGTAGTGCAGCCAGTGCGGCTCGTCCGGGATGTCGTCCAAGGAGAAGACGGGCCCGGTTCCACAGTCGATGATGGTGGTGGCGCCCGCACCCCACGACTGCCACGCCAGCAGCCTCGCCGCGGTGTCGGCGTAGCTGACCGGTGGTATCGCGATCGAGGTCACGAAGCCGTCACTGGAAGACGACTTTGTTGCCTGCCGTGTCGTCGTCAGCGCTGTCCAACCAGACCTCGTGGGCCGGCCCGACGGTCGACTCGGGCTGGCCCTCGATGCCGGCCTGCGCCAGCCCCGGGCCGATCCGCGTCTGCGCGAACTGGGCGTACTGCTCAGCCGAGTCCCAGACGTCGGTCATGCAGAGCGCGCCGTCGACGAAGGTCGCGATGTGGACACGCATCCCCTCGGGAGCGTCGGTGTCCCAGCGGACGATCCCGCGCAGGGTGTCGTACTGGGTCGGCGTCATACCTTCGAACCGGATCGAGATGACCTCAGACATTTTTTCTCCTCGGGGGTGATGGGTCAGGCGTTATGGGTCTGTGGAACGTTCTCGGCAAGCTGCGCGAGCCGCTCGAGGGTCTGCGTCATACCCCGGCGCAGGTCCGTCTGGCGGTCCTTGAGCCGGTAGAGGGTGTCGATGATGAACCAGCCGAGCAGCTTCAACTGCTTGGTCACCAGGTAGGACTCGTAGACCCGCGTACCGGTGCCCTCCGCGACGAAGCGGTAGCGCCACTCGACCGTGCCGGCACCGAGCTCGGTGCGGGCGAAGGCGAACTCCCTGCCCGGGTCAGCGGTGACGACCACCGGCTTGTTCGGCCAGCTCGGGCCGTGCCCGACGTTGTTGATCGCCTTGAAGCGGGCGCCGACGGCAGGACCCGTCGCCGGCTTGATCCACGTGCACTTCACGACCTCCGGTGACATCTCCGGCGTGCGGGTGACGTCCGAGACGATCGCGTACAGCGCCTCGGGCGTCGCCTCGATGTAGCGGTCGATGCCGTCCGTGGTGAGTTCCTGCCGCATGACTTCCCTTTCCCAAGCTGTCTTCGCCGTGATGGGTGTGAACCTATGGCGGCGGCAGATGTGTGTCGTCCGGGCTACCACGGACATCGGTCGGCGATCACCGCTGACGCTTCAAGAGCTGGCTGTGTCATCGGGAGACTCCATCCCTCGGCCGGGGCAGCGGGCTTTGCCTAGGCTTCCGCGCGATCCGTCATGCGCCACGGTGACGTGACGCGGCGATGACACGGAGGCCCGGCCCGGGATGGTCCTGATCGCTCGCTGACGCAGTCGTGCCGCGGCACTTCGGTTGATCGCTAGGCCGCGATCGAGATCGGAGGCGACTGGGGTTGTCGTTAGCTAATACCGCGCGAGTTCGCGGCACAAAGAAGTGCGAGCGCGTAGCCGGGGAAGGGCTGTGAGGCGGACTAGATGCGGCGAACAGCCTTCCACCTGAGCTGTGGAGCGGGTCGCCGTAGTTGAGTCTGTCGTGGTTGGTCCCGCGATTGGTCACGCACGAACAGCTGAGGCCCGTGGCGAGGTGGGATCAGGAGGGGTCCGATCTCGCTGCACGGCAGGGCTTCTCATCCAGCGCTGATGTGGCGACACATCAACGCTGGGTGGTGGTCAGACCTCCTGGGCTCGGGAGAGGATCTGCTCAGGCGTGTATTTGCCGGCCATCTCGGGGTGCGCGGTGTCCATGTGCTGGTTGACTGCGGCCACGAATTCCTCGTCGGTGCTGCCGTTGAGCGCCTCGCCGCACGGGCAGGTCATCGTCTTCATGTCGTTCTCCTCAGCTCGGGGGGCGACCCCGTGCACGGCGTCGCCGGACAGTCCCAGCGTAGGTCAGGCCGCGAGGCAGAACGTGAGGTCAGGACGGTTGCGACTTGGCGACGCCCTCGCGTCGCCGCGCGAGCGGTTGCCAGTCGTGCCGACGCTGTCCGGGTACGTCTTGGCATGTGGCTGCGAGTTTGTCTGCGGCTGGGTAGCCGGATCCTGCTGCTGGTGCATGATGAGCTCGTGCTAGTTGCGTCGGGCGAGTGCGCGACGGTCGTCTGCGACCACATGCCGAGGGCCATCGTGTTTGATGTGGCCCTCGATTTCTGTGTCCGCATCGTCGCGAGACGCACGGTGGCTCCCTGATGAGCGACATTTTCAGCCCGGTCGGCGTGGAGTGGACGCGGGTGTCGCCGAGGTTGGCGGCCGCTCGGCGGCTCGGTCGCTTCACCCTTCTTGTGGTCATCACTGGGCTCTTTGCGAGTGGAATGAGCGCGAGCGTTTGGTGGATCGTCCCTGCGGCGCTGTCTTTGTTCGTCTCGGTCTGGACCTGGGTCTGGGCGCGGCGCAATCAGCGTTCCTGGGGCTATTTCGCAGGGCCGGAGGAGCTACTGGTGACCTCCGGGGTCATGTTCCGTCGTCTGGTAGCAGTGCCCTACGGCCGCATGCAGTTCGTGGATGTGAAGGCCGGCCCGATTCAGCGGACGCTCGGGATCGCCACCGTCCATCTGCACACCGCCTCCCAGCTCACCGCTGCCGTGATCCGCGGCGTACCGGATGAGCAGGCCGCACAGCTCCGCAACCAGCTCACCGAGTTGGGGGAGAGCCGCGGTGCAGGGGTGTGAGCAGCCCTAACTCGCAGGGGTCGATGCCGCAGGCGCTGGACGTGCAGGCAGCCCGACGGACAAGCCCACTCACCCCGATCATCAGACTGACTGCGATCTTTCCCATCATCGCGGTCAGCGCCGTGGAGCAGCTCTCCGGCCCTGGCCACGATGACAGCGTCGAGTTCGTGTGGTTGGGAATTGGCGTCCTGCTTGCGCTCATCAGCGCTCTGACCTGGTGCTTCACGACCTACGTCATCGACGCCACCGAGATCCGAGTGGAGACAGGGATCTTCACTAAGCGGGTGCGACGGATTCCCTTCGAGCGCCTGCAGGCAGTCGACGTTCTAGAACCCTTGAGAGCGCGGCTGTTCGGCATGGCCGCCCTGCGGATCGATATGGCCGGTGGGGGAAAGTCGGCGACCCGAGTGGAGTATCTGCCCCGTGCCGAGGTTGAGCGGCTTCGTGCGCTGCTGCTCGCTCGGGCGCATGGACGGCAGGCGAACGCGGTCGCCGCATCCAATGGTCACGATCAGCAACCGTCATCTGGGACCTTGCTGGATTCGGTGAACCTCACCGTCATCGCGAGGGTGCCGAACGGCCTGATGGTGAGGAGTCGCCTGCTCTCGACGGCGTATCTCAGTATCGGGCTGTACCTGATATTCATTGTCGTGACCGCCGTCGCGGCCGGCAGTCCTAAGCCGGTGTTCACGCTTGCAGTGGTGGCTGTAGGCGCCGTCAGCCCGCTGCTGGCGCAGTGGGACTTCACCCTCTATCGGACCGAACACGGCCTACGGGTCGAGCGGGGCCTGTTCAGCAAGCGATCTGAGTCGATCCCATACGATCGAATCCAAGGCCTTGAAGTAGTGGAGCCGATTCTGTGGAGGCCCCTCCACTGGCAGCATCTGAAGGTGGACGTCGCAGGCAACCCCAAAGAATCGGGTAGCAGGCAAGGACGGGGCGACCGGTCCACCATGCTTCCGGTCTCGAACCCGGCGCTGACGCAGTGGCTAGTCGCGGAGCTGATTCCGGGCTCTCACGAGCCGCCGCAGTCCGTGGTGCGGCCTCCATTGCGGTCGTGGATCTTCGCACCGATCGGTTGGCGCTACCGATGGCTGGGGACCAATCCCTGGACGGTGTGTAGCCAGAGCGGCTGGGTGACCCGCAGAACAAGCGTGATCCCGCACTACAAGGTTCAGTCAGTGAGCTACCGACAAGGTCCGATTCAGCGAATCCTGGGGCTAACCACTCTCGCCATCCATACGCCCAAGGGCCCGGTCAAGGTGCGCGGCCGCCATCTTCCGGACGCGATGGTCGCAGCCGAGGCCTTCGCTGAAGTCGGCCGGGTCAGACGCGCCCGGTCACCGTTTACGAACCGTTAGGCTTAGGCGGGCGGGATCTTGACGATTTGGGTCCGAGAGTCGGCGAGTACGGCACCCCTGAGGTCGTGGCTGGGGGCCGATCCGCCGATTCTCGATCTTGCGGCCTCGCCGGGGCGCCACGGCCACTTCATCTCGTTCGATGCGGACGTGTCATTTGATGCAGGTCACGGTGATCATGAACGGATCGTTGATCGTGTTGCCGTCGGGGTCGGTGAACCGGGTGACGAATGCTCCTGTGCCGGACTGGGCCACGACCGAGCTCGCGGCAAGGACCGGGTCGCTGCCACCGGCGCGCCCTGCTTGGACGGTCGCGGCGCAGTGACTGATCGTGTGGGCGAACTTGATGGTGTACACGTGATCGGCGGCGTCCAGGCTGACCTTGACCGCGTCGTGGTTGGAGCCGAGGTCACCTTCGGCGTCGACGTTTGCATACATTTGGTAAGTCTGATCCTGCTCTGGAGGTGTGGCTGCGCCATCGGCGGACTGGCTGAGCGCGCCGAGTCCCACTAGGCCGCAGGCGGCGGCGACAGAGGCGACCAAGATCGTCGGTATCTTCACGATGTGTCTCCTGTTTTTGATCCGAGGTACGTCTCGAGCGGCATCGCGAGGCGGGCCGGCGACGTGTCCGACGCTAATCGGACTGCACCCGCGGTAAATCAGGAGAAACCCTATTCTTGACAGCGTGAGCCTGCCCGAGGCCAACTGGACATACCCGAGGACTACAGCCGCATAGGGGAGGTTCTCCTCCGGCGACGTGGGGGGCAGTGACAGGTTCGTCGACTCCCCATCGACCTGCGGGGGGCGCGTAGCCGTCGACAGGCACCCCTTGCTTCGAGGACCCCCGTCTCGCTATAGCCCGCGACGTAGACCGCGGCCAAGACCGAGACACTCCGATGAGCCGTGACAGCCACAGCAGGTCGTGGCCGTACGCCTCAACGAGGCAAGACGAACGGACGTGATGTCACGACCGGAACCAATCTGGGCGAAGCACGTCCGGGCGACTGCCGGATCGGTCCAATATCCGGAGCTCGGAGGAGTCACGCGCTACTGGCGCCAGGCATCCGGTCGCGGCCAAGTTTGGCCGAGGACGGGCTCCCTGGAGGGTCAGTTGATGATGTGCCGGAGGTAGAGGTCCGGGTTGCCAAGAAATCCTCGCCAGTGCTGTACGAGTTCGAGTTCTTCCCACGCCTGCTCGCGCAGGCCCCATTCTCCGACTTCGAGGATGCGTGCTCCGGGGGTAGCGGCGATCAGGGGTGAGTGAGTGGCGACGATGGCCTGCATCGTGCCGCTGTGGGCGATGTTGTGAAGCAACTCGACAAGGGAGAGACAGCCGGTGAACGAAAGGGCCGACTCAGGCTCGTCGAGCACGTACAAACCGGGGCTGGTGAAGCGGTCGGCGAGGATCTCCAAGAATGACTCTCCGTGGGACATCTCGTGGAACACCGGCTCGCTTCGCGTTGTGGGGTTGGCCTCAAGGTAGCTGTAGAAACCGTGCATGGTTTCAGCGCGGAGGAAGAAGCCCCAGCGTGATGCCCCGATACCTCGTGACAGGCCGAGCGACTGCCACAGTGCGGACTCGGTCGCCCTGGTGCTGTTGCGTGCTCCGGTGGAGCCACCTTCCGCCGATAGCCCGTAGGCCTGGGCGATGCCCTCCACCAGCGTCGACTTGCCCGAGCCGTTCTCGCCGACCAAGACAGTGAGCGGTCCCACGTCTAGGCCGGCATCGAGCACCTGCCGCACACAGGCCAGCGAACCCGGCCAGGTCCGAGTCGACAACGTGACCTCCGGCTCGCGAAAGACCCGCTCGATTGGCAAGGACTGCATGGAGTCAGTCTGCCGGTTAGGCGAACCCAGTTGAACGACTCGGTCGCGGCGCTTCTCCACGCCATGGGTGAGCAGAACGACGCGTGGTTCCCCCATTCACGCCCCAAGCGAGCGAGAAGCCACCAAGTTCATTCATCGTCAATCACGCAGCCGAGGAGCCTCAGGACCGGATGCGCGCTCTTCGACAGAGTCGCGCGCACCACGCAGAATTGCGGGCGGATACGCTCGCCGGGCCAGCGGCATATCCGGTCGTGTTCCTCGGAGTTCTCGACGACACTGATCGTGTGAATGAGGAGACAGTGACACTCTGGCGTCCGACCGGGCCGCAGGAACTGGCCCTGGTCGAGGCGTCGGGCTGGCGTGCCTGGCCGCCTCGTCTTCCGGATCAGCCGATCTTCTATCCGGTGCTGAACGAGGACTACGCGACCAAGATCGCAAGCGACTGGAACGTCAAGGCGAGTGGCGTCGGGTACGTGACGAAGTTCGAGGTCCGGAAGTCGTACTTGGACAACCACGAAGTCCACCAGGCCGGTGGACGCACGATCTTGGAGTATTGGATTCCTGCCGACGAACTCGGGGACTTCAACGCCAACATTGTCGGCCTGATCGAGGTCGTGGCCGAGTACCGCTAGCCCGCACCTAGCGCGGCAGATCCGAGCGATGGGCGCAGATCAGACCGCGAGACCGAGCACGAGGAGTAGGAGTCCGACGACGCCGGCACCGATGACGAGCGGGGTGTGCGCAGGCCCCACTCCGTGATCAGCGCCATGAAGGCGCATGACAGGACGACCGCGCCAGCAAATGCCAGGGGAAGGATCTGGTGCATGGTCCGATCGTCCCCGCTGTTGACCGACCCGAAACCCCGGGGCTCAAGCGCACACAGGTTCAGGTAGCCCCGACCCACCTGCGGCGAATCCGGTCGTTCGACGAAGCACTACGGGGTAGGCCGTTAGCCGTACCGGACCGCGACGCGGTCCGCGGGCCGCAAGGTGAACAGTTCGTCGGGTAGGTCTGGGTCGCTGTCGAGTCCGATCCATTCGTGGAAGGTGCCGAAGGCGGCGTTTGCCTGGCGGAGGATTAGACCGGTACTGCGGTCAACGGTGATCTGCATCGGCTCGGGCTTGTGAGGTGGCGGTGCGAGTTCGATCTCCCACGCGGCGCGGCCAAGAAACGTTGTATCGCGTGCCGGGCCAGTCGGCGTCGTGAAGTCGTCGCCTTCCCACCGTTCGGCGTCGTCTCGGGTGACGCCGAACTCGTAGTCGTCGGGTGCATAGGCGCCTCGTGAACGTGGACGCTCAGCCATCCACTGGGTGCCATCCTCCCGGCGCCGCCACACCGTCTCCCGACCGGCGATGAAATGAACGCTGCCGTCGAGCGAGGTGCAGCGCGCGAGGTCCCCGCGCCGCTGCACCTTGTAGGTGAAGGTCGTGCCGCCGTCGTCTTCGACGTGCGCTCGAACGACCCCGGCGATGCGATCCTCCACGCCCGGACCATCAACGATCAGTCGCGCGACCGCCTCGAACCAGTCCGGCTTCGACACCGTTGGTGTCGGCCTTCCGAAGGGGCTCAAGAACACCCGCCGATCTTCGAGGCCGTCGTCATCCATGCATCGGATTCTCCCACCGGCGACGAGCCTGGTCGGAGCCAGATGCGGGCATCGCACGGGCTGGCACACCAAGCGAGAATTCTCAGAAATGGTCAGAGGCTGCGCTCATGCTCACCGACATGACTGACTTCGGGCCGCTCACGTGCCCTCCCTGCGGCAAGTACAGCTATGGCTCGCGCAAGGCGGCACGTGCTGCCGCGCGACGAAGTCACCATTCGAGAGTCCGGGTCTACGTCTGTCCACTGGGCAATGGCATGCACTGCGGGCACCTTGCGCCCGGCGTTATCCGTGGAAAGGCCACCCGCGATCAGCTCTACGGGTCACGAAAGGCTAATCCGACAGGCACCCCGTCCGGAACCGACGTTGCTGACGAAGCGGCCCAGATCGTGAGCACCGAAGACACCGCGCGCAGTCAACGACCGAGCCGAAGGGGCCTGCACCGACTCTCGGCACCTTGTAAGCGCGTTCGCCGATCACGATATGAGGTCGACGGCGAAGCAGGGTTCGGTTCGTGCTCGGACATCGTCGACGCTGACGCCGGGCGCCAGCTCGCGCAGGACGAGGCCCTCGGTGGTCACGTCGAAGACGCAGAGGTTGGTGATGATGCGCTGAACTACGCCACGACCCGTGAGCGGCAGGCTGCATTCGTTGACCACCTTGAAGGCACCGTCCTTGGCGACGTGCTCCATCAGCACGATGACCCTCTTCGCCCCGGCGACGAGGTCCATTGCCCCACCCATGCCTTTGATCATCTTTCCGGGGATCATCCAGTTCGCGATGTCGCCGGCGGCCGAGACCTCCATCGCGCCCAGGATGGCGGCGTCGATCTTGCCTCCGCGGATCATCCCGAAGCTGGTGGCCGAGTCGAAGACGGAGGCACCGGGTCGAAACGTGACGGTGGCCTTACCGGCATCGACAAGGTCGGCGTCCTCCTCGCCCTCGTAGGGGTAAGGACCGGTACCGAGTACGCCGTTCTCCGACTGGAGCACCAACTCGACCCCGTCGGCGACAAAGCCGGGCACGAGCGTGGGGATGCCGATGCCGAGGTTGACGTAGTCACCGTCGGAGAGCTCTTTGGCCGCCCGCGCGGCCATCTGGTCGCGAGTCAGGCCGAGGTTGACGGAGGTCTCGGGCGGGACGTTACGGAGGTCCGTGCCGAAGTTCTCGTGAGCCATCGCGCCTGGGCGCGGCCGAGTTAGCCGGCGCTCGATGCGTTTGTCCACGGCCTGGGCCGGCGTCAGTTCCAGGATCCGGTGAACGTAGACCCCGGGCAGGTGAACCTCGGATGGGTCGATCTGACCCGGCTCGACTAGCTCCTCGACCTCGGCGATGGTGATCTGCGCGGCCATGGCCGCCAGCGGGTTGAAGTTGCGGGCCGAGTTGTGGAAGACGAGATTGCCGTGACGGTCGCCCTTCCAGGCCCGGACCAGGCCGAAGTCGGTAGTGATCGCCTGCTCTAGGACGAACTGGCGCACGCGGCCACCGAAGTCGAAGTCGGCGACGGGCTTGGCCGCGCTCGCCGATACCGCTACACCACTGCTGTCGAAGCGCAGCGGCAACCCTCCTTCCGCTACTTGGCTTCCGCTGCCCGTACGGGTGTAGAAGGCCGGGATGCCCGAGCCTCCCGCCCGGAGCTTCTCCGCCAACGTGCCTTGGGGGACGAGTTCGACCTCGAGTTCGCCGGCCAGGTACTGGCGCTCGAACTCCTTGTTCTCGCCGACGTAGGAGGCTGTCATGCGTCGGATCCGCTTCTGGCGCAGGAGCAGGCCTAAGCCCCAGTCATCGACTCCGCAGTTGTTGGAGACGACATCGAGGTCACGGATCCCGCTCGAGAGCAGGGCCGCGATGAGCACGCTCGGAATCCCGCAGAGACCGAATCCGCCGACCGAGAGCCGGGCTCCGTCAGCGATGCCGGCAATGGCGTGGTGGACGTCGGGTACGACCTTGTCCATACGACTGACTACCTCCGCTGTGGTGGTCCGCGACTATGCCGCTCGACGATCCCGTTGCCGATCCCGCGCGACCCCCTCTGGGCCGGCGGGTCGGTCCGACAGCGCTAGGCCGCCGGTCGGAACCGGGGGATCACGACTTCGTCCGACATCTCGTCCCAGGCCACCTCGACCGACATCCCGATGGACACTGCGCCCGGCTCGACCTCGACCAGATTGCTTACGAGGCGGATCCCCGGAACATCGGGAAACTCGATGAGGGCGACCAGATAGGGGACGAAGTCGACTACGGCCGGGTGCACGGGATGCACCACGGTCGTGAACGTGAAGACGGTGCCTGCTCCCGGTGTCTCGGTCCAGGTCGTGGCTCGCGACCGGCAGTTAGGACACAGCGGCCCGGGGGGCTGCCGGAACGTCCCGCAGTCGCTGCACTGCTGGAAGCAGAGCCGCCGCTGGCGAGTCATCTCCCAGAACGGCGCCGCGTCGTCGTCGGTGAGCAAGACAGCCAGCTCGGCTGGCAGTGGTGAGGGAAACGTCATCTCAGTACTCCTTCGGAGGGGGGCTCAGCGTCGCAGGATCAGGGCACTGGTCGGGTTGACCCCCGGGCCCGAAGTCACCAGGGCTACCTCGGCGTCCTGGACCTGACTGGTGGACGTCCCGCGCAACTGCCGGACGGCCTCGATGGTGTGGGTGAAGCCCAGCAGGTAGACCTCGGAGAGGTTGCCGCCGTGGGTGTTCACCGGAAGGCGGCCTGTATCCCACCGGGTCCCGCCATCCTCGACGAAGGGGCCGCCCTCGCCGACAGCGCAGAAGCCGTAGTCCTCGAGCTGCATGATTACGAGGGGGGAGAAGTGGTCGTACATCTCGGCTACGTCGATGTCTTCGGGGCCGAGCCCTGCGGCCGAGTAGAGCCGCGCCGCCAGCGGCCGATGACCGGAGCTGGTGTACTCATCGCCTGGCATCTGGTGCGTGTAGATCCCTTGACCCCAAGCGCCCGAGCCGCCCTGGGCAGCCGCCCGGATGTGGACCGGGGTCTGCCGGAGGCTGCGGGCCCGCTCGGCCGAGGTGACGATGAGTGCGGTGCCGCCCTCGGTCTCCAAGCAGAAGTCGAGCAGTCGCAGCGGGTCGGCGATGACTCGCGACGCATCGTGATCGGCCAGGGTGATCGGCGTGCGGTGAAGGGCCGCCGGGTTGCGTGAGGCATGCAGCCGCGTGGTGACAGCGACCTCGCCGAATTGGCGGGTTGTAGTTCCGTACTGGTGCATGTGGCGCCGGGCCATCATCGCGAAGCTCTGCCCGGGCGACATCAAACCGAAGGGGTAGTTGAAGTCAAGGTCCGGTCCGCCGGCCGGCTCGCGCTGGTCGCGGAGGCGGGGCCGGCCGATGCGACGACCGCCAGGTCCGGTCGCCTTGAGGGCCTTGACGCAGAGCACGACGTCGGCGTAGCCGGCTGCGACGGCCGCCGCGGCGTTGGCGATCGCGCCCTGCGAGCCACCTCCGCCCCCCGAGACGACGCTCGACCAGCGCAGCTCGGGGATTCCGAGCACCGACGACAGTCGGCCCGCGTCGAAGCCATTGTGGTAGAAGGAAAAGCCGTCGATGTCGTCCACCGACAGGCCGGCGTCTGCCACCGCATTGAGCGTGGCCTCACACATCAGATCGATCTCGGTCCGGGTACCGGACCCGCCGCGCCGGAAGAAGGGGGTTGTACCGATTCCGACGATACATGTCTTGTCACGTAGTGACATCGCGACTGATTCCGTCCCGGCCGGCCGCCTGCGCGACCGTGCCTGCTCTGTAGCGAACTCCGCGGCCGGTCAGCCGACGGAGATGACATCCTTGGCCAGCAACTCCGAGATCGCTTGCTCATCCAGACCGATCTCGGTCAGCACCGCGGCCGTGTGCTGGCCGAGCGTGCAGCCGACGGTCGCCGTCGTCTGCGACCGGGACAGGTGAATCAAGGGCCCGATCCGCTCGTACTCGCCGATGATCGGGCTGTCGACCGTAACTAGGTAGCCATGCTCACGGCCGAAGTCGCCGATGAAGTTCGACTCGACGGTGCGTTCGTCGGCGACGACACACCCCACATCGCGAGCCAGCAGATCTCGTTCCCACTCCACGGCGGGCCGGGTGGCGAACCGCTCGGCCAGCGCCTCGCCCAGCTCTGCGTCGTGCTTGGCTCGGGAACTCTCGTCGGCGAAGCGGCTATCCGCGGCCAGCGGGGCGAACGGGGTGGCGCTGACCAGGCTGTGCCACTCGCGCTCGGCTGGCGCGGCTAGAAAGACCCAGCCCGAGGACGTTTCGTACAGCCGGTAAAGGGCATGCAGGCCGTAACCGTCCGGGCCGACGGTCGGCACTGGGGGCTTGTCGTCGAACTCGACCATCTGGTCGGCCATCGCGTGGATCGTCGAGTGCAGCATGCTGGTCCGGATCACCTGACCGGGGTGCCCGAGCCGGGCCAGGTACGCCGCCAGGGCTAGGGCCGAAGCGACCGCGGCCGAGGCGATGCCGTCCGGCTGCGTCGCTGCTCCGCCCGCGGCGGCCATCATTTGCACTGATCGCGCCCGCACGTCGGCGAGGTGTTCCACGTTGCCGTCCGGCACGATGTCTCCGGCGTTGCGACCGGCTAGACCTCCTCCCGCAGACATGGTCGGCGCGAAGGCCGGGCGACGACCGTAGGGACCTTCGGTGCCGTAGCCGGGGGCGTAGACGTAGGTGAGGTCGGGGTTCACCTTCTGCAGGTCGTCCGGGCCTAGTCCCAATCGCTCGGCGACGCCGGCACGGAATGAGCAGAGCGCGATCGTCGACAGCCCCGCGATGCGCTCCACCAGCTCTCGGCCTTCGGGCCGCGCAAAGTCGATCACTACCGACTCCTTGCCCTGCAGCACCTTCATCGCGCCAGCCTCAGGGAAGGGGAGCAGCGTCCGAAGCGGCTCGCCATCCAGCGGTTCGATCTTGATGACTCGTGCCCCGAGGTCGGTGAGCACCGTGGCTCCGAACGGCCCGGCGAAGAAGGACCCCAGCTCGAGGATGACCATGCCGCTCAGCGGTTGTCCGGGAGATGCAGGCTCGGTGGCGGCGCCACGGAGGGTTGGGCCGCCGTCGCGCGGAGCGGAGCCCCGCCAGCCGCGGCGATCGTTGAGGGCCGGCGCGCTCTCCAGGAGAAGCGGCACGTCATCGATGGCCACGATCGGCGCCGGCTGCCGCACCGGTCCCAGCACAGGGTCGTCGATGACCACGACGCCTCCAGTGGCTACCACCTGCGGGTGGTGCAGAACGTCGGTGCCGCGACGAAAGATCTCGGCGAAGACGTCGTCGTTCTCGGCGAACAGCTCCTGCCATTCGGCGAGGGTGCGGGTTCGGGCCGCCTCAAGAATCATGTCCCAGAACCTCAGGCGCTGGTCGATGTCGGGGAAGTCCGGCACCGACTTCCACGCCGGGTCGTCGAACATCCACGCCAACCCCAGCTTCTCCATGAAGACGCGGAAGTGGCGGGGCTGGGTCTGTGAGAACTGCAGCCAGTGCCCGTCCGCGGTGAGGGCCACCAGCAGCCGGAAGGCGAGATGGTGATTCGGTAACCCGTCGGCGGTGAAACGTGGCACGGCGGAGAATGCACCCGGAAAGCGCGAGACGATCGCGGCGTTGGCCTGGTTGTACGGATCCTGGCCCGCTAGCGCCTCGGCCAGACTGACCTGGACCTGTTGGCCGAGGCCGCTTGTCTCTCGCTCGACCAGGGCGGCGAAGACACCGGCCAGCGCGGATTGCCCGGCGCTCCACGATGCGTAAGGCACGCTGCAGAACGTCGGGCCCGGACGGGGTGTGATCTGCTGGAACGACGTCCACATCGCCCCCACCTTGGCTAGCACCAGGGCCTCGTAGCCTTTGCTCGCAGCCAGTGGTCCGTGCGGTCCCCAGCCCGAGATCGAGGCGTAGACGAGCCGCGGGTTTACCGCGCTGACCGACGCGTAGTCCAGGCCGAGACGCGCGGTGGCGGCGTCGCGAAGGCTGCTGACGACGACATCGGCCTCGGCTATTAGGGCCCGGGCCGCCTCGGCATCACTGGGTAGCTGCAGGTCGAGCTCGATGCTGTGCTTCCCCCGGCCAAGCAAGGGATAACCGACCAGACGGCGGAGGGAAGAACCCCCTGGTGGCTCGACCATGAGTACGTCGGCCCCTAGATCGGCCAGCGGAAGCGTTGCCAGAGCGGAGGGCAGCGATGCCGAGAGGTCGAGCACGCGCAGGTGCCTGAGCGGCCCGCTCACCAGCCCAGCGCCCGGCCGCGAGGGAAGTGCGAGGTGAGACGGCGGCCTCCGCGGCTGCGAGGGTCGTCCGTCATGTGCGCATCCTTCCGGGTCATCAGCGTTGATTGACGTGGAGACACTATCAACTACTAGAACTGCGTTCAAGGTGTAGAACTCGATCGGTCAAGCCGAAAGGATCAACTCGACGCGGTGTGGGCCCGGGCGAGCGCGAGTCCCTGCCATCTATCGAGGGCGATCGCCTCCCACCGGCCGCAGGCACAGGCGCAGAGATACGTGCCGTCCTCCTGCGGCAGCACCGATTGAGCAATGCAGCCGTCCCGGGTGTCAGCCGCCCCGGGCAGGAACTCGTTAGGCGAGTCGTAGAGGGCGCTCTCCTCGAACGAGTCGACGCTCTCCTGCCCCGAGGTCATGCTGCATCGGGCAGGGCTGGCACCCCGGGGAACAGCTCGTTGAACGCCTCGACCGTGATCCGATGCTGCACCGCCGGATCGACGTGGCCGAACAGGTGCCGCAGCGTCTCCTGGGTGTGTCCGAAGGTGCCCTCCATGTGGGGGTAGTCGCTACCCCAGAGGACGTTGCGGTAGCCCATCGCGGTCATGGCTGCCACGGCTGATTCGTCGTGCTGGAACGAGGCGTAGACCTGGGAGTAAATGATCTCTTTCGGGGAGCGCTTGAGTTTGGGTCGGACGGCCATCGCGTGCTGGCGGTAGCCCTCCTCCATCCGGTCGGCCACGAAGGGAACCCAGGTTGCGCCGCCCTCGGAGACCAGGACCTTCAGGTCGGGGTGGCGATCCAGAGCGCCCGAGGCCACCATCTTGGTCACCGCGCGCTGGCCACCGTACGTCGTCTCGGTGTAGTTCAGGACGGCCCCACCCGGCCCGCGGTAGGCCAGGCCGAACGACCCTGCCTTGGACATGTCGATCGGCTCACTGCCGATGTGGAAGGCCAGGACCATCCCGGTCCGCTCGAGTACTTCCCAGAACGGCTCCCACTCGTCGTAGTGGTAGTCCTTCTGTAGCGGGTGGGGGGTTACCGGCATGTACACGGCCCGGAAGCCGAGTTCTGCGCAGCGCTCCAGCTCGGCGATTCCGTCGGCGATGTCGAGAGTGGAGACCTGCGCGGTACTCACTAGTCGAGGCGAGAAGCGATCGATCGTCTCGTAGGCCCAGTCATTCGAGACGCGGAGGGCCTCGCGGAGCACCTCCGGCGTCCGAAACGAGCTGCTCCACATCCCCAGCGACGGGAAGACCAGCTCGGCCCAGATGCCCTCCTGGTCAAGGTCGACCAGGCGCTTGCCCACGTCGCGTGCACCGGCCGCTCGATGGGTGAGTTCCTTGAATTCCTTGGCCGTGCCGGTTGGCAGCCGCCTGCGGAAGCTCATGCCGTCGATGTGAACCGTCTCCCATTGGCCGTCGGGATCCTTCTCTGCCCGGGGCACGAGCTCGGCCAAGCGGGCGGGGAGATGGTCCCGCCAGAGGTTCTCGGGCTCGAGGAAGTGCGAATCGGCCGAATTTGCCCAGATCTTGTCCACGTCATGCTCCTTGGCTCGTGCGGGGGATGTCGGGCTGCCCGTCGATCAGAATGTCGAGCAGCGCGGGTACGTCGGCGAGAGATCGCAGTGTGTCGTTGAGATGGGTGCAGGTCAGCGGTCCGGTCCACGTCTCGCGAATGCGTTCTCGCAGCTCGTCGAGCGGGACTCCCTGCAAATTTCCGGCGCTGGCCGGCGCGGCACTGCACTCCACCCACGGGAGGGTGTTGCCCGTCGCGGCGCAGGCGGTGAAGGCCGACAGGTCTGGCGCGATCTCTGCGGTCACCGAGTACTCGTGGATGACTGTTTCGATGTCGTCGACCCGCCGGTAGGAGTCGCGGAAGAGGACGTCCACCGACACCGACTCATCAGCGTTGCGCCAGACGTCGATCCGACGCGCCCGTCGCATGGCATGCCGAGGCAGGACCTCGATCGAGTGCCAGGCCAGCGGGTCGTCGCTGGCGAGTGAGGGGGCGACCGGGCCGGTGACAACAGGGGCCCGCCCGGCAGCCCGCACCTCGGTCAAGATCGTTCCTTCGGGAGTGAAGCCGGCGCAGACGTTGACCGGATACTCGCTGCGATGCCCGGGAGGGCGCGCACCGCTGATGGACAGCGCGGCGTTGACCGCCTGTCCCGAGACCAGCGTGGCCACCGGCAGGTCGTCCAGCAGCAGGTAGAGCAGGCTGTCTTCGGCGAGCAGTGAGGGGTCAGCGGCAGTGAATGCGGCCCGGAACCCCGAACCGGCCCGCGCTCCGACGACGCTCCGTAACGCCGGCCGCTCTGGGGCGGTCTCCAGTTGCGAGATTTGCCGGCCGCCGTAGAAGTCGACCAAGGCCTCGAACGCGGCGAACTGCTCGTGGCCAACCGCCCCGGTAGGAGTGGTCTTCAGGTCGCGGCCTCGGCCGAGGAGCAGGAGCGGACCGGTCGGGCCTTCGTCGCGCCGCATGTCGATTGTGGTGGTCCGCCTCACCGAGTCCGGGCGCCGCGGCGGGGTGCCGCCCGTCGGCTCGTGCCGACCGTGCCGCGGGTTCAACCGACCGACGTCGAGGGTCATGTCACTGCCCGGTCCAGCGGGGGGCCCGGCGTTGGCTGAACGCCGTCACGCCTTCCTTGGCGTCGTCGGAGGCGAAGATCGGGTCGACGTAGGGAGCCTGTCGGCTGAACAGCTCGCTGCTGGGCCAGTCTGCCGAGTCGATCGCCAGCTGCTTGATCAGCCGTACGGCTAGAGGGGCATTGGCGGCGATCAGGCGGCCCAGCTCCAGCGCCCGGTCGAGCGCCTGCCCGGGGGCGACGACGTCGTTCACCAGCCCGAAGTGCGCCGCTCGATCGGCGCTGAGCGGCTCGCCAGTCAGCAGGATCTCCAGGGCGATCGGCAGGGGCATCCGACGCGGTAGGCGGACCGCGCCGCCGCCCGCCGCGGCCAACCCTCGCTTCACTTCAGGAAGGCCGAAGGAGGCGGTCTCGGCGGCCACCACTAGGTCGCAGGCCAGCACGAGCTCGAAGCCACCGCCGAGTGCCCAGCCTTCGACAGCGGCGATGAGCGGCTTGCGCGGCGGCGCCTCGGTGATGCCGGCGAATCCTCGACCGGGCACGCGTGGCCTTTCGCCGAGGGCGAAGCGCTTGAGGTCCATCCCGGCGCAGAATGTGCCGCCGGCACCGGTGATTACCCCGACGGCGAGATCAGGGCTGCTGTCGAGGAGGTCGACCGCGTCAGCGATGATCTGTGCCGCGGCGAGCGTCATGGCGTTGCGCTGGTCCGGACGGTTGATCGTAATCACCAGCACCGGTCCGACCGTCTCGGCCAGCGCGTCGGGGGGCAGTTCCTTGTTGTCCGTCGTCGTCGCCGCCATGACCGTCATCGCGGTGCCATCCGGATTGCCCCGTCCAGCCGGATGGTCTCGCCGTTGACGTAGGGGTTGCGGATCAGCTCCACCGCTAGCGAGCCGAAATCGTCGGGGTGGCCGAGGCGCTTGGGGTGCGGCACCGTTGCGGCCAGGCTCTCTCGGATGTCCTGGCGCAGCCGGCCGAGCATGGGGGTGTCCATGATCCCGGGGGCGATCGTGTTGACGCGGACCTGCCAGCTGGCCAGATCGCGCGCGGCCACCAGGGTCAGACCGTGGATGCCGGCCTTCGACGCGGAGTAGGAGGCCTGCCCGATCTGCCCGTCGAATGCGGCTACCGATGCTGTGAGCACGATGGCACCGCGGTCTCCGTCGTCGAGGATCGGCAGCCTGGCCATGCGTGCCGCCGACAGGCGCAGCACGTTGTAGGTCCCGATCAGGTTGACCCGGACCACCTCGGCGAAGGTATCGAGCCCGCCCGGCTCGCGGTTCTTGTCGATGATCCGGGTGCGGTCCCCGCCCCGGCCGGCGCAGTGCACCACCGCCCGAGCTCCGCCGAGTTCGTCAGCTTGATCCAGAGCAGCCTCGAACTGTTCCGCGTCGGTTATGTCGGCGGCGACGAATGTCGCTCCGTTGCCCAGCTGCTCGACGGCCTGGTGCCCGAGTTCCTCGGAGAGGTCCACCAGTACCACCCTGCCACCAGCCGCAACGATCTGGCTCGCGGTCGCGAGGCCCAGGCCGGATGCGCCGCCGCTCACGAGCACGACCGTCCCGTCGATCTGCATATCTACTCCTACGTTGGCATGGATGCGAGCGGGGCGGCCGACCGTTCGGCTCTTCCCGGCAACAAGACCGGAGCCCGGCCCCGGTCACCCAATCTGTTCTATACCTAGAATCAAGATCGGTATACTGATTCTTGTCGGTCGCGAGGCATTTAGCAAGGGCGATCTTTGTCAGGCCGGACCGGACGCCGACCTGTAGTCCGCGTCGCTCACCGGGCCGCTCCACGCAGGAGAGCCGAGTGACGTCGCCACGTGTGTCATGAGCGTGCTGGCTGTGCCGCCGTGCCAGTGCAATTCGCCCGGTGCGCACCACACGACATCGCCGGCGCGGAGCGGCTGGGGATCCTCGCCCTCGACGCAGATCAGGCCTCGCCCGCTCGTCACAACGAGGATCTGCCCGTGCTCGTGGCTATGCCAGTGGGTGCGAGTCCCAGGCGGAAAGGTCACGGCGCTGATCCCGTGCCCCTCGGCGATCCCGGTTACCAGCGGATCGACGAAGGCCGTTCCGGAGAACCGGTCGGAGCGGGCGGCCGTGGGCTGTCCTTCGGCGCCACCGTGGGCGATCTTCATGAGTAGGCCTCTTGTGTGGAAGTCAGTGGTGACCGATGGGAATCAGAGCCCGAGGGACTTACTGATGATCAACTTCATGACCTCGCTGGTCCCGCCGTAGATGCGGGCGACCCGAGCGTCGGCGTAGAGGCGCGCGATCGGGTACTCCAGAACGTAGCCGTAGCCGCCGTGCAGCTGCAGGCACCGGTCAACTACTCGGCCCTGCATCTCGGTGCAGAACAGCTTGACCTTGGCCGCGTCGACGGGATCGAGTTCGTGCTCGACCAGCGCCAGCACCGCGGTGTCCAGCATTGCCTGACCCGCTTCGAGCTCAGCTGCCATGGCGGCGAGCTCGAATTTGGTGTTCTGGAACTGTGCGATCGGCTGGCCGAAGGCAGTGCGGGTCTGCACGTAGGACACCGTCGTGTCGATCGCCGCGCGAGCCTGAGCCACCGACCCGACCGCGATGGCCAGGCGCTCCTGGGCGAGATTGCGAGTGAGATAGCTGAACGCCCGGCCGGCCTCGCCGAGCACGTTCTCGGCCGGGACCCTCACGTCACTGAAGGCGAGTTCGACGGTGTCTTGAACGGTGAGTCCCAGCTTGTCGAGCTTGCGCCCGACCGTGTAGCCGGGCATCCCCTTCTCCACCACGAGCAGGCTTAGCCCGGACCGCCGGTCCCCGGACTCGGTCGAGGTCCGGGCCAGCACGATGACGAGGTCGGCGTGCAGACCGCCGGTGATGAACGTCTTGGCGCCGTTGAGCACGTACTCCGATCCGTCGAGAGTGGCCCTGGTCCGCACGCCGGCCAGATCCGTGCCGGTCCCGGGCTCGGACATCGCGATCGCCGAGTACAGCCGACCGTCCGCGAGCCCGGGAAACCAGCGGGCTTGCTGGGCGTCGTCGGCGAGACCGAGGAAGTACGGCAGCACGACGTCAAGGTGGGTCCGGAGTCCACCCAGGGTTACCCCTGCGCGTGCGGTCTCCTCCTGGATGACGGCGTTGTAGCGATAGTCGTCCTGGCCCCCGCCGCCGAACTCTGTCGGGATCGCCATCCCCAGCAAGCCCAGTCGGCCGAGTTCTAGGAACAGCGAGCGAGGGACCTGGGTGTCCTGGCGCCACTGCTCGAAATGCGGAACGACCTCCTTCTCCAGGTAGGTGCGGACCAACTCACGAAACGCGTCGTGGTCAGAGGAGTAAAGCGTGCGGCGCATCAGCTCTCCGTTCCTGGGCCGGTTCCCGGGCCAGGGATGGCCACAGACTTCTTGACGCTGATCGTACGGATATTCTGTATAAGGAACAAGATTCTGCTTGTTGATGCAGGATGGGTTCTGACAATTGATGGTCGTTCTATATACTGGTACTTTCCCGAGGTTGCGAGCGCTGCGACGCATCACGACCGTCCGGTCGGACCCGCTCCAGTCCAGGCCGATCAAGCCGACAACTATGTAGAGGCGAGGCGCAAGCGGTGGCGAAGGACCAGACGCGCGACGAGCAGACCTACCAGGTTCCCGCGCTCAGCAAGGCGATCGCCGTGCTGGAGGCACTCCGGGTTAAGGGTGAGCTGACTATCACCGAGGTTGGTGATCTGACCGGGATTAACAAGAGCACGACGTACTACCTCATGCAGACCCTGCTGTCCCACCGGCTGATCGAACAGGATGACCGCAGATACCGTCTGGGCCTCGGACTGCTCCACTTCGCCGCCGGGGTGGCGCGTCGCTTGAGTCCCGTCGAGATCATGAAGAGCCACCTCGCCGAGCTGCAACCCAAGTTCGACGCCAGCTTCGTGATCTATCGTCGAGTGGACCCGGACCACGTTGCCCTGGTCGACCAGCTCCACCGCGAGCACGGCATCCACATCACAGTGCCGGTCGGGTCGGTCATCCCGATCCAAGGCGGATCTTTCGGCCGCTGCTTCTTGGCCCACGACAGCCTGCCCGAGATCGACCGCGTCCTAGATAAGGGCTTGACTCGCTACACCAAGCACAGCGTGACCGACCCCAAGGTGTTTCGGGCTGAGATCCTGGCGACCCGCGAACGAGGCTGGGCGGTGGACAGGGAGGGTTTCGCCGAGGGCGTCACCACCGTCGCGGCACCGGTCGTCGAGACCTCGGGTGCGGTCCGGTTCGTCATCGGTGCGGTCGGCTTCGCGAGCTTGATGACCGACGCCCGTACGCAGGAATACGGCCAGCAACTGCACGATGCCTGCATCGAGTTGGCCTCGCTGCTGGATGGGGCCAACTCGGCCCATGACGCCGACCTCGAACTTGATGACTGAGCCGGAGCCACTGCCGTTGGCCGGTGTCCGGGTGTTGGACCTGACCGCCCTGCTGCCCGGTCCAATCTGCACCTTGCACTTGGCCGAACTTGGCGCCGACGTGGTCAAGGTGGAGCGTCCCGGCGGTGATGTGATCCGCCAGCTCATGACTGGTGTCTTCGAGACGATCAACCGGGGCAAGAAGTGCCTCGAACTCGATCTGCGCTCGGCCGAGGGGGTTCTCTACCTCGAACGCCTTATCGACCAGGCCGACGTGCTCGTGGAGAGCTTCCGGCCCGGCGGCTTAGCGAAGCTGGGTTTCGACTCCGCCCGCCTTGTCGAGCGCAACCCGCGCCTCATCTATGTATCGCTTAGCGGGTATGGCCAGTCGGGACCGCTGGCCGGGCAGCCTGGGCACGATGTGAACTATCTCGGACTGAGCGGGCTGCTCGCCTTCAGCGGCAGCCCCGACGGGCCACCGGAGGCCTCCGGCGGGATCCCGATCGCCGACCTTGGTGGCGCGCTCTATGCGACGCTCGGAATCCTGAGCCTGCTGCTGCGGCGACAGAAGACCGGGCGAGGTGGCGTGATCGACGTGCCCCTGGCCGCCACCGCGCTCAAGCTGGCCGAGGTGCGGCTGGCCGCACATATAGCCGAGGGTTCGCCGGAGAAATCGGAGTTCATGGGGCGCGGGGCGTACGGCGTCTTCGTCGGTGGCGATGGCGGGCGCTTCACTCTCGGCTGTATGGAGCAGCACTTCTGGCGGCGGCTCTGCCAGGTCCTCGGCGCCGACGAGCTCGCCGATGACTCGCGCTTCCGCACCTATGCCGACAGATGCCGGTCCGCGGCTCTGGTCAATGAGAAGCTCCAGGGCTATCTGCTGCTCCGCTCGAGCAAGGAGTGGATAGAGCTCCTCTCCGCGGCCGACATTCCGGTCGGCCCGGTGCTCGAGCCGGATGAACTCGGCGCGGACCCGCAGGTGGCGTCCTGGGGCTTGCTGCACGAACGGCCGGGTTACCGGGCGGTGGATCTGCCACTGATCGGCTTGGACCTGGCTGCCGGCCACGCTCCGGTCACGATCGGAGCCGACCGGGCGCACGACCCATGGCCGGAGGCCTGACGGGCTGAGACCCGTCCCCAAGAATCGAACTGGCGAGAGGGAAGAAAGAATGAAGTTGCGAGCCGGGATGCGGCTGTGGAGCGGCGTCTGCACCACCGAGGTCGTGGTGATCCGAGCGCCGAAGTCCGAGGTCGAGCTGAGCTGCGGTGGGGTGCCTATGACTGCGAGCAAGCTGGCCCTCACACCGACCGAGTCCGACCCCGAGTTGGCTCTGTTGCTGGGTAAGCGCTACAGCGATGCCGAGACCGGGCTCGAGGTGCTGTGCGTCCAGGACGGACACGGCCAGGTCCTGGTCGACGGGCGGCCGCTGAGCCTCCAGGCCGCGGCCGCGCTGCCAGCCTCTGACTGACCTACTCCCGAGTGACTGCGTCCGGCCCCCGGACGCGTGATTGGACCGACAGATGGCGCTGAGCCGTGAGGTATTCGAGCCCGAACACGAGGCGTTCCGGGCCGTGGTCCGCTCCTTTCTAGAGGAGCGTGTGCTGCCTCGGCATGACCAGTGGGAAGCGGACGGAGTTGTCGACCGGAGCGTCTTCATCGAGGCGGGGGAGCGCGGCGTTGTCGGCTTCAACATCCCGGAGGAGTATGGCGGCGGCGGGGCGAGTGACTTCCGGTTCAACGCCGTAGTCGTCGAGGAGATGGCCCGGCTGGGCGTCTCCGGGCCAGGCTTCAAGCTGCATAACGACATCGTGGCGCCGTACCTGCTAACCCTCGCTTCGCCGGAACAGCAGCAGCGCTGGCTGCCGGACTTCGCGGCTGGCCGGTCCATCTGGGCCATCGCGATGACCGAGCCGGGCACCGGCAGCGATCTGCGCGGGATTCGCACGCGCCTGACCCCGACGCCTGGTGGCTGGCGCCTCAACGGTGCCAAGACCTTCATCTCGAACGGCATCCTCAGCGATCACGTCATCGTGGTCGCCCGAGGCGTGGACGCCCAGCCCCGACGCGAGATCTCGCTGGTCGTAGTCCACCGTGACTCGCCGGGTTTTGCGCGCGGATCCAAGCTCGAGAAGATCGGACTCCGCGCCCAGGACACGGCCGAGCTCTTCTTCGACGACGTCTTCGTCCCCGAGGCCGACCTGCTCGGCACCGAGGGGGGTGGATTCGCGCAGCTCATGCATAACCTGCCCCTGGAACGGCTGTCGATGGCAATCAACGCAGTGGCCACCTCGAAGGCGGTCTTCGAGGAGACGCTTACCTACACCCGGGAGCGCAAAGCCTTCGGACAGCCGATTGCGTCCTTCCAGAACAGCCGGTTTCGACTAGCTGAGATCGCCACGGAGCTCGATATCACGGGTACCTACATCGATCGGTGCATTCAGGCCGCGGCTCGCCACGAGCTGAGCGCCGTTGACGCGGCCAAGGCCAAGTGGTGGGCCACCGAGATGCAACAGCGAGTCGTCACCGCCTGCCTGCAGCTGCACGGTGGATACGGGTTCATGAAGGAGTTCCGCGTGGCCCGGGCCTTCGTGGACGGCCGTGTGCAGACCATCTACGGCGGCACTACGGAGATCATGAAGGAGATCATCGGACGGGACTTGGGGGCGTAACGCCAGGCCTAAGCGCAGGATCTGGACCGAAGCCGGCAAAGGTCTGCGCTCTGGCCGGTCCCTGCTCTTACAGCCGGCTGGGGTCGCTCTTAAATGCCAGGTGGGGCAACGTCGTCTCGACGCTGCCCCACCCGCTTCGTTGAGCGCCCGGTAGATCAGGCGTCGAGCAACTCGATGATCGTCGCGTTGGCGGTCCCGCCGCCCTCGCACATCGTCTGCAGGCCGTAGCGCAGGTGTTCGCGGCGCATCTGGGCTAGCAGGCGGGTCATCAGAATCGCGCCCGAGGCGCCCAGGGGGTGCCCGACCGCAATCGCACCGCCCAGCGGGTTGAGCCGGGCCGGGTCTGCACCGGTCTCGGCCAGCCAGGCCAGCGGTACCGGCGCGAAGGCCTCGTTCACCTCGAAGACGCCGATGTCGTCAATGCTCAGGCCAGCGCGAGCGAGGACCTTCGCGGTGGCCGGGATGGGGCCGGTGAGCATGCGGATCGGGTCGGCTCCGCTGACGGCACCGGAGTGGTAGCGCGCGATGGGAGTGAGGCCCAGCTGGCTGGCCCGTTCCGGCGTAGTGATCAACAATGCCGCCGCCCCATCGGAGATCTGGGACGCGTTGCCGGCGTGGATGACGCCGTCCTCCGGCCGGAAAGCAGGCTTCAGGGCCGCCAGCGTCTCGGCCGAGGTGCCGCGGCGCAGGCCCTCGTCGGTTGTGAACTTGGTTCCCTCGACGTCGACGGGAATCACGTGGTCGTCGAAGACGCCCTCGTCGATAGCGGCCGCGGCCTTCGCGTGCGAGGACGCCGAGAACTCGTCGAGCTGCGTACGGCTGAGCTTCCACTGCTCCGCGATCAGCTCGGCGCCTAGCCCCTGGTTGAACGGGAAGTCGTCGTAGCGCGCGTAGGCGCGTGGGCCGTAGGGCTGACCGGTGGCCCGCCCGGCTCCGAGGCCGACCCGGCTCATCACCTCGACCCCGCCGGCCACCACCAGGTCGTATTGGCCCGCCATGACGGCATGGGCAGCGAAGTCGACGGCCTGCTGGCTCGATCCGCAGGCCCGGTTGATCGTCACCCCTGGCACGTGCTCCGGCCAACCGGCAGCGATTGTCGCCCAGCGGGCAACGTTGCTCGACTGATCGCCGATCTGGGTGACACAGCCCCAGATCACATCGTCGATGGCCCCCGGATCGATGCCGGTGCGGGCAACTAGGGCATTCAGGATCTCGGCCGAGAGATCGACCGGGTGGACCCCGGCCAACGTCCCGTTCCGCTTACCGATCGGAGTTCGGATCGCCTCAACGATCACCGCATCATTCACTATGGACTTCCCATCTCGTCAGGGCGCCGCCCAGTTAGCCGTCCAGATTGGCGACCTCAGGCGGGTCGCTGAGCGGGCGTGCTCCGCCGAGACGTTATCTGATCTCAGAACGATGTTCAAGGAACAGAATTCGGCTCGTCGCTTGGGGCGGCGGACGGGGCGGGGTGAACGGTCGGGATGAAGGCCGACCCGCCGAGCGCATCGAGCGAGTTGGACTCGAGGCTCCAGGTCCGGGCCATGGCGGAGAAATGCGAATTCATCCGGTGCTGCGCTAGGGCCGAATCGCCGGCGATGACCGCCTCGGCAATCGCTTCGTGAGCGCTGTGCGCCTCTCGAAAGGTGGTATCCGGTTCGCGGGGCGCGGGCAACCGCGTTTCGGTCAGTGTGACGCACACGTGACTGAAGAGCTGCAGCGCCGGGTTACCTGTGAGCTCGGCCAGCAACACGTGGAATCGCCCGGCCTCGTGCCGGCTCGACCTCATGTCCCGTCCGGTCAGGTCTGGCTCATAGGCCAGGGAGGTTCGCAGCCGCTGGACGCCGAACTCGTCGATCTCCTCGGCGGCGACCCGT
>JAOPUX010000142.1 GCA_025963285.1 Jatrophihabitans sp.
AGTAAGTGCAGCGCAAGTTGCACTTATCGGTGAGCGAGACCCGCAGGTCCGTGGCCACACGACCGTGGGAATCGGCCAGCGCCAACGCTCTGACTCCCGCAGCGGTCATCCTTGCAGCGTATTCGACTCGCCCCGTTGATGCAGGTCTGCGGGGGTATGTTGCCGGGGTGCGCGACGTGCTGTCCGAACTCGAGGCCTGGTGGCTGGATGGACGCCCGGTCGGTGTGGGCACGGTCGTGCAGACCTGGACGTCGGCGCCTCGGCAGCCCGGGGCAGCCATGCTCGTCGGGCCGGACGGCACCGCGGTGGGCAGCGTCTCCGGCGGCTGCGTCGAGGGTGCCGTCTACGAGCTGGCCGCGCAGGCCCGCGACACCGGTGCGGCAGGGCTGCACCGCTTCGGCGTCTCCGACGACGACGCCTATGCCGTGGGCCTCACCTGCGGCGGCGTCATCGAGCTCTTCGTCGAGCAGGTCGATCAGGCCAGCTTCCCCGAGTTCGGCGGCGTCGCGGAGACCGTGCGCAACGGCCAGGCCGTCGCCGTGGCCACGCTGATCAAGGACGTCCCGGGCGGCTCACGCACCGGCGCGCGCCTCGTGATCCGCCCCGACTCGGCTGACGGCACCCTTGGTAGCACCCGCCTTGACGATGCCGTACGCGACGACGCGATCGGCATGCTGGAGCAAGGGCGCACCGGTATCGTCCGCTACGGCCCCGACGGAGAACGACGCGGCGACGAGATCTCGATCTTTGTCGCGGCCTATGCGCCGCGCCCCCGCATGATCGTCTTCGGTGCGATCGACTTCGCCGCGGCAGTGGCGCGGGTCGGCGCGTTCCTCGGCTATCACGTCACGGTCTGCGATGCGCGCGCCACCTTTGCCACGACGAAGCGGTTCCCCGAGGCCGACGAGGTCGTAGTGGAGTGGCCGCACCGATACCTCGAACGAGCCTCGATCGCGGGCGGACTCGACGAGCGCACCGTGGTCTGCGTCCTCACCCACGACCCGAAGTTCGACGTGCCGCTGCTGGAGTTGGCGCTACGCCTGCCACTGGCCTACGTCGGCGCCATGGGCTCACGCCGCACCAACGGCGACCGGCTTGCTCGGCTCCGCGAGCTCGGGCTGAGCGGGGACGAGCTGGCGCGTCTGCACGCCCCGATCGGGCTGGACGTGGGCGCCCGCACCCCTGAAGAGACCGCCGTCTCGATCGCAGCCGAGATCATCGCGCTGCGGTGGGGCGGCACGGGCACGCAGCTACGTGAGACGGTCGGGCCGATCCACCATCGGGAGAACTAGATGTGTTCGCCAGCGATGAGCTGTCGGCGGCGGGAAACGGTGCCGCAGCTCGCACGGCCTTCGCCGCAGAACATCTAAGAGACTGAAGACCCCGGAACCGTCTACGGCAGCGGCTGAGATCCACTGTGGTGCATAGAGGTTGCACGGCGGAACATGATGTACCCCTGACATAGCTACAGCCCCCGGATTCCGGGGGCTGTAGCGTGGTGGGCGATACTGGGATTGAACCAGTGACCCCTTCCGTGTCAGGGAAGTGCTCTCCCGCTGAGCTAATCGCCCGTGCTGTGCTACCTGTCTCGCGAGGCGGCGGCGGGAATCGAACCCGCGTACAGGGCTTTGCAGGCCCTTGCCTAAGCCACTCGGCCACGCCGCCGTAAATACCCGGCTACCTTCCGGCCCACGTGCGCCGGACTAGAAAAGAGCCGAAATGGTGCCTCGAGCGGACGACGGGATTCGAACCCGCGACCCTCACCTTGGCAAGGTGATGCGCTACCAGCTGCGCTACGTCCGCAATCCATACGCGATGAATTTCTGCTTTCGCGTACGGGCGATGACTCTATCGGATGCCGTCGGTGGCTCCAAACCGCCTCCCCCGGTCAGGCCTCCGGCGTGCTCTGGGAACGGGCGACCAGCCGCTGCCACAGGGCATCCACCGCCGTGATCAGTTCGTCGCGCGTGCCGTTGTTCTCGAGGAGTTCGGTGGCCACGGCCCGGCGCTGCTCGTCGGTGGCCTGGATCGCCATCCGCGCCCGTGCATCGGCCTCGGCCATCCCGCGCCCGGCCAGTCGCTGGATGCGCAGCTCCGGGTCGGCCTCGACGACGACCACCACCTCGAAACCGCCGGCCATGTTCGACTCGACGAGCAGCGGCACGTCGTAGACCACGATCGCGTCATCAGCGGCCGCGGCCATCAGCTCGCCCGTCCGCTGGCCGACCAGGGGGTGCACGATGGCGTTCAGATCCGCGCGTGCCGCCTCGTCACTGAAAACGATGGCTGCCACCGCCGGGCGGTCCAGCCGCCCGTCAGCGCCCAACACAGCGCTGCCGAACCGCTCGACGACGGCAGCCAGACCGGGCGTTCCCGGCTCCACGACCTCACGCGCGATCGCGTCGGCGTCGATCACCACCGCACCCAGCTCGGCCAGCCGCGCCGACACCGTGCTCTTGCCCGATCCCACGCCGCCTGTCAGCCCCACTTGCATGCTCCGAGACGCTACTGGATCAGGTTTCTGCTGGGAGCCCGTTCGGGGCGGTCAGAGCGACCAGCCCGGCACAAGACATGCTCGTCCGAGACGCAGAACGGCCCGGGAACCGAAGTCCCCGGGCCGTCCGAACGTGCTGGCTGCTTAGCGGCCCGCGAGCTTCTCGCGCAGGGCGGCAAGAGCCTCATCGGATGCCAGCGAACCGCCGGCCTCCGGTGCCTCGGACGTGTACGAGCTGACACCTTCGCCAGTCTCGACAGCGGCCTCGGCGTCGGCCTTCTGGGCCTCTTCGAGCTGCTTGCGGTGAGCCTCGAAGCGCTCGCGGGCAGAGGCGTAACGCTTCTCCCAAGCCTCCTGCTGCTCCTCGTAGCCCGGCAGCCACGCCTGCGCCTCGGGGTCGAAGCCCTCCGGGTAGATGTAGTTGCCCTTGTCGTCGTACTGGGTCTCCATGCCGTACTGGGCCGGGTCGAACGAGTCGTCGCTGAGCGCGCCCTCGTTGGCCTGCTTCAGCGACAGCGAGATCCGGCGACGCTCGAGGTCGATGTCGATGACCTTGACGAGGAGCTCGTCGCCGACGTTGACGACCTGCTCCGGGATCTCCACGTGGCGCTCGGCCAGCTCGGAGATGTGCACGAGGCCCTCGATGCCGTCCTGGACGCGGACGAACGCACCGAACGGAACCAGCTTCGTGACCTTTCCGGGCACGACCTGGCCGATCTGGTGGGTACGGGCGAACTGACGCCACGGGTCTTCCTGGGTGGCCTTGAGCGATAGGGAGACACGCTCACGGTCGAGGTCGATGTCGAGAACCTCGACGGTGACCTCCTGGCCGACCTCGACGACCTCGGACGGGTGATCGATGTGCTTCCAGGACAGCTCGGAGACGTGCACCAGACCGTCGACGCCGCCGAGGTCCACGAACGCACCGAAGTTGACGATCGAGGACACGACACCCGTGCGGACCTGACCCTTGGCCAGCTTGTTCAGGAACTCGCTGCGGACCTCGGACTGGGTCTGCT